>PMTT01000815.1:0-698 GCA_003167275.1 Bryobacterales bacterium | reverse complement strand
TACGTCAGCTACAATCTCACCACCGCGATTGCCCACTCCAACAACCAGTATTTTTCGATTCTGGGGAACCGCCTGGGCTTCGATCGCGTGACGCACTACGCCCAGATGCTCGGTCTCGGGGAATTGGCGGGCCTTGATGTGCCAGGGGAGCAACCCGGCGTGATCCCGGAAAAGCCGCCCGCGGCCGGCGGGATGGGCTTGATGACGGCCTACGGTGATGGCTTCCTGATGACACCCCTGGAACTGGGCGCCCTGCTTTCTTCCATCGCCAACGGCGGCACCTTATATTCGTTGCAATACCCCCGTACCGAGGCTGAAATCGAGCAGTTCACCCCCAAAGTCAAGCGCACGCTCGAACTGGCTCCTAATGCGATCTCCGATATTAAAGCAGGAATGCGCGGCGCTGTGGACTACGGCACCGCCACGCGTGCCAACTACGATCCCAACGAGCCCATCCTGGGAAAGACCGGCACCTGCACGGACTTCCGCGTCTCCAGCCATATGGGCTGGTTCGGCTCCTTCAACGACGTTGGCCGCCACCAGCTTGTGGTCGTGGTGATGCTGACCGGCACCAACAAGTCGACGAACGGGGGAGTCGCCGCCGGTGTAGCGGGAGCCATTTACCACAATCTCTCCGACCAGCGTTACTTCGCCGCCGACGCCACCCCCGACCCCAAGAAAAAGGGCCTGCCCGAAAT
>PMTT01000828.1 GCA_003167275.1 Bryobacterales bacterium | reverse complement strand
CGCCGATCCCTCCTGCGCGAAGATGGCTTCCACTGCAGAGCGTAGATCCGGGTCGGCGTCTTTCAGACGCGCGCTGCGCTCTCGAGGGGACAGGTCCTTCACCGCATCGTAAAGTCCCTCCAGTTGCCGCCAGCGTTCGGGAGTCATGTAGAATTATCTTATTCTAATGGTTTATACCGACAGCATGTCCACTCTCATCTCGTGGAGGGACGTTCTTTATTGTCCTGCGGCTTGGGCGGCGTGGCGTCTAATCTCTTCGAAGAAATTGAGGATCAGAATGTAGTTAGGACGCTGCCGAATTCCTTCTGCTTCACTTGCCGCGACCACGGCAGCGATGCGGTTATCTATCGGGGAGAACGTATATGTCGGCGCTGCGCGGTTGAGCGGAAAGTCGACACTGCCGCCAAACGGTCTGACGACTCCCGGCACGAAGGCGTCCCCGCCCACTGAGTAGGGAACCGCCCACAATCGGCCGCCTCGCAGGGAATGGAAGATGATTTCCTTTCTTTTTGGCGACCATTCGGGAAGGTAGCCTTCCAAGGTCGAAATCTGCCAGGTCGCGCCGGGGTTTTTCAAGCTGCGTACATAGACGGTAAAGGCCCCGGTTTGGTTGGAAGAGTATGCCAGCCATTTGCCATCCGGCGAAAAGGATGGGTTGATCTCATCGGCGGGCCCGTTGATGAAGAGTGTTGGTTCACCGGCGCGAAGGGTTTCCCCTGCCCCCTCAAGTGGAACCATCCAGATGTCGCGCTCCGTGTTTTGTCCTGAGCGGCCCAGAGCCAAGGTGCGGCCGTCCGGAGAAATCGACTCGGGTCAGCCGTCCGTTTCCAGGACGCGCCTCGGTTCCCTACTGCCGTCGGTAGGGACCACGAAGATCCCATCCGATCGGAGGAAGAGCAGGTACTTTCCTCCTGGCGTCCAAACCGGGTAATTAGCACCCGAATTGCCAAAAGTAAGCGCGTTCGTCGCGTCCCGCTCCACGTCATGAATCCAGATCTGGTTACCCTTGTCCTCGCGGATGGTCAGCGCCAGCCGCTTTCCATCTGGAGAGAGACGCGGATAACCGTATGATCCCGGCGTCTTGATGATGGGTTCCGTCTTACCCGATTCGTCCACCCATTGGACCGTCAGCCTTTTGGGCTTGGCACGACGGCAAAGGAGCGTGCCGGTAGCGCTGATATCGAAGGATTCGACATCCTCCAACATCGGGAATGGAGGGCCCTTGGCTTCCAGGCGCGCCGTGTCAAAAGGTAGCGCCTGCAGGGTCGAGCGCTCGTCAAGATACAGGATGTAGCCAATCGGCAGATAGTGCGCCCACGTGCCTCTGATTCCTGAAATTGGTTTCCCCTTTGCGCCGCCGAGCGGCAAGATGGATAGTTGCCCTCCGGAAAGAAGGATCGCTTTCCCCCCGGGCAGGAAGGAAGAAATGTAGGAGTCTCCTGCGGCAGTAATGGGTTGGGTAGCACCGCCGGCGGGGGGTATGCGCGACAAGCCGGCAAAAGTCAAAAACGAAACGATCTCGCCGCTTTCACTCCAACTGGACTCTCCATCGGCTACCAGCCCATCGGCAACAACAACGGGTAGACCGCCCTCCACGGAAATCTTCTTCAACTTGTGGTCGCTTCCATAACCGATCCATCTGCTATCCGGGGAGAAGAATGGAAAATCCTCAACGCTACGGCCAAGACCCTCGTCGAGGACGGTTGCTTTTGCCTGATCGAGACGACGGGTAAACAGATGAGAATTGCCGCTGGCGTCCCGGCAGACGAAGGCGATGCGGCTTCCATCGGGAGAGATCGCGACACGGCCTCTGGCATCCAGATCGGTGCCCAATTCGACGTCGAAGCGAATCAGCGGTTTATCGGCGGGAGGAGTGAAACGCCAGAGAGCGGTCAGAGCGGCGATGAGGGCAATGGCCGTAGCGGAGGCGATCCATTTCCACCTTTCACTTTGGCGGAGAGTCTGGGGCCTGATGGTTGGTCCATCCTCTTCTGGCTTCGCAGCCCACAATAGCTCGCTCCGCACGTCGGCCGCCGACTGCCAACGATCTTCCGGATCCAGCGCCAGGCACCGCTCGATCACGTGGCCCAGTTTTTCCGGTAGAGGCCCGAGGGACGGCTTCTCTCCCTTCAAACAACGCTTCCCCGTAGCCATCTCATGAAGCACCAACCCAAGCGCGTAAATATCGGTGCGAGCGTCGCACGTCTGGCCTTCGCGCTGTTCGGGCGCCATGTAGGCCGGCGTGCCCATCACGACGTTCCTACCGGTGAGGTTCGCCTCCTCCGGCGACTTGGCCAGTCCGAAGTCCAACACCTTTACACCCGCTTTGGTGAGCATGATGTTGGCAGGCTTCATGTCGCGATGCACAACCCCTTTGGCATGGGCCGCAGCCAGTGCATCGGCGATCTCCCCGCCACGGAGCAGGGTCTGTTCGATCGAGAGCGGACCGCGTTTCAGCTTCTCCGCCAACGTTTCGCCTTCCAGCAGTTCCATCACCAGATAGTTGGGGCCGACGTCGTAAAGAGAACAGACGTAGCGATGATTCAACGAGGCGATCGCGCGGGCTTCTCTTTGGAATCGCTGGTCGAATTCCTGACGGCAGGTCTTGATCGCGACGGCCCTGGCCAAACGAGTGTCAGTGGCCCTGTAAACTTCTCCCATCCCACCCTCGCCGATTTTCCGCTCGATCTTGTAAGGCCCCAACAGCATTCCAACCGAAAACACGGTGACGGTCTGAAGCAGACTGGCGTCACCCTCCCAGGCAGGATGTTCCAGCGCCGATCCCTCCTGCGCGAAGATGGCTTCCACTGCAGAGCGTAGATCCGGGTCGGCGTCTCTCAGACGCGCGCTACGCTCCGCCGGAGACAGGTCCTTCACCGCATCGTAAAGTCCCTCCAGTTGCCGCCAGCGTTCGGGAGTCATGTAGGTCCATTTTAGTGGTTTCTAGCTGATGGGCGCTCGTAGCAGTTCCTCCAACCACCACCAACCAGTTGTATCGGATCTGGAACCCTGTTATATGTGGATCAATAGGTACTTTGGCGGTCCCATATGTTCGACAAGGTCGAAGCGTTTTATCGGCCAGCCAGTGTCCGCGAAGCACTTCGTCTGCTTCATACCGGAAATGGCAAGGCGCGAGTCGTAGCGGGGGGGACGGACGTGGCAGTTGAAGCCGACCCTTCCATCCGTTTCTTGATCGATATCACCCAGGCGGGGCTGGACTACATCCGCCGGAAAGGGAACGTCTGCACCATCGGCGCTACCACTACCATGGCGGCGCTCGAAGCCTCGCCCGTGATCCGCGGGCTGGCCGGCGGCATTCTGGCGCAGGCAGCCGCCGCTTGCGGGTCGGTACAAATCCGCAACATGGCCACCCTGGGTGGCAACCTGTCGAATGGCAGTCCAGCGGCGGACGCGGCCACCGTGCTTTTGGCGCTGGAGGCTGAAATCGTAGTGGCCCATCAGCGCGGTCGGAAAGCCAGCTCCCTGGCAGCTCTCTATTCACCACTCCGCCAGGGTCTTTTGCACGAGGCGCTCATCGTCGAAGTCGCAATCCCCATCCCGGCGCGTGGTGGGCGCTGGTCTTTCCACAAGCTGGGGCGCACCGAAGTCGATATCTCGCTGGTCAATGTGGCCGCCGGTCTTCAGTTGGATTCGAGAAACCGCGTGAAATGGGTGCGGATCGCGTTGGGAGCGGTGGCCAATTCCCCCATCCGCGCGGTGAATGCCGAGACGTTGGCGGCAGGGCGCACTTTCGACGAAATTCTGATCGAGGACATCTGCGATGAAGTAGCGCGCGAGGTGACGCCCATCACCGACGTGCGGGCATCGGCCGAGTATCGCCGCACCATGTGCCGTGTGCTCACCAAACGGGCGCTCCAGGAATGCGCCGCTCGAACGGGGTGCTCTTTATGAAGAACATCGATTTGCGTCTACGGGTGAACGGGCAAGCCAAAGAATGGAGCATCGCGCCGGGCGATCTTCTGCTGGACGTGCTCCGCCGTGAAGGCTATTTCGGCGTCAAGCGCGGCTGCGAGAAGGGTGAGTGCGGCGCCTGCACGGTCCTGGTGAATGGCAAGGCCATCAACTCCTGCCTGATGTTCGCGGCACAGGCGGAAGGTTCGGACGTGTTGACCATCGAAGGACTGGCCCAGGGTGATGTACTCCACCCCCTCCAGGAGGCCTTCCTGGATCTGGGCGCCGTGCAGTGCGGTTTCTGCACCGGCGGAATGATTCTGAGCGCCAAGGCATTGTTGGATCGGAACCCTGATCCCACAGTAGAAGAAGTACGTGAGGTTATGGCTGGAAATTATTGTCGCTGCACGGGTTATGAGAAACCAGTCGAGGCAGTACTGGCTGCTGCAGTCGTGGCGCGGGCATTCGTGCCTGCCGCGTCGACAGTCGTGTCGACGTTTGGCGCCTCGCCTCATAATTCGCAGGCAGGCCACCACTCGGCAAACCCACGTAGCGCCCCTAAATCCAAAAAGACAGACGACAAAAAACGATCGTCTGTCCTACTGGGAGGCCAGAGATGACCACGGATAATGCGGTGGTACCGCAGGCGGTGCCGCCTGGGAATCTGGATTTACCCCANNTTCCCGGCCTGCTGATCGGCAAGATCCTGCCCAGCCCGTACGCCCATGCCCGTATCAAACACATCGACACCACCCGGGCCAAGGCACTCCCGGGCGTCCACGCCGTCTTGACCTACAAGGACGTTCCGCGCGTCCCCCACACGACCGCGGGACAGGCATGGCCGGAGCCCTCGCCGTACGACACCTATCTGCTCGACAACAAGGTAAGGTTCGTAGGCGACCGCGTAGCCGCCGTCGCCGCGGAGACCCGCGCCATCGCCGAGAAGGCGCTGCGTCTGATCGAAGTGGAATACGATGTTTTGCCCGCCGTGCTGGGTATCGAAGAGGCCATGGCGCCCGGCGCGCCGGTGATCCACGACGAGCCTGATTCAACGAAAATATACGACCGTTCGCGCAACATCGCCGGGTACATCCTGCGCGAGATCGGCAGCGTCGAAGAGGGCTTCCGCGAATCCGATCTGATCCTGGAGCGCGAATTCCGCACCGGGCGCCAGCAGCATTGCCCCATCGAGCCGCACATCTCCATCGCCTGGCTGGACCCCGATGGCCGCCTGGTGATTCGCAGCAGCACCCAGGTGCCGTACCACGCCCGCCGCCAGGTCGCCATGATCTTGCAGATCCCCGTGAGCCGCGTGCATGTGATCAAGCCGCGCATCGGCGGAGGCTTCGGCGGCAAGCAGGAGATGCTGCTCGAGGACATCTGCGGCGCGCTGGCACTGGCCACCCGCCGGCCGGTGAAGATCGAGTTCACCCGCGAGGAAGAATTCTACATGGCGCGCAGCCGCCATCCGCAAATCTTGCGGATGAAGATGGGGGTGAAGCGCGATGGAACCATCCTGGCCAGCCAGTTGACCGTCGCGGCGACCACGGGTGCGTACGGCAGCCACTCCACCACGGTGCAGGGCAACACCGGCAGCAAGGTCCTGCCGCTCTACCGCGCCCCCAACATGCGGTTCGAATGCCACGTGGTCTACACCAATGCGCCGGTAGCGGGCGCGTTCCGCGGCTATGGATGCCCGCAGGGCTTCTTCGCGCAAGAGACGATGGTCGATGAAATCGCTCACGAATTGGGTGTCGACCCGATCGCCCTGCGCCGCCAGAATATGATCCGGCTAGGCGATACCGACTGGCTTTCCGCGCAGTTGGGCGAAGGCCGGGAGGGTCTGCCGCGGCTCATCCGCAGTTGCGGTCTGCCCGAGTGCCTTAGCCGGGGCGCGGCCGCCATCGATTGGGACCGCAAACGCGCCGCGCTACCCGCGCCTGCCCCGCACTTGAAGCGCGGTGTGGGCATGGCCTGCACGATGCAAGGCAGCGGGATCGCCGGAGTCGACTGGGCCTCAGCCCTTCTGAAGATGAATGAGGACGGCTCGTTCTTCCTGCAGGTGGGCGCGTCGGATGTCGGCGCCGGGGCCGACACGGTGCTGTCGCAGATCGCCGCGGAGACGCTGGGAGTGAGCCTCGACAAGATCGTGATCACTTCGGGAGACACGGACATCACGCCGTTCGATGTGGGCGCTTACGCCTCCAGCACCACCATCATTTCGGGCGGCGCCGTCAAGAAGGCCGCCGAGAAGGTGCGTGCGCAAGTGTTGGAGGCAGCGAGCCGGATGCTTGGCACCCCAGTCGAGAACTTGGCCTGGGGCGACAACCAGGTTTATACCTTGTGTGAGTGCCGCAAATCCGTGACCATGACCGAGATCGCGCTCCAGTCCATGTACAAGGACAAGCATCAGATCATGGATGGCGCTTCGCACTTCAATACCGACAGCCCCCCGCCGTTCTGCGCCACGTTCGCGGAGGTGGAAGTGGACACGGAGACCGGCCAGATCCGCGTGCTGCACCTGGTGACGGCCGTCGATCCGGGCACCGCCATCAACCCGATGCAGGCCGAAGGGCAGGTGGAGGGTGCGGTGACGCAGGGGATGGGCTACGCGTTATGCGAGGAACTGTTGCTCGACGAGGCGGGCCATCCGTTGAACGCGAACTTCCTCGACTACAAGATTTACACCGCGAAGGACATGCCCAAGCTCACCACCATCCTGGTGCAGACGGACGAACCTCTGGGCCCGTACGGTGCGAAATCGATCTCCGAAGTGCCCATCAACGGTCCCGCCCCGGCCATCGCGAACGCCATTTATCACGCCATCGGCGTACGGTTCAGAAAGCTCCCCATTCGCCCCGAAGATGTGCTGCGGGAATTGCGTGAGGCTGGTTACCCACCTGCCCAGCCGCCGCCCGTGCGGGACGAAGAATTGGAATACGATCTGGTGACTCTATGATTGCTACCGATATCCTCAACCGCGAGCGCATCCTCCACGCCGCTCAATCCTACGAAGCCGACATCGTCCGCTTCCTCCGCGACCTCATCGCCATCCCGGCGGAAAGCTCCCACGAAGGGCCGGTGATCCAGCGCATCCGCCAGGAAATGGAGAAGGTCGGCTTCGATGAAGTCCGCATCGATCCCATGGGCAACATCCTGGGCCGGATCGGGTCGGGCAAGACCGTGATCATGATGGACTCCCATACCGACACGGTCGGCGTGGGCGATCCCAAGGAGTGGGCCTGGGATCCCTACCAGGGCAAAGTCGAGAACGGCTACGTCTACGGCCGCGGATCGTGCGACCAGCGAGCCGGAATGGCCTCGATGGTGTACGCCGGCAAGCTCATCAAGCTACTCGGCCTGGAGGGCGACTACACGCTCTGGGTCGTAGGCTCCGTGCAGGAAGAGGATTGCGACGGCCTGCCGTGGCTCTACATCCTTAAAGAAGACGGCATCCGCCCGGATTGCGTGGTGATCACGGAGCCCTCCAGCCTACGGATCTACCGCGGCCATCGCGGGCGCATGGAAATCGAAGTCCACCTGCGCGGCAAGTCGTGCCACGCCAGCGCGCCCGAACGCGGCGACAACCCCATCTACAAGATGAGCCGCCTGGTCCAGGAGGTGGAGCAACTCAACACCCGCCTCCGGCACGATCCGTTCCTCGGCAAAGGCAGCATCGCGGTGACCGAGATCCGCTCGCTTTCGCCCTCATTGTGCGCGGTCCCCGGCGCGTGCTCCATCCACCTGGACCGCCGCTTGACCGCCGGAGAGACCAAGGAGAGCGCTGTCGCCGAAGTGAAGTCGTTGCCCAGCGCCGCGGGCGCCGAGGTCGAGATCCTGAGCTACGACACGCCCAGCTACACCGGCTTGCGCTACCCGATGGAGAAGTACTACCCCACCTGGGTGCTGGAGGAATCGCATCCCTTGGCGCAAGCCGCGATCCGGACGTATGAAGCACTCTGGGAAAGACCGCCCGTGGTAGATAAGTGGACCTTCAGCACGAACGGTGTCGGCTCCATGGGCCTGATGGGCGTCCCCACGATCGGGTTCGGCCCCGGCGAAGAGGAAGTGGCGCACAGCGTGATCGAGCGCGTCCCCATCCGGGACCTCGTGGAAGCAACGCAATTCTACGCCGCGTTCCCGTTGATGTTTGCAGGGCCACGTGAGTAGCTGATGGTGACCGACGTCCGAGGCACAGGCATTCTTGCCTGTGTTGCTTTTTCTTCCTCTGGAAACCAATACCGCCACGTGGCGCGGACACTGCTCTGTGAC
>PMTT01000324.1:13979-14800 GCA_003167275.1 Bryobacterales bacterium | reverse complement strand
ACGAATTACGACGCGCACCGCACGCTGAACTCCGTGAAGCGGATGATCGGGCTTCAGGTGCCCGCGGTGGCCATCCTCACCTCGCAGATCGATCCGGGGGTCATGGACATGCTCGCGGAACAGCGCATCGCCGCCGTGTATCTCGATCTCGGGCGGGTGGACCGGTATATCAGCAATATCCTGCTGGATTACGAACACGGCATCGCGGAAGCGCTGGGATATCTGCGCGGCCTGGGACATCAACGCATCGGCTATATCGGCGGCCCGCTCCACCTGCACTCCGCGCAACGCCGCAAGAAGGCGTTCCTGGACAGCGCGGCGCAGTTGGGGCTCGATCCCAGCTACGCCATCGATGCGGATTTCACGGTGAAGGGCGGATACTTCGCGTGCTCCAAACTGCTGACCGCGTGCGCGCCGACGGCAATCCTGGCAGGCAACGATCTGACGGCCATCGGTGTGCTCCATCGCGCCTTTGACGGGGGAATTCGCGTTCCGGACGAACTCTCCGTGGTCGGATTCGACGACATTCTGATTGCCGAGTTTACCCAGCCGGCCCTGACGACCGTGGCGGTGCCGCGCACGGAAATCGGGAAGGTGGCATTCGAGGCTTTGTGGGCGATGATCGGCGACCCCGGGGCGCAAGGGCGCGAGTTTCGGTTGGGCACGCGTCTGGTGACGCGCCAGTCCGCGGTCTCACTGGCAGTCCTGAGGGCTACCCCTTAGGAGCGGATCTAAAGAAAACAAACAGTTAGGGCCACGAATGAACACGAATGCACACGAATAAGCAAAATAGCGGTTGGTTTTATTCGTGTTCATTCGTG
>PMTT01000324.1:0-13938 GCA_003167275.1 Bryobacterales bacterium | reverse complement strand
ATCATCGATACCGCCTGGGACGCCAACATCAAACCGCTCCTGCTCCGCAGGTTTCCGCAATCCACTCCGCAGGATCTGGTGGGTGCCCACGCCTATGCTTATGCCGGCTGCATTCTACAGGACATGGGCTACTACCCGTTCGGAAGCCGGTTTTTCAGCGATCTGGTGCACTACGTCCGAAGCGGCGATTTCGTCTCCAATCTGATCGCCGAGTCGCAGGATGTCAACGAATACGCCTTCGCGCTGGGATCCCTCGCCCACTACGCCGCCGATACCCAGGGCCATTCCATCGCCGTGAACCGGTCCGTGCCCATTCAATATCCCAAGCTGAAACGCAAATACGGACCGGCCATCACCTACGCACAAGACCCCACCGCGCACATCCGTGTGGAATTCAGCTTCGACGTCCTACAGGTGGCTCGCGGCAACTACGCTCCGCAGTCTTACCACGACTTCATCGGGTTCACGGTGGCCCAACCGGTGCTGGAGCGCGCCTTTCGCGACACCTACTGTCTGGAGTTGAAGGATGTTTTCGGCGACCTGGATCTCGCGCTTTCCACCTACCGGCACACCGTGAGCGCCATCATACCGGAAATGACCCGAGTCGCGTGGGATCTCAGGAAGGACGATCTGAAGAAGGCGACGCCCGGGCTGACGCGCCGCAAATTCACCTATAACCTATCCAAGGCGAGCTATCGGAAAGAGTGGGACAAGACTTACAAAACGCCGGGCATCAGGACGCGGCTGCTGGCCTTTGTGATCCGTATCCTGCCCAAGATCGGTCCGCTCAAGGCGTTGTCATTCCTGCCTCCTACCGATCAGACGAACAGACTCTTCGAGGCCAGCTTCGATAAGACCTTAGACCTGTACCGCGGCCTGCTGGCGGAGCAAGGCCTCGGCAAACTGCAATTGGCGAACCGCGATTTCGATACCGGCGAAATCACTCGGCCCACCGAGTACAGCATGGCCGACAATGCCTATGCCCGGCTCGCCATCAAGCTCTCGGATCGCGACCCGGCGTCGATCGATCCCAAGCTGCGCGACAATTTCCTGGCGTTCTACAGCGACCGGAGCCTGGCTTTTGCCACAAAGAAAGATCCAAAAGAGTGGCAGAAGACCCTGGCCGCCCTCGACAAGCTGAGCGCCGCCGCGCGCTAGCTCCGTGGCGCGGACACTCGTGTCTGCCGCGTCGAGACTCGTATCGACGCAGTTGGGACCCAGTCCAATGCGTCAGGAAGAGCCAAGACATCCCGTTCCATGCGGCAGGCACGAGTGCCGGCACGAGTGCCCGCGCCACTTAGTGTTGAATGGCGGGGCAGGGAACCAGGGAACAGTCCTCGATATAACCGCTCAAAGTCACTGCGCTGCTGGCAGTGTGATTCGTGAAGATCGTAAGGCCGGCACTCCCGCCTCCGTCGACATAGGCCACCACATGTTGATTGAACATCACTTCGAGTGCGTTGAGTTGCGTGGTAACGATCGGTCCTGGCGGGATGCCCCAATGGTTGCCGATCGCGCCGCCGTTCGGGTTGTTGTTCGCCATGTCGAACGTGATACTCGGCAGGCTGGTGGTTCCGGGAGCCAGGGATATTTGGCCGGACACATTTTCGATCACCGTCCGATGCCCCGGGCCCATGTTGCCCAGAAAAAGAAACTGACAATTCCCGGGGCCCGGGGTGCAGACCTGGGTCAGGGTGGATTCGAAAGGTGTGCGCGCTACCAACTCCGCACCGAGCGTAATTGCCGGAGCGGCCGTCGTATTCATCACCGTCACCGGCGTTGAGTAAGCGCCGTTCGCCCGGCTACCGCGCCACTCGATGATCGAGCCAACCAGAAACAAGCCGAACAAAGTTCCGAAACTAAAGACGATCTTCTTTTTCACGATTTCCTCCTCAGAATTCTCATCATCCCTGCGAGCACCAATAGACCTGAACCCGCCGCTGCCCAACTGCCAGGTTCCGGCGCGGAGGCCGCGGGCGCCGCCAGTTCGACGAATCCATCACCGAGCGTCAGCAACGGCCCCGACTCCGCGCCGCCAGTCGCGATCTGGAACACTTGCGCGCCGGAATTGCTCACCGGCGCGATCGCCCAGAAGAGGTCGCCAGCGGCGTCGTAGGTCAGTCCTCCGAATCCGAATCCGAGCGGCGCGACCGCGGTCACCGGTCCGAATAACGAAAAATCGTACAGCGTGGAGAGTCCGTTGTTGTCATTGCCGATGCCGTAGAACAGACCGTTTGCCGGGTCGAACGCGAGGCCCGAAAATCCGGTGCCCAAGCTCTGACCTACCGGCGCCGAGACTCCGGCGGCCGTGACACTGTAGAGCGAAGTGTTGCCACCGGGGTCGTTGACCGCCGCGTAAAAGAGTCCGTCCTGCGGGTCAAACGTTAAGCCGCCGTAAAAGCCGAACCCGAGTCCTCCAGGCGACCCCACCAGCAACAGCGTGCCGCTTAGTTGCACCAGGTAGAGGGAGCCCGCGCCCGAAGAGTCGTTGGCGATTGCGTACAATCCGCTCCCCGGCCCGAACGTAAGCCCACCGTTAAAGCCGAGCGATCCGTCGCCCAGGGTGGCGAGAGGGGTCACAGTCTGAGCGACGATATTGGCAAGCGTCAATTGATCGGGCACGAAGGTGCTGGGGTCGCTGCCAATCGCCAATAGGGTGGCGCCGTGTGCGCGCGGTACCGCTGCGGACACCAACAGTACTCCCACCGCCACACACATCGCACTGGTCATTGCTCCTCCTCGCAGTTGTTTTTCCTGCCGTGGCACGGGCATTCTTGCCTGTGTTGGCTCTCCGCTTCTTTCCGACTCATCCATCCATGCGGATTCCGGAGAGAAAACATAACATCGTGGCGCAGTTTTTCTGTCTTGGCAGAGCTTTGACCGGCAGGTCGTTCAGGTTATTGGTGGTAGTTAGTTAGTGTCCCGCCAGGGCCTTGACCCGCTCGCGCGTGGCTTGCGGCCAACTGGCCATCTGCGGCTCTTTCAACTCGGCCATCACGGCGACGCTTTCCTCCGCCAAGGCGCGGGCGCGCGAGGTCAGCCCGATGAAACAGGCTCTCCATGATCTCCCAATCGGTCCCGTTCATGGCGCGCCTAGTTGTTCGCCAAGAAAAGCCGTGGCGAACGACAAGTCGCGATACACCGTGACCAGAGAGAGTTCCAGAAGGTCGGCGATCTCCTGCACGGTGAGACCGGTAAAGAAACGTAGTTCGACGATGCGCGACTTCCGCTCATCGATCGCGGCCAGCCGTTCCAGCGCCTGATCGAGCGCGGTGAATTCCGCCGCGCCCGACGTGGAATAGGTGAACTCGCCATCGAGAGCGATGTGTTGCACGCCCTCACCGCGCTTTTCCGACAGATGACGGCGCGCGTGGTCCACCAGGATCTGCCGCATCAGCCGCGCGGCCACGCCGTAGAAATGGCGGCGGCTCGCGAAATCGGGAATGCTCTTGCCGGCCAGCCGCAGATAGACCTCATTGACGAGCGCGGTGGGTTGCAGCGTGTGCCCCGGACGCTCGCGGCTGAGAACACCGCGGGCAAGCTGGTGCAGCTCTCCATAGATATACGGGATGAGCTCGTCCAACGCCTCGGTGCTGCCCTCCCGCCACTGTTGCAGCAGTTGTGTGATATCGCCGGACATACAGGCGAAGCCAATTATACAGCAGGAAGTCGCTGGGTTAGCGGATTGGGGTACTAGTGCTCTGTTCTGTCCGTGTGATGACAGCGCACCCCCACGCCGGAATGATATCCTACCCCAATCATGACTGTCACCCGACGTCTGCTTCCTGCCCTTCTGTTCCTCGTGCTGCCCGGCTCTCAGGTCCTACCCGCTCAGGACGACCCCTACGACGTGATTCTCGCCGGCGGCAAGGTGATCGACGGCACGGGCAAATCCCTGGTTCTACGGCGATGTCGCCCTCCGCGGCGACCGGATCGTCCGCGTTACACCCGCCGGCCAGCTTGACGCCGCCCATACCAAAGAGCGCATCAACTGCAAAGGCCTGGTAATCTCCCCCGGACTGGTCGACATTCAGGGTGGCTTCGGCGGCCGAGCCATCAGCAAGATCACTCAAGGAGTCACCACCGAGATCACGGGCGAAGGATACTCCGGCGCCCCCGCGAACGATAAAACCCGCGCCGGATCCCAGAGCTTGGGCGGACGGGGCCGCAGCGACACGGCGCTCGATGGACCACACGGCTTCGATGCCATGCTGAAGGCCAGGCAAGCCTCGAAATCGGCCGTCAATTTCGGATCCTTCGTGGGCGCCTCCACGGTCCGTCAGTACGTCAAGGGCATGGCCCCCGGCGAGGCGACTCCCGAAGAGATCGCCGCCATGCAACAACTGGTCCGGCTGGCTATGCAGGACGGGGCTTTCGGCGTTGGCTCCGCGCTGATCTACCCGCCCGGCGAATATGCCACCGCCCATGAACTGGCGGAGATCACCAAGCCCTCGGGCGAGTATCAGGGCATCTACATCTCGCATATCCGCTCCGAAGCCGACCGATTTCTCGAGGCCCTCGATGAAGCCTTCGAGATTGGCCGCAAGGCAGGCACGCCGGTGGTCATCTACCACCTCAAAGCCGCCGGCAAACGGAATTGGCCGAAGGAAACGCTGGCCATCGAGAGGATCAATTCAGCGCGCAAGGCCGGCCTGGACGTCAGCGCGTGCATGTACCCGTACACGGCGGGCGCCACCGGGCTCACCTCCGTCTTGCCGCCTTGGGCCTCGTCCGACGGCAAGCTCTTCGAGAATCTGGCCGATCCGCGCGTGCGCGAGAAGATGAAGACCGAGATGGCCATGCAGGAGACCGACTGGGAGAATCTGGGTCAACTGGCCGGAGCCGAGGGCATCCTGATCACCGCCCTGAACAAACCGGAGAATCATGCCTTCGCGGGCAAGCGCCTCTCGGAGATCGCCAGCATGCAGAACAAAGACTGGCGCGATGCCGCGATGGATCTGATCCTGACCGAGCACACCCGCGTAGAGGCGACTTACTTCGTGATGAGCGAAGAGAACGTGAAGCGCCAGTTGCAGGAACCCTGGATGATGATCGGCACCGACGGCCCCGGCGTGGACCCGGAAGGGATGAAGGGCCACCTCATCATCCCACGCGTGTACGGCACTTTTTCGAAGATCCTGGGCCGCTATGTGCGCGATGAGAAGGTAGTAGGACTGGAAGATGCCATCCGTAAGATGACATCTGCCGTGACCCGCCGCCTGAGCATCCGTGACCGCGGTCTGTTACAGGAAGGCCTGTTTGCGGATGTCGCAGTTTTCAATCCGGACACCATCATCGACTTGTCGACTTACGAGAATCCGAATCAGCTATCGGTAGGCGTCGAACATGTTTTCGTGAACGGTGTTGCCGTAGTCAAGTCCGGCAAGGTGACCGGCGCCCTACCAGGCGTAGCACTACGCGGCCCCGGCTGGCAAAGGTAACCCCGACGTGGCACAGGCATTCTTGCCTGTGTTGGTTTTTCTTGCGAATGCCAGCCAACCGCAGTCAGCTAATCTCCGAGATATCCGAGATGGCGCCCGGCCTTTGTCTTTTCCTATCCGTGTTCATTCGTGTTCATCCGTGGCCCTAACGTTTTGCTTGGTGGCTCAGAATTCGATTCGCAGGTTGATCTGCAACTGCCGCGCTCCGTTGGCCTGCGAAGTCACCGCGCCGAAATTCGTTGCCGTCGGACTGAGCGAAGGCGCCCCGAATTGCACATGATTCGTCAGATTGAGCGCATCGATCCCGAGATTCAAGTTCAGCCGTTCATGCAGCGTGAACCGCCGGTAGACCTTTACATCCCACTGTCGGATCGGGTCCGCGCGCAGGGCATCGACGTATTGTGGGAACTGGCGAATCTGGTAACTCCCCGGCTGGAAGGCGGAGCGCCCTTCAAGTCCGACAAATCCAGCAGGAATCGCGCCCGTCGCCAAGTCCGCCGAATTGAAAACCGGGCTGTAGACCGCGGCCGTGCTGTACTCCTGGCGGGAATTGGCGGCGTGCGTGGCGCTCTCGTTGAGCGCCTGGACCACCTGTTCCACCGTTCCGTCGTAAAAGAGATTGCCCCAACTGACCGGAGCTCCGGTCTGGTATTGGTAAACCCAGCTCAATTGCCAACCGCCCACCACGTGCTGCAGCGGACCGGTCGTCAGCCACTGCCGGCCCTTGCCGAAAGGCAGTTCCCAAACCGCGTTCCACACCAACCGGTTAGGCCGCGTGTTCGGATTGAGTTGCCAGGAAAGCGACTGGTCGAACGAATTCGGCTGCCACTGCTGGCGGCCAAAAGCGCGCGTGTAACTCAAGGACGACAGGATGCCGTGCGAGAATCGCTTGGTGTAGAGTACCTGCAGATCCTGGTACCAGGATTTCGCCCGGACGGCGCCCGCTTCGGTCAGTCCCGCGCCCGCATTCAGGTTGGCGCGTAGTAACTGCTGGGTCTGCAGGGTCTTCGACGTGAACCAGGAAATCGTATTGAGGTAGTTGTACAGCGCTGGATTGGATTGTTGCAGGCTCGTCAGGTTGCCGATGTAGAACGGGTTCGTGACATTCGTCGTCATCGCCGCCTGCTCCGCGGCATTGTAAGTATTCCCGGTGGCCCAGTACTGGCCCGGCAGATAGCTCAGACTCTGGTTAAAAGGGTGAGTGGAGTACGAACCGTTGTACGAGATGTCCAGAACCTGGTTGGGGAAGAGTTCCCGCTGCACGCCGCCCCTCCAGCGCTGCGAAAGCGATGGCGAATAGTTGCGCGGATAGTAAGTGAAGCCCTGGCCGTCCAGCGTGTCGGGGCCGAAGGAGTTACCGAAAGGTTGGACGAGGTGCGTTCCACCCGCCAGCAGCGGAAAGGGATTGCCGATCGGAGTGGTGGTCGAGAGGCCGCTGTTTGCACCCACGCCGCAACAGAAGGTGAGACCGTTGTCGCTGGAGACTTGGGTCGTCGTCGTCTGGCTGTAACCGTTCTGTCCGGGGCGGCTGTTGAAGGAGTTAAACGTATCCGAGTACCAACCGTAACCTACGCGCAGCACCGTTTTGGCGTCCCACGAGTACACCATGCTGACATTCGGTAGGAGGCGGTTCGTGCCGGCGGTCCAGTTGGGGTAGTTCTTTCCCAGATAATTCACGCCGCCCGCGACCGTGAACTGGTTCACCGGCAACAGCGCGATCGGATTGGCTGCATAGGAGGCTTGTACAGCCTGCGCATACGGCGGCGTGTAGCCGAAGTTGTACCCTCCCGCCAATCCGCGATTGAAGCGCTCGGAAATGCCTCCCTCGCGCTCGAATCGCAGGCCGAACCCGAAGCGAAGCTTGTCGGTGACGCGGAAATCGTCCTGAATGTAGGCGGCGTGGTAGCGGGTGGTGTAGTATCCCGTGTCGTTGATCGAACCCTGAATGGTGGAAGGAAGGCCCAGTTCGAAGGCCGCCCACGCGAGACCGATATTGGAAGTCTGGCTGCTCACCGTATTATCGGCCTGCTTCGTGTAAGCGTTGTCGAAGCTGAAGTAACCGGCGGGATAACCTCCCGGAACCGGCGCCGCGTACCAGTAGCGCCGTTCGTCCCCGCCGTATTTCAGCGTGTGGGATCTCCAGATCGTGGTCATCTTGGCGGTGACCTGGCCGGTGGTGCCGATCTGAGAAAGACCGGGATAGGTCAACCCGCCGTTGTTGACGGTATACGTGTTGATCAACACCGCCGGAAGAGCGTCATAGCCTCCCAAGCTATCCTGGTAAGAGGCTGGGAATCCGGCCTCTTTGGCGCTGCCGTTCGAGATAATGGGCTTTACATTACCCTCGCCATACCGCGTGACGCTCGCCCCGACATCCAGTACGTTGGTGGAGTTAAAGGTGTACAGGAAATCGCCGCTGCCACCCTTGTTCTGGCGCACCAGGCCGTTGGATTGCAAGCCTGCCAGCGGAGTGGTGTGGCCCCAGTCGTAGGCATCCTGGTGCCGGTGATTCCAGTACCACTTCCCATTGATCCGCATCTTGTCGCTGATGACATAGTCGTAACGGTTCACAATCGAGTTGAAGTAATCGTTATAGGGTTGCGACCCATCGTAGTAATTGTTCGTCCCATCCGGCTGTACATACCCCGCCGGATTGTTCGGCAGCGGGTATTCCTGCGTGTAAAACTTGTAAATCGGATTGGCGGCGATCAGGCTAGGCGGCAGGATGTTGCCGGGAAAAGGCGTGCGCGTCACATGGCCGTTCACCAGGCTCCCCGAGCGCGGGTCGTAAACGATGTAATTGCTGGCGTTGGGCACGGAGAGCAGCGCGGAAAAATCGCCCGTTCGCTCAGCGGCCGTCGGCATGGTGAAGATGGGCGTGTTGGGATTCGCCT
Source organism: Bryobacterales bacterium (assembly GCA_003167275.1). Lineage (GTDB taxonomy): Bacteria > Acidobacteriota > Terriglobia > Bryobacterales > Bryobacteraceae > JAIQFL01. The sequence continues at coordinate 5,603 of PMTT01000324.1, read as the reverse complement.
GAATGTTGGTGATCTTGTCGTATTCGAAATAGAAAAAGAACTTACTCTTGCCGTTATAGAGCTTCGGGATGCGCACCGGACCGCCGATATCGAAACCCGGCTGGCTAATTTTCCCGCGTGAAGAACGGTGTGGCGTTCCACCGGTAGTTTTGAGCCTGGTCGAATACGGAACCGTGGTACGTGTTGTTTCCGGCTTTGGTCGTAGCGCTCACAAAGATGCCGCCCGTATGCCCGAGCGAGGCGTCGAAAGGCGAAGTCTCCACCCGCATCTCGCCAACCGCCTCGGAAGAGGGCACAAAGCCGGCGCGTCCCCCATTGGTCCCCGTTACCGGCGCTCCATCCAGCAGAAACTCATCGCCTGCGATGATGCCGCCGCCGGCCACCAGCCCATACCCACCGTAACTCGCGGTCCCGGCATTATCGAAGACCCGCGCGATGCCCGGCGCGCCCGTGAAAACCACTCCCGGCGTGATCGCCTGCAAGGAGAATGGGTTCATCGTGGTGTAGGGCAACTGCGCGATCTCGCGGTCGGCCAGCACGCGGTCGCCGCCGGCCGAGGTGGTATCCAGTAGCGGCGATTCCGCGGTGACCTCAACCGACTGGTTCGCCTGGCCGACTTCCATCCGAAGATCGATCGACAGACGGTCCCCGGTTTCGAGAGCGATTCCCGATGCGGAGCATGCTCTTGAACCCCGGCATTTCCACCGAGACGCCATAGGTCCCCGGATCGAGAAAGTTAGCTTCGTAATAGCCCGTCTGATTCGTGACCGCCTTAGTGGTGACGCCCGTCAGCACGTCTTTGACGTTGACGACGGCTCCAGGAATGACGGCGTTTTGCTGGTCCAGGATTCTTCCCGTAATGCTGCCGCGCGAACCCTGCGCGAAGCAAACTGTTACAAGAGAAAAGAGAATAGGCGCGACGGCACAGAGGCGCCCGGCATGCGAACGTAGCATGGTCCCCCCCAAACGAAACGTCCCCGGACTTGCGGACGTCGCCGAGAAGTCTATCACCGGCATATGCCGAAGTCAACGCAAGGTCTGACTTCGAAAAGTGTGACAGCAAAGGTCCCCTAATTCGGGGTCCCCCTAATTCGGTGACAGCCACCGTAACTCCCGAACTCGCACCTCGCTCGCCCCCCGACGCCTAATTCGGTGACAGCCACCGTAACCCCCAAACTCCCACCTCGGCCCGCTCCCGGCCGCCACCCCCTCTGGTCGCCGGACAAACCGGACCATTTTGAGCCGTTTTGGATGACGGTTCTGGCGTAAGCCATTGATTTCAAATGGACTGGTCCTGAGCTGCGGCAGTTTTCGGTCTGTTTCACGTGAAACATGACCTTGTTTCACGTGAAACAAGAGCGTTTTCACGGACTGCCGCCTCCACTCTGTGTTAAGTTTGCCCGAGGGAGGTTCTCATGGCGGACTCGTTCGATGCACTCATCATTGGCACCGGCCAGGCTGGGCCGTCGTTGGCTGGGCGCCTGGCGGAAGCCGGAATGACCGTGGCGGTGGTCGAGCGAAAGCTTTTCGGCGGCACCTGCGTCAACACCGGCTGCATTCCTACCAAGACCATGGTGGCAAGCGCCTATGCCGCCCACATGGCCCGCCGGGCGGCCGATTTCGGGGTTCAGGTGGACGGGCCGGTTACCGTCGACATGAAGCGCGTCAAGGCCCGCAAGGACGAGATCTCCGGACAGTCGCGGACCGGGGTCGAGCACCGGCTCAAAGGCCTGAAAAACTGCACCGTCTTCGAAGGCGCCGCCCGCTTTCTGTCGCCGTTTGAGGTCAGCGTGGGCCAGCGCCGCATCACGGCAAAGCGCATCTTCATCAACGTGGGGGGAAGGGCGATAATCCCGTCAATGCCCGGCCTCGACCAGGTGAAGTACCTTACGAATTCCTCCATGATGGATATCGATTTTCTTCCCGCCCACCTGGTGATCGTCGGAGGCAGCTATATCGGCCTGGAGTTTGCGCAGATGTACCGGCGCTTCGGCAGCCAGGTCACCGTCGTCGAGATGAGTTCCCGCCTGATCCACCGCGAGGACGAGGACATTTCCGAGGCGATCCGCGAGATTCTGGAGCGGGAGGGCATCCAGTTTCGCCTGAACGCAAAGTGCATCAGTGTGTCTCCGCGGGGCAGCGGAGTTGCCGTGGGCGTAGACTGCACCGACGGGTCTCCCGAGATCGAGGGTTCGCATCTCCTCCTGGCTGTTGGCCGCCGGCCCAATACGGACGACCTCGGTCTCGAATACGCGGGCGTGGCCTGCGACCCGCATGGGTACGTCGTGGTGGACGACGAACTGCGGACCAGTGTGCCCGGCATCTGGGCGCTGGGTGACTGCAACGGCAAGGGCGCCTTCACTCACACGTCATACAACGATTTCGAAATTGTGGCGGCCAACCTGCTGGACGGCGACCCCAGGAGGGTGAGCGACCGCATTCAGGCCTATGCTTTGTATATCGACCCGCCCCTGGGGCGGGTCGGGATGACGGAAGCGGAGGTTCGGCAATCCGGCCGTCCGGCGCTGATGGCCACCAGGCTCATGACGCGTGTGGGCCGGGCGGTGGAGAAGGGCGAAAGTCAGGGCTTCATGAAGGTAATGGTGGACGCCGGAACCAAGCAGATTCTGGGCGCCGCGATCCTCGGGCTCAGCGGCGACGAGGTGATCCACTCGATCCTGGACGTGATGTACGGCAAGTTACCGTACACCGTTCTGCGCCGCGCCATGCACATTCACCCCACCGTTTCGGAACTCGTGCCAACGCTCCTGGGGGATCTGAAGCCTCTGCCCGTTCGCTAGAGACTCCAATCGTGCGGAGAGTAGCTGGGGGCAGGGTCCTGCGGCACCAGATTCGCCCAAGAGTTTCCGTAAGCGGCCGGGGCCTCCTCAGGCGCCGGTTGCGCCCAGGCGTTGGCATACGCGGCCGCGGGCTCCTCGGACGCCGGTTGCGCCCACGAACGGCCGTACGCGGCCGCCAGGTCATGAGCGGCCGCTTGCCCCCAAGTCCCTGTCAGGTAGCTGGCGCCGGGCTCCGGAGACGACGGTGGATTCCAAGAGTCTCCGAAGCTGCCCACCGGTTCCTGGTCTGCCGGCTGTTCCCAAGGGCTCTGGTAGCCGGCGGCGGGTTCCGGAGACAACGCTTCCCAAGAACCTCCCGAGTTGGCCACGGGTTGCTCGGATGCGGGCTGTTCCCAAGACCTTCCGTAGCCGGAGGCCGGTTCGGGAGACGACGGTTGCGTCCAGGAACTTCCGAAGCTGCCTGCGGGTTCCTGGAATGCAGGCTGGTCCCAAGAACTTTGGTAACTCGTAGCGGGTTCGGGAGACGTTGGTTGCTCCCAGGAACTTCCGAAGTTGCCCGCGGATTCCTGAGCTGCCGGCTGTTCCCAAGAGGGTCCGTAGGTAGCGGCGGGCTCCGGAGACGCCGGTTGCGTCCACGAGCCGCCGTTGCCGGCCGCGGGTTTCGATGCCGGGGCCTCGGCCGGAGCTTCCTGAGCGAGAGGAGGCGCGGCGACTCCCTGGGCTTTCACGCCGTCCCAGGCTTCCGATAAGGTCGTGAGCAGTCCGAGCACCTCGGCCAACGGCGGATCGCTCTGCTGGAGGTTGGCCTCGGTCAGCCGGCGCAGCATGTAATCGTAGAGTTGCGCGAGGTTGGCGCTGATCTTGCCGCCGCGTTCGTGATCGAGGGAGGTTGCCAGTTCGATCAGGACAGAGCTGGCCTGGGTAATCGCGCGCGCCCGCGCCGCGATGTCGCCGGCGGCCAGGTGGCGCCGCGCATTCCCGACCGCCCGGGTCGCGGACTGATAGAGCATGCGGACCAGTTCGATCGGGTCGGCCGACAGGACCCGGCTTTCCAGGTAAGAATCATGCGCGTTCTGCGACATCTCGTTTGCCTCACTATCCTTATCGTCGCCAGCGGTATTTTCTACAGCGGTATTTTCTACTGCGATCCGCCACTTTGCCCAGGATTCTCCGCCAGCCGAAGCACGTACTCGGGTGGAATCTGAGAAATCACTTCCTGGGTGTTCTTGTTCACCACGCGGATCACCATACGGTGGGTCTGTTGGTCCTTCTGAAACAGCAGTTCGTTATCGTGGCCAAACATCTCGGAGCCGTTCAGGGCCTTAACGGCCTGAACGACTTCACGGTTCTCAGCAGCCTTATCCATGGGAGTGGTGGGCGCCGGCGCCGCGGCGGAGGGAACCTGCACACCCTGATTCAATGAATTGACGTCCATATCAGCTCCTTTCCGGAAGCGCCCGATCCGACTGGGCCGGTGCTCCCTCGATTCTTCTTATCGGCACGGACGAGGGAATTCTGATCCGAGGAGGAGGGGAAGTTTGTAAGCTGGCTTACTGGATGGTCAGATATTGTGGGAAGTCGGGCGGCATAGCGGGCAGGCGGTGCGCGGGTTGCCGTTTCTCCATCAGACAGGACTCGTCGGCCGAACGCGCTTCGACCCGCACTCCGCCAGCCTTGCGCGAGATATGGTAGGCCGCTCTCGCGCCGTGGTGCATGCGGAGCGGCTCCAACCCCCAATCATCCCCGGCGAGCATATGGATACCGCCGTCGCGGCTCACCAGGATGGACATTTCACAATCGTCCGGACCGCCCTCCTGGGCCGCCCGGAAGATCTCTTCCGCATGTTTCAAAAAGGGGCTCACGAACTTCTTATCGCGCGAAGCGGCGAAATCGTGAATGCCGGCGATCATACAAGGACAAGAGCGGTGGCAAGATTCGACCAAGTCGGGGCCCGCTCATGAAAGAGGCACGCCGGCCGAAGAGAATGGAGAAGGTTCGGGCATGACAAAAACCGTTTCCGTAATCGGAATTGAAACCGCCGAGATCCGTTGGATTCGATTGCTGGTCTCTCTCCTCCGGCACCCCGATCCGAGCGTCCCCGAACTTGCCCGTCAGGCCCTCCTCTACCTCACGGAGGCCGCCGGAAAGCGGGCCACCTCGCATCCCGAGACCTTAAATCACGCGGGGTAGGGTATGCTTTAGTTTGCCCAACCGAGAATTAAAGGCAAGCTAAAGCAACGGCAAGCTAAAGCATACCCTACGCTACTTTTTCGCCGGTCCAAAATAGGGTGGAGGCTCGGGGACTGCCGCACCGTCCTTGCGCGGGTCCGATGCGCCGTAGTTCACACCTTTGACCGAATCGTGGACCACCACCTGGCCGCCGCCCATGATACTCGAGAAATCACCCAGCACTTTGAGCTGGTGGCCTTTGGCTGTCAATGCGTCGCGGATCTCCGGGGGTATCCGGTTCTCGATCGACACGTCGCAACCACCAAAGGTGGTCTTGGTGAAGCGCGGCGCTTCGAGCGCGGACTGGATGCTCATGCCGTGATCCACCACGTTGGATACGAATTGGGCGTGCGCCTGGGCCTGGTTCAACCCGCCCATGATTCCGAACCCCACGTGCAGGCTGCCCCGCTCCATGAAGGCGGGGATGATGGTGTGGAAGGGCCGCTTGCGGGGCGCCAGCGCGTTGGGGTGGGCGGGGTCCATTTCGAACAGGCCGCCGCGGTTCTGCAGCGCGAACCCGAAATCGTCGGCCACCACTTTCGACCCGAAGTGCTGGTACAGGCTCTGAATCAG
>PMTT01000289.1 GCA_003167275.1 Bryobacterales bacterium | reverse complement strand
AGAGGGAAAACCGCGGCGCATTGTGGAGGACGCCGTGGGAGGATCCCATCGCCCGCGGCGTTGCCCGCTTTGATCTTTTCGCCAAAAGGAGTTCGAAATGAAAACGTTTATCGTCGCAGGTCTATTGGTGTCCTGTAGGAATCGGGGGAGAATCATGAATACACGTAGACTCTTTGGCGCTGGTGCGCTGATTTTGGCATCGATCGGGCTGTGCGCCTCGAGCGTCCAGGCGGCAACGATCGCCGCGATTCAGAGCACGAATGGGCCGCAACAGTTGGGATTTACCGGCTTTGCCGGGGCCAGCAGCAGCGACTCCATTGGTTGGTCATTCACGGTCGGAGCCGCGAACGTCACGGTGACCGCCCTTGGTGTCCTCGATCCCGGAGGCGCAGCATTGGCCAGCAGCCACGAAATCGGTCTTTGGAACTCGACCGGTACCACGCTGCTGGCCGACGCCACGGTGCCATCGGGAACCGGGGGCACCCTGATGAACAACTACAGCTACACATCGATATCGCCGGTCATTCTGAATGCCGGCGCCACCTACGTGGTGGGCGCGTTCTACCCGACTGGGAACACTGACCAGATCATTCTTAACTCCACTCAGACCATTGCGCCTGAGATCGCCTTTGGGCAATCGGAACAGAGTGATTTCTCCCTCTCAAACCCCGGGCTCGCCTTCCCATCCGCCCACGGCGGCAATCACAATGAAGGCATTTTCGGGCCGAACTTCCTGCTGTCCACAGCCGATCCGGCGCCCGAGCCGGGAACGCCGCTGCTGGTTGGATTGGGAGCGGCCGCTCTCCTGGCGGGTCGCTTCTGGAGGCGATCGTCCAGGCGGGAACGATCGCGTAATTCCCTATAGCTAAGCTAGACCCGCCCCAAAAGGACGGCCGTGACGAAGGCGCCTCGCAGCAGCCTAGCGGCGGCACGCGGACGCGCCGCCGCGCCCATACGCGAAGCCGTACCGTGACCCGGAACGGCATGCCTTCGTTGACCAAAAGACAAATTGCCGGTTAATCAGTTATAATCGTCCAGTTTGACAGCCCGTACCTGAAGATCCCGCCTTTATCTCCCAAGGGTGAGCGGTCCATTTAAGGACTCGGGGGGACCAGGCAAGCGTCAATTGGCCGCTGTCGAAAAATCCACCACACACCAACAAGGGGAATTCGTAATGGGATTAATTCTGGGATTGAGCATTGCCGCGCTCGTGTTTTCAAGCGCGATACCAGCATTCTGCCATGCGATTACCACAATCGAAGTCAACCAGGCTCTGGGGCGCCAACTCAATGGCGCCCTGAACTTCGTTGCAGGCAAAGACACCGCGATTCGCGTCTATCTGGACAGCGCAGTGCAGATCAATAGTGACCAGACCAGCCTGGCCGTCCAACGCGATGGCCAGGCCATCGTCACCTTAGCGCCACCCATCTACACCGCTCCCACCAACACGGTGGAGTTCCGCTGTCCGAGCCGGACCGCCTGCGGCAGTTGGGCAGCCGGCTCCTACGTGTTCACAGCGACGGTCAACGGCGTCACAGTGAGCACGCAGGGCACTACCTATAATTTCGTTCCGCGGATCGGACTGCGCATTCTGGTCCGCCCGGTGAAGGCCAACTACAACGGAACCGTCACCTCGGTGAAAGGCGATGCCTGGAAGACCGCCTGGACATTCACCAGGAGCGTCTACCCGATCGCCGCCGACTAGATCTTCTGGGATGTGCGCGAGGAATTCGACTTGTCCGCATCGCAGTATAACCTGGAGACCGACGATGGCCGGCTCGCAGTATGGCAAGCCCTGACCAATCTGATGCCGGAGCACTGCGCCGCGAATCCCAAAGGTACAGGGTGCTACGACCTGGTGGTCGGATTTATCTCCGACCGGCCGAACACCTATCCCAATGGGACTCTCCAGGGCTACACCTATGGACGGCCGACCAACATCGTGGTCGCCTCGGACGAAGACATGCCCGCCACCATCTCGGACGAAATCGGGCACATCAACGGAGTTGGCGATACCTATGACGGCGGATCGTTGAATTGCAGCGTCAATCCCTCGCCCGATGGCGTCAATGGAAAAGATTACAACAATCCGGCCAACACAGCGTCGTGCACCGCCGGCAAGTCGACCTTCCCTGGAGCGAGCGCCACCAAGATCCTGGCGGACGACCAGCCCTATGAAGTGGACAATCGAGGCGCGCTCGGTGACCGCGCGGACTTCATGGGCTCCGGCACTACGCAGTCGAATTATTGGATTACTCCTGAGGTGTACAACCAGGTTTTCCTGGGACTCGACCCAGCCAAGAGTGCCGTTCCGACCGGGGTGGACGCGGCCCATTATCAGAGCCCGCGCCCCCTCGCCGCCACGCAGCGCCTGCTGCTCTACACCGGACTGATGAATGCCCAGGGCCAAACCAGAATCCAGCCTTGGTACAGCCTGTCCAGCACGGAACCGGCGGCCGACACCACCGGCGACACGCAGATCCAGGCGGTGGATGCCTCTGGCGCGGTCGTTGCCTCGCAGGCGATCAAGCTGCAATTCTTCGTCCTCTCGAAGCCGCCCGCGACGGTGGTCTGGGCCCCCTTTGAAGGCGCCCTCCGGTTTCCCGCAGCAGCGAAAATCCAGATCGTCCAGAAAGGATCCGTAGTGTACGAGGCCAAAGTCAGCGCTCACGATCCCGTCGTGAGCGGGGTTTCCCCGACCGCCGCCGCGACCACGCTCGATGGACCGCAGACCATCGCCTGGACGGCCAGCGATCCGGATGGCGACGCTCTGAATTACATCGTGGAGTATACCCCCCGGCCGGCGGACCCAACCTCCGAATGGATCGTGCTCGCGTCAGACATCACTTCCCCGCAGTGGATGGACGATTTCAGTACCTTGCCCGGCACGGCCGCGGGCGCCATCCGCATCACCGCCACCGACGGCATTCGTTCCGCTGTGGCGACTAGCCAAAACTTCGCGGTCTCTTTCAAGCCGCCTCTGGTATCCATCGACGAATCGACCGGCGCGGTCTTCACGGGTGGGGCGGTGGTCCGGCTCAGCGGCGAAGCGGACGACGTGCAGGACGGCACGATCGAGAATCAGGGCTTGGTGTGGACATCCGATATCTCGGGGACTCTGGGCAGCGGCAGCGAGATCGCGCTCACGAGACTACCTTTAGGCAACCACACCATTACGTTGACCGCTACCAACAGCGCTGGATTGACAGCCAGCCAGTCGATCAAGATCACGGTCCAGTAAGCCAACTGGCCAATTACATTGACGACCATTCCCAAGACGGCGAACTGCTTAACAGCGAAATCAGGAAAGTGGTGGCGGACACGCGCGCGCTGTCGCAGGGCACCAAGGCCCTGGGGGATGTGGGGGATGCGCTCACTTGGTAAAGCGCGGGATTCTGTGGTAGATTCGCCGAATATGAAGACTCTCCTCCTCGGTCTGTTGTTGACGCTCAGTGCATTCGCCCAGAAGATTGACGTGGAATCCGATCCGTCGGCGGATTTCTCACGATTCAAGACGTTCACCCTCAAGCCCGGACGATTGAACAGCCAGAACCCGGCGTTGAACAGCGAACTGGTCCGCAAACGCCTGGACGTCGACATCCAGAAGTACCTGGAAGCCAAGGGGCTCGTATTCGCGCCTAATGGTCCGGCCGATCTCAATGTTTCCTATACGCTGGGCGCTGTCAGGCAATCCAAGGTCGAAGCCTACCCGGCGGGTTGGCGCGGCTGGGGCACGCGGATCGTGCGAGTTCCCTTCACCGAAGGGACCCTGGTGACCGATCTGCGCGTCTCCGCCACCGGCTCGCTGGTCTGGCGGGCGATTGCCCGCGAAGACAAGAGCGATGCCTTGAAGGTCGAGGGCAAACTCGACGACATGGTGAAGAAGTCGTTCGATAAATACCCGCCCAAAATGAAGTAGCCGCTCGCCTCCCGAATTTCCGCGCTCAGTGGAATCGTTTCGCGCTGGCCCCTTTTCGGTTGAGGTGCTCCTCCGGAAGCCTTACCGTCGAGAAGTGAGCCACGTAGAAAACGGGCTCGACGAAGTATCGAGGAGGGAATATGAAGACGCTGCTTTCCATAATGCTCATGGTGGTCCTGGGTGCATGCTGCCTGCCCGCGCAAACCACCGCCAAAAGTGAATCCGCCAAGATTGCCGGCAAATGGCAGATGTCGGTCGACACACCGCATGGCCCCATGAAAGGCCCGCTGCAAGTGAAGCAGGAGGGGACCAAGCTGACCGGCACTTACGAGTTGGAGATGTTCGGATCGATGAGCCTGGCCGGCACCGTGGAGGGCGACAAGGTCTCGTTCAACATGGAGGTCCCGGGCGCGGCCATGACGCTCATCTTCACCGGCACAGTGGATGGCGACAAGATGAGCGGCAGTACCGATCACGCCGGCAACTGGACGGCCACCAGGCCGTAGCACGGGCATTCTTGCCTGTGTGGGTTTTGGGGCCGACGGCCAGTTTGGGTGTCGGCCCGCCAAGCGCCAGCCCACCAAACCCTGTAGGGTATGCTTTAGCTTGCCCAGCCATCTCTAGAGAACATTCGCAGGCTGGCGTCCCACCACGCGCCAGCCCACCAGCCAGGAGGATCAACATGAAACTCGTGTCATCCAGCGTCCCGAAAGCGCTGGTCTTGATCGCTATCGTCGCTTTCCAACACCACTGCGGAACCGCACTCCACGCGCAGACCGCGGCCCCCAAATCGATCTCCGGCACGCTGGCCGATTTCAAGGTCAACTCGCTCGAAATCGGGGTCAAGACCGATAACGGCGAAGCCGTATTCTTCACCGTCGGGCCGGAAACCGAGGTCGTGCAGATACCTCCCGGCGAGCGCGATCTCAACAAAGCCAGGCCCGCCCGCGTGACCGACCTCTCTCGAGGAGATCGCATTCTGGTATCGTTCGTGACCGGTTTGACCGACGCGCGACGCATAGTCTGGATCTCCGCTACCGATATCGCAGCGCGCAATGCCGCCGAGCGGCTGGATTGGCAGAAGCGCGGCATCTCGGGCATTGTGGCATCCAAGGACGCCAACCAGATCACACTGGAGACGCGGACGCCCCAGGGCGTCGAAACTACCATGATCGCCGTCACCGGGAAGACCGTCATCCGCCGCTACGCGCCCGATTTCGTGAGCTTCACCGACGCCCAGCCAAGTACACTCGCCGGGATTGCCAAGGGCGACCAGGTGCGGTCGCGCGGCACCAGGAGCGAGGACGGAAAGGTGCTTACCGCGGAAGACATTGTGTTCGGAACCTTCCTGACGAAAGTGGGCTCCATCACGGCGGTGGATCCCGAGGTGCGGACGATCCAGATTCAGGACTTGGCCACCCAGAAGGCCTTGACCATCAAACTGAGCGCCCACTCCCAACTCAAAATGCTGCCTGACATGAAGGCTATGTTTGCGGCCATGTTGACCGGCGGCGGAGGATCGCACGCCGAGCCAGGTGCGGCTAATGGCCCAGGGGCTCCCCCAGCCGCAGCCGGTTTCGATATCGCCCGGATGATCGTACAACTCCCGGCCGGGAAGATCGAAGACTTAAAGGTGGGCCGCACCGTCATCGTCACCAGCACCGCTGGCGCGCGGAGCGACGAGGTCACGGCTATTCTGCTCATGGCCAATGCCGATGGTCTGATCCAGATGGCCCGGATGCAATCCAAAGGCGGCGACGGCATGAGCACCCTGGATGCGATATCGAGTCTCCACGGCGGAATGCTAGCCGGCCCCGCAGGCCTAAGCATTCCGACGATCATCCCGTAGCGTGTGCTTTAGCTTGCGCCGTGAAAAAGCAGTAAATCCACATAAGACAACCCAAACGACAGGGTAGCCGAAACCATTACGCCACCACTATGAAACTACTCGCGCTATTCGTGTGTCTGTCCGCCGCCTGGGCGCAGGACCCCACCCCGGGCCTGCATGGGACAGTGTCCGATCCGTCCGGCGCCGCGGTCCCCGGGGCGATCGTCCAGCTTCGCGGCCCTGGCGGGGACCGCCGCGCCCGGACCGGCGACTCGGGCCAGTATTCCTTCCCATCTCTCAAGCCCGGAAAATATCAGATCCGAGTCACGGCGAAAGACTTCTCCCCCGCCCAGAGAAAGGATTTCGCGATCGATCAGCCCATGCTCTTCGACGTCCAACTGGCGATTCACACCGATGCGCAGGTGATCAACGTCGAGGACGGGCTCGGCCGCATCCGCGCGGAACCGGGCTCCAACGGCAGCGCCGTCGTGTTGGGGATGCGGCAGATCGGCGCCCTCTCCGACGACCCGGACGAACTCGCGCTCGAACTGCAGGCGCTGGCCGGCCCGGCGCCGGGGCCCGACGGCGGCCAGTTTTACATCGACGGCTTTATGGGAGGCAACCTGCCGCCCAAATCGTCGATCCGCGAGGTGCGCATCAATTCGAACCCGTTCTCTCCGGAGTACGATCGCCCGGGCTTCGCGCGCGTGGAGATCTTCACCAAGCCCGGCAGCGATTCGGTTCACGGGCAGGCTTTCACCCAGTACGACGATGACGTTCTGAACGCCCGCAACCCGCTGCTGACCCAGTCGACACGGCCACCCTACCGCGCCCAATTGGAGGGATTCAGCATCGGCGGTCCGCTGAAGAAAGACCGCGCCTCGTTCACATTCGACCTGGAGGACCGCCAGATCCACGAGAACGCCTTCGTCCTCGCCACCACCCTGGACGCCAATCTCAACCCCATGAAGATCAACCAGGCGTTGCCCACACCTCAGTCCCGGACCGCCTTCAGCCCGCGGCTCGACTACACCCTCAACCACGCGAACACCCTGGTGGTCCGTTATCAAGACCTGCGGATCGGGCTCGACAACCAGGGTGTCGGCGACTTCAACCTGGCCTCCCGCGCCTACCACGAGAAGCAGACCGAACGCACGGTGCAGATCACCGAGACGGCCGTCATGGGACCGAGATCCATCAACGAGACGCGCTTTCAGTACCAGCGCTCGACCGACCAGGACACCGCCAACGACAACACGCCCGCCATCTTCGTCCAGGGCGCGTTCAATGAGGGCGGGCCCACCGTGGGCAACTCCGGCTCCCTCAACACCAGTTGGGAACTGACGAATATTTCCACATATATGAAGAAGGGGCACACGCTCAAGTGGGGCGGGCGAGTGAGGCAGACGCTGCTGGCCGACACGTCGCTGAGCAATTTCGCCGGAAGCTTCACCTTCTTCACGCTGGCCCAGTACCAGGCGACGCTGGCGCTCCAGGCCGCCGGACTCACGGGTTCGCAGCTTGTGCAGATGGGCGCCGGCCCCTCGCAGTTCAGCCTGAGCGCCGGCACGCCCACCACAAGGGTGAACCAGGCGGATGCCGGCGTGTTTGTGAACGACGACTGGCGCGCGCGGCCGAACCTGACGCTGAGTTACGGCCTGCGCTACGAGGCGCAAAGCAACCTGGGCGACCGGTCGAATTGGTCACCGCGTCTGGGCATCGCCTGGGGTCTGGACAGCCGCCGGAACAGGCCGGCAAAGACGGTAATGCGGGCCGGTTTTGGGACCTTCTATGATCGCGTCCCTATCGCCGTGACTCTCAATCGGCTCCGCTACAACGGCGCCACCCAGCAATCCTATTTGATCCT
>PMTT01000521.1:2029-9502 GCA_003167275.1 Bryobacterales bacterium | reverse complement strand
TGCCTGTTTCACGCGGATATGACCGGCCAGGTCCATGTGCTCGACCTGTCCCAGCCCCTCCCCCACAATCAGGACTACTATGACCGGGAGGCCCACCGGGAGCAAGCGCTGTTGATCGCGGCAGCCTCTCGCCTCCAGGGCCAGGGAACTCCCAGCGCCCAGGATGGAGCGCAGAACAGCGTGGCCGTCGGTAACGGCGCAATCATGACGACGACCGGAGCCGGTTCCGTGACCGCATCGCTGATGCGCTTCGCGCGGGACAACATCACGGTGCACGTCGGGGACACGGTGGAGTGGATCAATTTCGACCCGTCGATCAACCATACGGTGACCTTTGGAACGGAGCCTGCGGATCCCCGGACGATTTCGGGCAATGTGCAGACGACCTCGGACGGCGCCAGGCAGGCGACCATCGGCTCGCCTACGGACAGCGTGAACTCGGGATATTTGACTCCTACGCCGCAAGACAGGTCAAACCTGGCGCAGGCGTCGTCGAACGTGACTCGATTCCGGGTGACCTTCACTGCGACAGGCACTTTTAATTACATCTGCGCCATTCATGACGAACTCGGGATGAAAGGGACGGTCATCGTCAACCCGTAGGAGGCTCGCCATGAAACCACAATTACTCGGCGTATTCCTCATTCTCGCGACTTTGGCGCCCGCGCAGCAGGGCGGGAGCGACGTGTATCGGGGCGGCATCGTCACGCCGCCCCTGCCGAAACCGAGATTCGTTCTCACGGACACGTCCGGTGCTCCGTTTGACTTCTGGAGCAGGACCCAGGGGTCGGTCACGCTCCTCTTCTTCGGGTATACCGATTGCCCCGATCAGTGTCCGATGCACATGGCGAATATCGGCATGGCTCTGAAGAAACTGCCCTCCAGCGTTGCCGATCAGGTCAAGCTCGTCTTTGTTACCACCGATCCCGCACGGGATACGCCCGTGCAACTACGCCGGTGGCTCGACAATTTCGATAAGCATTTTGTCGGCCTCACGGGAGCCGAAGCTGCTCTTGAGGCAGTCCAGAAGGCCGCGGGCGTTCCTCCAGCCCGAAAAACCGACCTTCGCAACGGCAGCTACGGAGTTGCGCACGCCAATTTTGTGGTTGCGTACACCCAAGACAATCTGGCCCATGTGATTTATCCGGGCGGGGTCGGCAAAGACGATTGGGTTCACGACCTACCCCTTTTGGTCCAGGAGACCTGGTCGCGGAAATAAACAGAACCGTGGCGCGGACACTCGTGNNCGTCCCGACTCATCGGGACGCTCTTCGTTCGCTCGGAACACAAATTGGCTCGTCCCGGCAGCGGGCAAGACCAAGGCCGGCTTTACAAAAACTCAAACCAGAAAAGGACAACGACTATGACGCGACAACAAAACGTTTCACTACCAAAAAGGAAGCTGATGCGACACTCCATCCTCACCCCCATTTTTCTGCTTGCGCTGTTCGCCGCACGCGATGCGCACGCCAACACCGTCTGCCCGCCACCCAGCGTGGCGCAAGGCGGACAATGCGTACTGACGGGCGACGCCACCCTCAGCGACACGATGTGGCTGACGACAGGCACGACGCTCAATTGCCTGGGCCACCGGCTCACGCCCATGACCGGCGGAACCAACGATGACCCGCGCACCCTTACGAACGAGTTCCAACCGTCACGTCCCGAGCTCGCGATTTTCGTCCATGCGGCGTATAACGTGAAGATTGAGAACTGCCACATATCAGGCTTCGACTTCGGGATCATTGTCGCGCAGTCTAAGACCGCTAACACACCCCCGGGCCTCATTCTGACCCAGAAACTGATCTTCGGCAACACCATCGACGTACGCACGAACGCCATTGACGTGATCAAGTCGGACGGCGTGATCGTCAGCGGGAACCAGTTGACATATGCCTCCGAGCGCGGCAGGGGCGTCGTGCTCAATTACGACAGTGACCAAAACCAAATCATTGGTAACACGATCACCAGCACCGATGCCGCATCCACGGGTCAGGTGCGCGTGCTGCCCGGGGGGGCATTGGTCACCACTACCGCGATCATGGACAACACAATCCACTGCCTGGAGTCGGACAACCCCATTGAGAATTTCGTCGTCAGCGGGGTCCTCTTCCAGGTTCGCGCCAACGAGCCGGGTACCGATTTCGAAAACACCGGGCGCTCGGATCACAATCTCATCGCGGCCAACAACATCAGCCACCTCGGAAGCGGCACGAGCTGCACTCTCGATCCCGGCACATCCTGTACGACTGACGCCGACTGCCCTGGAAAGGGTGCCTGCCTGCTCAAGGCGAACTCCGGCGTCGCGTTTAACGGCCGCGCTTCCGACACCACTGTTTTCGCCAATCGATTCTCTGGCCACATGGATCGCGGCGTGAGCATCGGTGGCATCGGCAATCCGGTAACGATCGCCGGATGGGTAACCGGGACTTGCAGTCTGGACGCAACCCGGATGTGCTCGGCCAACAGCGATTGCAATATCCCGGGCTACGATACCATCTCCAAGGGCGTGTGCAACGGCGCGGCCCCGGCCACCTTCGACGGCACGACGCAGCGCCTGACCGCCACAGCCAACTCATTCTCAGGTGTGTACGACTCCGCCGCGCTGTTTGCGAACAACACGGGAAACTTCACCTTCAGCGGCAACTTCGTCAACGGGGGCGCGTCGGGAATCCGGATCGAAGCTGGCGCTATCGACGGATTGATCGAGCGCAACATCGTCTCTGGCGCCGCCAATGCGCTGCACCTCGGACCTCAAACTCCCTTCACCCAACTGATCCAACTGAATGACTTTACCGGCTATTCGGCGGCGATCCGAACTTCGAACACCTTCACAAATGCTGCCGACATCTCCGCCGCCAAAGGCAATTACTGGGGTCTTCCCTGCCCCGGATTCGCTCCGAGCCTCGTACTCTTCGAGAGCGGGGCTATAAACCCGTTCGTCACTGACGCTCACCCCTACGGCAAGCCCGTCGCACTGACGCCGAACTTCCTTCTGCCGGCCACCTGCAAGTGAAGGGCGGGGTCCGTTAACGCGGCGCCGTTCCTTTCCGGCGCCGCCTTGCGAACCCTCGACGGGGCGAATTTCTGCAACGAAATGCCTCGTCGAGGGTGCTACCATGTCCCCTTCAAGCGATGGTCGAAACCCGCATCATCTTTCATCCCCTACTTCAGTAACAACCCTCACGACACCTAGCCATGGGCCTTTGCTCTGCCCGAATGCCGCCGACCACCACCAGCTCCCGACATCGCTCCAGGCGCGTCCACTGTCGTCGGTGATGGTCTGACAGACTTCCACCTCCTCCGCCCCTCGCCGCGCTGAAAAACAGCCCCACCTCAGTGGACGGGCGGACAGGCCTTCGTCGCTGCCTGACGAGAGTTGCGCCGGACGGGGCCGCACCCGCCACCCCGTGGCCCGGTAGCATTCCTCCGCGGGATGCACTCTTCGGGAGGCATCCTCAATCGAACGCACCAGCCAGCGGCGCCCACCTTGCTGGAAGCGGCCCAGCCGGTCACCTGCCGCAAAGCGGCGCTCGGTGTCTTTCAACTCCTCTTCCTGCATACTTCGGAAAGGCTCTGGCCATTCCCTTGCGACCTCACGGCTGCTCCTTGTGGCACGAGTCGGCCGCGGCACAAGCGGCACCAGCGCCGCCGCCAGGCATACGATCACCAGCGCGCGCATAACACCGTGGCCGTGCCAATCACGGCGAAGACCGCCAGACCGGCGCCCGCGTGCACCAGAGTCCTGGCTGCGTCTGGAACCGGGAGTAGCCCACCTTCCAGGTAGAAGAGCCCCGCCGTCCGCAGCGCATTTCCCAGGACGACCGCGGCCACAGCGGCGCACAGTATGCCGAGGGTCCGCCGGGCGCTCACGTCGTAGGCGCATGCCGCCGTCAAGCCCAGGTACAGTCCCGCCCAGAGCATGCGGATCCCGCTGCAGGCGGCGTCCACCTCCGCCAGCCCGCCGTTCCAGCGCAGCCCGGTTCCCTCGGCCGTCACCGCTGCACCGCTCGCGGCCAGCACCCCAGACCCGATCGCCGAGGCGGCCAGCCGCATCGGGAATCCCGCAACAAACTGCAGCGAAGCGCTCACCGGCAGTGCGATCACACATAAGCCGATCACCCCGGCGGCGCAACGCACCCGGCGCCAACACACCAGCGTCGTCCCGATGGTGGCGGTGGCAATCGCAGCCCGAAAGATGGGCGTCGCCAGCCAGAATGAGATTCCATACGCCGACACCATCGCCGCCGCCACCCATGGCAACCAGTTCCGGGGCGGCCGGGTGGCCACCGGTTTGGTCCACGCGAACCAGGCTGCCGTAATCAGCGCCGCCAGGCCCCACGCGGCTTCCGCCTCTCCCGCCATGCGATTCGCCCACCAGATCCACACCGGCCAAAACGCCACAGCCTCCAGGGTCAGAACAGTCGCCAGGTTCATCGGTGGGCTCCCGTCGAGTACCGCCTGCGCCACAGGAAGATAGCCAGGACTCCCAATCCGACTGCCAGAAGGCCCCATGTCTCGGGCTCAGGCATGGTCGGCACGGCCGAACCGGATGCCGGCTGAAGGCCGTGTTGCGAGTATTGAGCCGCCGTCTCCAACACTACCGCCCCGCTCAGCGGGGTAACGATCTGGTGCTCCACAGCCAAAGCCACCGCGTCCGCCCTGTGGTGACCGGCCCTCGCCGACACTTCGTCGGCCGCCCACAGGCGGACAATATGCGCTGAGCCTCGCTCCGCGTCCTTGGCGGCCGCCTGAGTGACCTGCCGTTGCGCGATGCGCTCGCTGGCGCCTCCCCTCCATCGCGCAAAGAAGCGGCGCAGGTCTTCGCTTACGCTTCCCAGCCGCGCCACCGGCTGCACGCTCCGCAGCCCGTCCAGGTCACGGATCACCGCGTTCCGGCCGGTACACGCGAGCACCGCGAGTTGNNGTAGCGCTTCCTCCAGTGCCGGCGCCGCATCCACTCCGCCAGTCCACGACTTTGCCGCGGACCAGTCCTTGACACCTGTTCGCGTGGCAACGATCACCCGCGTCTCGATGCTTCGAGGGATCGTGGCCAGCGCCTGGCCGATCTCATCGCGCATGGCTCGCATCGACTCGGAGCCATCCACCACCACCACGGCCCGTTCCGGAGGCGCGATCGGGCGTTCCACAAAACTCTGTTCCACCACCGGTCCCTTGGCTGCCTCTTCCGGCGCCCAGGTCTTTTCCCACGTCAGCCCAAGCATGCGCACCGCCACCCTCTCGTCGTTCCGTAACGCGCCGTGGATCACGTGCACAGCGTCATCCCGCACGCTTGTTTCCCAGTGGCCTCCAGTAGGAACCAGGGGCGCATTCGATTCCACCCAGACCGAGGAGCGCTCAGCCGCATCGAAATTCCGAGCAAGAAGGTGCGGCAGCACCACGAATCCGGCGTCGCTCATTTCCTCCGGTACCACCGGCGCGGTGATCCCCACGCGAATCTTCATGTCGCCGCTCGGCTCTATGGGAAAACATTGAACCTGCACCCGATCCTGGCCGACAGTAGTGACCAGCAGCGGGTCGCGACGGGCGCGGACGACACTCTCATACGCCTGCCGGACCTGCCCCCTCTCCCCAAACGTCGCCTCGCGCTCCGTCCCGTGAATCCACAGCGTGGCCCGGCTCACCACACCGCCTCGCGGCAGCGCCATCTCCGCCCGCGCTTCCTGCTGCACGCCGCTGCTGTTGTGGAACACAAGCGTCCACTCCAGGTAGGCAACCTCCGATCGTGGATCCACGCTTCCATCGATCCGCGACTCCGCCAGGCGCACCCCCTCCGCCAGACTCCCCACGCGATCGCCGCCCCGGTTCGCATCGAACACCAGTCCTGACCTCCGGTGCCACTGCGAGACCGGCTCACTGTCGAACGCCACTCCCGTGGCCTGATAGTACAGTTCCCGGGCTTCGTTCCACGGCAGGGGGCCGCGTCCCGTGAGCAGCGCGATCGACTCCCGCGCGCTGCCCGACGAGACCGACGATGAGGCCCGCAGCAGTTCCGCCTTCACCGCGTCCAGTCCCAGGATGCGAAAGCCCATCTCTTGTACCCACACCCTCTCCGAACGAACCATATCTGCGGCCAGTCGCACCTCAATCGCCGGCAGGGCAAGCGCCATGATCGCTGCCAGACCGCAAGCCGCGCCCACCGCGATGCCGCGGATTCCCGCGAACCCGCGCCATTTATGAATCAGGATCGCGGCGGCCAGCAAGGCCAGCGGCGGCGAAAGACCCAGCACGGGGACCAGTGGATGACAAGCCGATAGAGTAACCGAACCGACCGGGCGCCGCGCGGCCATGTGCTATCCTGACGACGAATTCCGCAAGCCAGACAGGAGAAACTCATGCGTCTCCCCGGACTATTCACATCGGCGTTCCTCACGATCACAATCGCCGTTGGCGCACCAGCGCCGAAACCAGCCGACCCCCTACATGCCTGGGTGGGATTGAAAGGCGCCACCGACCTCGATGCCTGGACTCAATGGCATATCGCCGAAGAGAGGCGTCTCGTCGCCGCTCTTCTCGCCGTCAAGGGGACGCGCACTGCCGATAATACCTTGAAGCTGTACGATCAGGCGCAATTCCACCTCGCCATCGCCAGCAACGAAGTCGGGGTACTGTTCGAGGTCCATCCCCAGTCGGAGGTCCGCGATCAGGCACAAAAACTTTCCCAGTCGATCTCTGCCGAAGCCGTCGCGCTCGGACTGAACCACGACGTCTACCAGGCCCTTAGCGAGGTCGATCTGAGTAATGCAGATGCCGTGACCAAACATTATGTCGACCGCATACTGCTCGAGTACCGGCTCGGCGGAGTCGACAAAGACGCCGCTACCCGCGAGACCGTGCGCCGGCTCGCCGACCAGATTTCCGAGATCGGCCTGAAGTTCAGCCGCAACATTCAGGACGACGTTCGCAAAATCAAAATCACGGACAAGAGGGAGTTGGACGGGCTCCCGGACGATTACGTCGAACGTCACAAGCCGGACGCCAATGGAACCATCACCGTGACCACCGACTCCCCCGACATGAGCCCGGTGATGAGTTACGCGAAGAGCCCCAAGCTGCGGCGTGAAATGTTTCTCGCCTACCGCCAGCGCGGTTACCCCGCGAACAAACAGTTGCTCATGGACCTCCTGACCGTTCGCCAGAAGATGGCGACCACGCTCGGCTTTCCGACATGGGCAGACCTCGCCACCGCCGACATGATGATGGGCTCGGCATCCAAAATGACGGCCTTTCTGAACGAGGTTGATGAGGCCGCGCAGCCGCGTGCCAAGAAGGAGTCTGACCTGCTGAATGCCTTCGTCGCGAAGCAGGACCCCAAAGCCCTTCCCCTCACGATGTCAGACGGTCAATATTGGAGGGAACAGTACAGCCGCTCCGCATTCGCCTTCAGTTCGCAATCCGTTCGCCCCTACTTCCCTTACCAGAAGGTTGAAGCCGGCATTCTGACAACGGCAT
>PMTT01000521.1:0-1979 GCA_003167275.1 Bryobacterales bacterium | reverse complement strand
GAGGTGGTTACTTTTTTCCACGAATTCGGACACATGATGCATGAGGTATTGGGCGGCAGGCAGCGCTGGGCCGGCCAGAGCGGAGTCAGCACGGAAGGCGACTTCGTGGAAGCCCCCTCGCAGATGCTGGAAGAGATGTTCCACGATCCCACGATTCTGCAGGGCTTCGCGAAACATTACCAGTCCGATGATGTGATGCCAGCGGACCTGATCGCCAGGATGAACCAGGCAAGCTACTATGGCCGCGCCGACTGGGTGCGACGGCAACTCTATCTCTCAACCTTCGCGCTGGAAGTGCATAACCGCAGGCCGGAAGATGTGGACCTCGACGCCCTGTTGAAAGCCGGGATCGCCCGCTTTGTCCCTCTGCAGTTCGTGGAGGGGGACAGGTTTTATGCCTCCTTCACACATCTGACCGGCTATAGCTCCAACTATTACACCTACCTGCTCGACAAAGTGATCGCCGCGGACTTCTTCGCGCAATTCGACAAGACGAAACTCCTCGACGGACCAGCAGCCCTACGATACCGAAAGACCGTCCTGGAGCCGGGGAGTTCCAAGCCGGCAGCGGATCTGGTGCACGATTTCCTGGGACGGCCTCAAACCATCGACGCGCTAAAACGTTGGATGGATCAGGAGTTCGAGAGCGCCCCACCGCGGTAACGCGTAGTGACTCTAAGGTTCGCTTGAGCGTTGGCGGAGAATGCCGGCGCGTGGGCATTCCGGGCCACCAGCCTGGACACGTTCCGTACTGGGGTGCGGAGGAGTAAAGTAGAGCTGACAGATACTACGGAAGGCCCGGTCTCCAATGATACGCAAGCCGCGCTTGATAGATGTCGACTCGTGGAGTTTCGACACGCTTCCGTGCTGCGGGATAAAGAGCCCCACGCATCCTGGACGCCAGCAGAACAGAACACCAGCGCCAAAACAGCGACTCCCATGGGTCTCATGAGCCCTTCCCCCGAACAGACAGGGTATAGGCTATCAAAGGCTATCAAAGGGGACTCTGCGGCGGGCATAGCCAATTGGAGCCAACGTTTGCACACCAGAAGCATGTGGCGCACGGCGCGGATCGGTTTGCTATCGTAACCAGAACAGGCCGCAATCATGAAAGAGATCGTCACATTCTTGAGCTTCGACGGATACTGCCGCCAGGCAATGGAGTTCTATCAGGAATGTCTCGGAGCCGATCTGTTCCTCCTGCCGTTTTCCGAAGCACCAGTCGAGTTGCCTTGGGTACCAGCCGATGCGAAGGACAGGATCATGCATGCGACTCTTACCAACGGACCCTCCACGCTTCTAATGGCGTCGGACATCCTGCCCGGGACACCCTTTCACCCCGGCAATTCCGCGGTGATGATCCACTGTGAAAGTCTAACCGAGCTTGAGAGACTCTTTACCGCCCTCGGCGTAAACGGCAAGGTGACGATGGCGCTGCAGGATACCTTCTGGGGCGCCCGCTTCGGGACCCTGACCGATCAGTTCGGTATCTCCTGGATGTTCAACTTCGCACATCCGACGCAAGGAGCTAGGAAGCCGCCGATCCTGGACGCCTGAAGTTTGTGAGGCAGGTTGGCAACCGGTTGGCAACCTGCGGAGGATTAGGAATCTGATTAAGCGATCCGGCTGCGGCCCTTCGGCGCCCCCCCAGCGGCAAGCGACGCACACTTCCGACGGCCCGATTACCAATCGGCCGCAGATTGACAATCTGCTCCACCAATTCCGAGTAGAATCGAACCTATGGACCGTACCACACCCTCGATCGCCGAGACCGTGGCTGCCGACGCCGCGGAGCTGGCCGCCGCATCCGGACGCGCCGCGGCCGCGGCCGACGACACCAGCATCTCGCGGCTTACCTCGTCCTCCTCGGTGGTCGATGAGGGACGGTTCGTGCCGGGTACCCTGCTGGGCGGGCGATACCGGGTTATCGGTCTGCTGGGCCGCGGAGGCATGGGGGAGGTTTACCGCGCCACCGACCT
>PMTT01000530.1 GCA_003167275.1 Bryobacterales bacterium | reverse complement strand
CGCGGCGCGGGTGCCGCCGGAACTGCTCCCGCGGCAGGAACTCCCGCCAATGCTGCCGCTGCGGGTCGCGGCGGTGGACGGGGCGGCGGCCGTGGAGGACGCGGCGGCGACGTCCCCGATGAATACCGAAACCAGATCGGCAACGTCTCGGCCGCCACTACGGGGCCGCAACTGCACAAGTTCGTCGAAGAAGGCGGGACGCTGCTGGCCATCGGCAGTTCCACCGGCTTCGACCACTACTTCGGACTTCCGCTGAGCAACGCCCTCACCGAATCCGCCGACGGTTCGGGAGCCCGCCTCCCCAACACGAAGTTCTACATTCCGGGATCGGTGCTGCAGGCCAGCGTGGATAACCGTCTGCCGATCGCTTACGGCGTGCCCGAAAAGGTGGACGTCTTCTACAGCAACAGTCCGGCCTTCCATCTGCTGCCGGGCGCCGAACAGAAGGGAACGCGCCCCATCGCCTGGTTCCCCAACCCCGAACCGCTGCGGAGCGGTTGGGCCTGGGGGCAGCACTATCTGAACGGCTCGGTCGCCGCGGTGGAGGCCAGCGTGGGTAAGGGCAAAGTGTACCTCTTTGGCCCCGAGATTACGTTCCGCGCCCAGCCCCATGGAACCTTCAAGTTCCTTTTCAACGCCATTTACCTGGCGGGAGCGGCGCCAGTGACGCTGCCGTAACGTGCAAGCAAGTCAAATGGGAATGGTATGCTCATCACTAAACTTATGAAATTCCATCTTGCCCTTGTGGCAACTCTCTTTGCGGCAAGCAGCTTCGCGCAGGAGCCGGAATACGGCCCTGCCAAAGGAACACTGGTGATCCAGGGGGGCGGCTCCGATGTCGACACCGGGATCTTCGAGACCTTTATCAACAAGGCCGGCGGACTGGGAGCGAAGATCGTGGTGGTTCCCACGGCCGGCGGCAACAAAAATCCGGACGGGAGTGTCAAGGTGTACAAAGAGGAGCAGGTGCTGGCCCGCTGGAAAGCCCGCGGAGCCACCAACGTCTTCATGCTGCACACGCACGATCCGAAGGTGGCGGACACTGAGGAGTTCGCCAAGGTCTTGCGCGACGCCAACGGCGTCTGGTTCGACGGCGGACGGCAGTGGAATTGTGTCGACTCCTATGCCCACACGTTGACCGAAAAGGAATTCCACGCGGTATTGGCGCGTGGCGGCGTGATCGGCGGCAGTTCGGCGGGCGCCACCATTCAGGGCGACTACCTGGTGCGCGGAGCCATCGCCGGTTCCGAAATCGTGATGACGCCGGAGCCCGAGCACGAGCACGGCTTCGCCTTCCTCCGCAGGGTGGCGATCGACCAGCACATCAATACCCGCAACCGCTGGGACGACATCATTCCGGTGATCAAGAAGTACCCCAACCTGCTCGGGATCGGCCTCTCGGAAGGCACCGCGATCGTGGTGACGGGGGACCGGTTTGAAGTGATCGGAAAGTGGAAGGTCGCCGTCCACGACAATACGCGCGTGTATCAGCCCTGGGAGAAGCCCTATTTCGTCCTTTCCCTGGGAGATGTGTACAACATGCAGACGCGCAAAGTCGAAAAGTACGGCATCGGATCTCCGGTCCCGCCGCCGGCCATCAAGAAGTAGGCTTTGTAGGGTATGCTTTAGCTTGCCCAGCCCTTCATGAACTGGTGGGCAAGCTAAAGCATACCCTACGTCAACGTTTCGCCGGCCGCCGGCGTCAATCCACCGGGGAGATTCCGCGTGCCGCGACTCGTTTTGCTGTTGGCGTTGTCCACCACCGCCCTTTCCGCCGCGGTGATCCGCGGGACCATCGTGGAAAATCTTACGGGGAAGCCGCTGTCACGCGTCTCCGTAGTGTTGCAGCCGATCCTGGGTACACGGGGCACTCAGGCGACGGTCCGCACCAACAACTTCGGCGGCTTCGAATTCCCGTCCCTCGTCGCTGGCGCTTACCTGGTCAAGGCCGCGCGGCTCGGCTTCTTCCCATTCGAATACGGGCAAAAACTGTGGAATTCGGCGGGGCAGCCGATCGTTCTTGCCGACGACGGGTCCATCTTCCTGAATATCCGGCTGATGCGGTATGGCGGGATCACCGGAACCATCCTCGACGAAAACGATATCGGTGTGTCCGGCCGCGATGTGGTGGCGTATCGTAATACCCAGCCGCCGCAACTGGCCACTCACACGACCAGCGACGATCGCGGCGTGTACCGCCTGTCAGGTCTGGAGCCGGGCGCCTACCTGGTCCGCACCGCCGGCGTTCAAGACGAGCAGATCTCGTATGTGCCCACCTTCTCGAAGGAAGTCCAGCAGGCGGAGGACGCGCGCACTGTGCAAGTATTCATGGACGAAGATGCCACCGGAATGGATATTCGCCCCGCCCAGGGAAAGCTGCTAACCATCACGGGAGGTGCGGAAATATGTCTGGGTGAGGTGACTGTAACCATGGCTTCGGACATGGGACGACAGACCGCATCTGGCGGATTCCGGTTCGGTTCCCTTCCACCCGGAGCTTATGAACTCTATGCGGAGTGCCCAGCGATTCCAGGCGTATCGAGATTCCAGGGTGCTTACACCACCGTGAGCTTAAGCCGGGACACGGGGGTGTCGATGGTCCTGCGCGAGGTGGGTCCCACGACGTTCGATTTTGGCCGTACGACGCCCGGCCCGGCGAATTCCATGCAGGTGCTGGCGAGGCGTAAAGACCTGGCGGGGGTGGGGCCGACGGGAGTTCTGCAGCTCACCAACAACAGTGTTCTGCTGGGTCCCGGCCGGTGGGAAGTGTCGCTCGTTCCACCGCCCGGATATTATGTGTCCGGTTTCTACTCTGCCGGTTTCGGAAGTAGAGGAACCCGTCCCGATGGGTGGAACGAATTCCTGGTGACCACCGGAGGGTCGGTGCGCTTTACGCTATCGGGCGGCCCCGGCGAAATGCACGGAACCGTTAAGTATTACGGCGAACCCTTGGTGGGCGCGCCGGTCTACCTGGAAGCCTGGGATCCCGACACTCGCAAACGCGTCACCGACCTCAAAGTGGTCCGCACCGATATCCACGGCGTCTATCGCTTCCAGGGCCTGGCGCCTGGGACTTACCGTGTGTTGGCGACGTTTGAGTACAATATGCCCGACTCGGCATCGATGGAACTGGCAGGGGCCAAGTCCGTGCGGGTGGAAGCCCGCAACGACCTCCAGATGGACCTCGATCTGTACGGCATCAGGTAACGTATGCTTTAGCTTGCGCTGAAATTAGAAGAGAACGGCAAGCTAAAGCATACCCCACGGAGGCTAATCCTTGGCAACTGGGGCAGTTCTGGCGAAGTACAGGCCCACGGCGCGGTCGATGTTGGCCCGGGTCATGCGCACGGGACGGCCTTCGTACTCGCTGATGGCCTTCACGATCTTATAGATGTCATTGGGGTAGCAGGCTCGCAGCGCCTTCACACCCGCAGCCGCGCAGCGTTCGCGCAGGTAGGGGGCGGCGCCCATTTCGGCACTCACCTGGTGGGACTGAACCACGCGCTGGAAGATCTGGTCGAAGATGTCGGCGCTTACGCTTTCCACCAGCACTTTGGTCTGAATGCGCCGCAGGAACGCTTCGTCCGCCAGATCATAAGGATCCAGGTTGGTTGAGAAGACCACCATGAGCTCGAACGGCACCTGAAACTTCATCCCCGAAGCCAGCGTCAGGTAGTCCACCCTGCGATCCAACGGAACAATCCACCGGTTCAACAATTCGCGCGGCGTAAGCATCTGGCGGCCGAAATCGTCGATGATCAGGATGCCGTTGTTGGCCTTCATCTGGCAGGGCGAAATGAATACCTTGGTGCTCTCGTCCAGCCGAAGTTCCAGCATGGCGGCCGAAAGCTCGCCGCCTACGGTGATGCAGGGCCGTTCGCAAACCGCCCAACGCGGGTCGAGCATCTCGTCGTCGCAGGGCACTAGCCTGTGGACCACCGGGTCGAATACGGTGATAATGTGGCCATCCACTTCGACGGCATAGGGAACCAGCACGGTGTCGCGGTAGATGCGCAGAATGCGCTCCGCGATGCTGGTCTTGCCATTGCCCGTGCCGCCGTAGAGAAACAGGGATTGGTGACCAATCAGGGAAGGGCCGAGCTGATCCAACAGGCCGTCGGGCAGAACCAGGTCGCTAAACGCCTGCCGGAGGCTCTCGCGTCCCAGCCGCACCTGCGCCGCCTGGGACCGCACTACCTCCTGGTATTGCTGGATCGATACGGGCGTTGGTCCCACGTACTGGCAGACTTCGTTGCGCGCCGTCGCCTGTACCCGCCCGTTGGAAGTGAGGCTGAAGGTGTAGTCGTTCCCCACCATCCCCTTGACTTCCAGAAGTTGCTGCTGCCGGAACTGATGGAACAGGGTCTCCAGCAGCGGGAAGGAGAGCTTCAGGGTCTGATTGAGGGCTGACAGGGTGGCGGAGCCGTGGAGCCACAGGAAACGCAGGACCAGGTCGCTGATCAGGGCGCGGCGAACACCCAGATCCTCGATTCGGTCCGGAATAGTCGGCCGGGCCGGCCGCACTGCTTCTGCCAGGGCACCGATGGATGTCATAAAGTTCGAGTAGATCGCCCCGGCATCGGGGCGTCAACGCTTGGAATATACACTTTTGGCCAGACCCTGAATAGTAGGCCGATGGTTAGTGCCGTGGGGTATGCTTTAGCTTG
>PMTT01000203.1 GCA_003167275.1 Bryobacterales bacterium | reverse complement strand
GAGACGGGCTCCCGGGTCACCACGGTGCTGGATTTTGGCGACATGGTCCACACCGCGACGGTCTGCGACCTGGCCGTGGCGCTCGCCTACGTGATGCTCGACAAGCAGGACCCCATCGCCGCAGCAGCACAGGTGGTCGCCGCCTACCACCAGGCCAGGCCGCTTACCGAGCCCGAGATCGACGCGCTCTACACGCTGGCCGCGACGCGCCTCGCCATGAGCGTTTGCTATTGTGCCTGGCAGACGCGCAAGGCTCCGCACAACGACTATCTGAACATTTCGAACGGGCCCGCCTGGGAGTTGCTCGAAAGGCTGGCCACGCTCCCTGCCGGCTGGCCGCGCGATGTCTTTCGGCGGGCCTGCGGGCTGGTCCATACCCCAGCCCAGAGCGAGCTACTCGCCACGCGCAGGAAGCATCTGGGACCATCGCTCAGCATTTCGTATCGGGAGCCGCTGCACATCGTCCGGGGCTGGAAGCAGTACCTTTACGATTCCAGCGGCCGGGCGTACCTGGATTGCGTCAACAATGTGGCGCACGTGGGCCATTGCCATCCTCGTGTGGTGCGGGCCGCCAGCGAGCAGATGGCCCTGCTCAACACCAACACGCGCTATCTTGACGAACACCTGGCGGCGTATATGGAGCGCCTCACCGCTACGCTCCCCGAAGCGCTCAGCGTGGTGTACCTGGTGTGCAGCGGCAGCGAGGCGAATGAACTGGCCCTGCGGCTTGCGCGCGCCCACACCGGGCGCGAGGGCGTCATCGTGGTGGAGACGGCCTATCACGGCAATACCAACGCGCTCATCGACATCAGCCCTTACAAATTCGATGGCCCCGGCGGGCGCGGCAAGCCGGCGCACGTCCAGGTGGCGCCCATGCCGAACGTGTATCGCGGCCTCGATCGGCAAGCGGATTCCGGTCCGCGCTACGCGCAGTTCGTGGCGGAGGCGGCGGGGCGGGCTTCCTCCGCGGGTCAGGGTCGCCCGCAAGCGGGCGAGGCAGGCGGCACCGCCTGCCCCACCGAAGCTGACGGTCTGGCGGCCTTCTTCTGCGAATCGGCGCTGAGCTGCGCCGGGCAGGTGATCTTGCCGGCGGGGTACTTGCGCGAAGCGTATCGGGCGGTGCGCGCCGCCGGCGGAGTTTGTGTCGCCGACGAAGTGCAGACCGGCTTCGGCCGCGCCGGTTCGCACTTCTGGATGTTCGAGACGCAGGGCGTGGTTCCCGACATCGTGACGTTGGGAAAGCCGATCGGCAACGGCCACCCCATGGGAGCTGTCGTCACGACGCCCGAGATCGCGGCTTCGTTCGCCAATGGCATGGAGTACTTTAATACCTTCGGAGGGAATCCGGTCTCCTGCGCCGTGGGCCTGGCGGTGCTGGCCGTGATCCGGGAGGAAGGGCTGCAGGAGAATGCTCGCGATGCGGGCGGCTACCTGCTGAACGGCCTGAGGCAGTTGGCCGGGCGGCATCCGCTAATCGGCGATGTCCGCGGGCAGGGCCTGTTCCTGGGGTTCGAACTGGTGCGCGACCGGGGGACACAGGAGCCCGCCGCGGACGAGGCCACCGAAATCGTGAACGGCATGAAAGAGTGGGGAGTTTTGTTGAGTACGGATGGGCCGCTGCACAACGTGATCAAGATCAAGCCTCCGCTAGTGTTCTCGCGGGCTGATGCTGACCTGTTGGTGGATCGGCTCGACAGGGTCCTGCGTACGGTATGCTTTAGCTTGCCCTAGCTTGCCTGCGCTCTGGATCTCGGGCACTGGGCAAGCTAAAGCATACCGTACATGGATACAATCCTCAGCTTCTCCGCCACCCACCAGGCCCGTCTGATTCGAGACGGCCAGATCTCGTCCGCGGAGCTGATCCAGGCCCACCTCGACCACATCGCGCGCGTGAATCCGGCGATCAACGCCGTGGTCGAGGTGCTGGACAAGGAGACAGCGCGACCAGGGGGTCGCGCGCGGACGGGGGCGTCCGCCCCACTCTTGGGAGTCCCCTTCAGTATCAAGGATTCCATCGAAGTCGCCGGTACCGTCTGTACGGCCGGCACACTCGGACGCAGGGGCGCCGCGCCTTCCACCGAAGATGCGACCCTGGTCGCACGCCTGCGTGGCGCGGGCGCGATCCCGATCGCGCGCACCAATCTGCCCGACCTTCTGTTCGCCTTCGAGAGCGACAACCTGCTCTACGGCGCCACCAACAACCCCTACGACCTGACGCGCACGTCGGGCGGCAGCAGCGGCGGAGAGGCCGCCCTGATCGCCAGTTGCGGCTCGCCGCTCGGCCTTGGCAGCGATTGCGCGGGAAGCGTGCGGCTTCCCGCCGCGTTCTGCGGGATCGCGGGCATCAAGCCGACCTCCGGCCGCCTGCCGCGGACCGGCCACTTCCCACCGGCAGGCGGCTGGATCGAGGCGCTGTGGCAGATCGGTCCGATGTCTCGCTATGTGGAAGACCTGTCGACCGTGATGCCGCTGCTGATCGGCACGGATGGCCGCGACCAGGCCACGGTCAGCATGCCGTTCCACGATCCTGGAAGCGTCAGCCTGCGCGATCTGCGAGTGGCGTTCTACACGGACAACGGAATCGCCGCTGCCGACGGGGACGTTTCGCGGGTGGTGCGGGCTGCCGCACAGTCACTGGCGACCGAGGTGCGGGTGATGGATGAGGCGCGTCCGAGCTGCCTCGAAAGTGCCTACGACCTGGAGATGAAGCTCCTGGGCGCCGATGGCGGCGACGGCCTCTGGCAGTATCTGGAGGAACTGGGCTCCACGGAGGTCCATCCGTTGCTGCGCGGTTGGTTGGAAAAACTGGAGGCGTACCGCACGGATCTGGCGGGTTTCCATCGATACTGGGCCGAATGGGATCAGTTTCGCGCCGGGATGTTCGCATTCTTCCGCGGGTATGATGTGATTCTCTGCCCCGCGTATATACACCCGGCGCTGCCGCACGGCACTTCGACGCTCGACGAGAATTTCCGAGGCTTCAGCCACACCATGGCGTATAACTTGACTGGGTGGCCGGCGGCAGTGGTGCGGTGCGGAGAATCGGAGGGCGGGCTGCCGATTGCGGTCCAGGTGGTGGCGCGGCCGTGGCGAGAGGATGTCGCGCTGGCTGTCGCGGGGTGGCTGGAAGGGGCGTTTGGGGGATGGAAAGCGCCGATGGAGTAGCTAAAGCATACCCTACGGTGGACTACAATCAAAGGCAACCCGCGAGCTCCGCGGTTAAGGAGACTGACGGCATGGACGACCCCAAACGTGCGAACAACACCGCCCTCGGCAGGCGGGGATTTCTTAAGGCGGGCGCGGGCATCGGCGCCGCCGGCCTGGCTCTGAGCCCCGTTCCCCAGGCGGTAGCCCGCCCTCTCACCGAAAAGGAGAAACTGGCGCGGATCGCCTCCAACACCTGGCCCATCCGCTACATCTTCAAGAGCCGGACCCGTTTCGGGAGCAACCAGCAGACCTCGGAGATCAAAAAGAAATATGGGGAGATCACCATGCTGGACTTTCCCCAGTTCACCAAGGACACCTTCCCGGGGGTCACTCACATGGACCTGTTTTCGGGCCTCTTCGGCGACGTGACCGACGACAGCATGTACGTCGGCGTGCCGCTCCTGGTGGGGACCGCCACGCGCGTGACGCAGGAATTCGACCCCTCCAGCGAAGCCGGAAACCGCTGGCTCGACAAGCTCGCGAACAAAATGGCGACCACCGGCACCAAGTGCCAGCACATTTCCAACAACGCACCCCGCGATATCTGCGACCCCGATACGGAGAAGCGCAAGGCCGGCATCGAGGTGGCGAAGAAGTGGCTGGACGGAGCCGCCATGCTCGGCACCAAGTCCATGCGGGTGAATAGTGGCGGACCCAGGATCGCACCTAGCTCGGTGGTCATCGGCGGAGATTACCCCAAGGCCGACGAGCTTGCCAAGTTACTCGCCAACTGTATCGAATCCTTCAAAGAGATGGCGGACCACGGCGCGAAAGTAGGAGTCAAGGTGACACTCGAGAACCACTGGGGGCTGACCGCCAACCCCATGAACATCCGGATCATCGTGGATGAGGTGCACTCGCCCTTCTGCGAAGCCTCGCCGGATTTCTGCAATTGGGAGCACGAATACCTGATGTACAACGGGCTCAAGGCGCTGGCGCCGTATGCGCACACCAACGTGCATGCCAAGTATTGGAGCCGCTGGAAGGACAATAACGTCGGCCGATCCGTCAAGATCATGAACGACGGTGGATTCGAGGGCACGTTTGCGCTGGAGTATGAGGAAGGGCCCTGGGACGGGATCGAAGGGTCGAAATACCTCTATAAAGAGGTGCTGGCGGCGCTGTAGAGGTCGGCGGTCGGCTTTACGACAGGGGCGAAACTGGCGCGCCGCCTGGCGGCGGCATGGCCGATTGGCAATCGGCCGCAGGTTGCCAACCAACGTTGACAACCTGCCCCACACTCCTTGGAATCAAGCATCAGGCAAATAATCTCTTGACATGCTTCAATAGTTCAATTATTGTTGAACTATTGAAGGGCAAGACGATACGGCAATGGACATGAAGAACAAGAAGGACGCTGA
>PMTT01000438.1 GCA_003167275.1 Bryobacterales bacterium | reverse complement strand
GCCCCCCATGCCAAAGTCATTCATGTCGATATCGATCCGGCTGAGATCGGCAAGAACCGCACCCCGGACGTGCCCATCGTGGGCGACGTGAAGCGCGTGCTGGCCAAATTCGTCAAGGCGCTGAAGGAAACCCCCGCCGCGCCCTCCGAGAAGCTCAGTGCCGCCCGGCGCGCCTGGTGGCGCCAGATTCGCGAGTGGAAGCAGGAGCATCCGCTCCAGGTGGTCACGTCGGACACGGAAATCAAGCCGCAGCACCTGATGGCCGAAATCGACCGGATCTCCGGCGGCCGGGCCATCGTCTCTTCGGACGTGGGCCAGCACCAGATGTGGGCCGCGCAATTCATCCGCTTCAACGAGCCGCGCCTGTGGCTGAACTCGGGCGGTCTGGGCTCCATGGGCTTCGGCCTCCCGGCTGCGGTGGGCGCGCAATTCGCGCGTCCCGACAAGCTGGTCTTCTCGCTGGTGGGCGATGGAGGCTTCCAGATGTCCATCCCCGAGCTGGGGACCATCGCCAGCAACGGACTGCCCATCAAGATTATCGTGATGAACAACGGCTACCTCGGCATGGTTCGTCAGTGGCAGACCCTGTTCTACAACAACCGCCTCAGCGCCGTAGAGCTGGACTGCTTCCCCGACGCCGAGAAACTGGCCGGCGCCTATGGTTTCAAAGGTAAGACCATCGACAAACCGTGGGAACTGGCTGCCGCGCTGGACGAAGCCGTGAAAGAGCCGGGCCCCTATCTGCTCAACGTAAAGGTGACGCCATTTGAGTGCGTCTACCCCATGGTCCCCGCCGGCGGCGCAATCCACGAAATGGTCCTGGGCCCTCCCCACCCGGTGGCGGTCCCGTAATTCTGACTCCTTAACTCCTGACTCCTTAATTCTATATGCTACAAGTCATTTCCCTACTCCTGGAGAACAAGCCCGGCGCGCTGATGCGAGTCACGGGCCTGCTCAGCCAGCGCGGTTACAACATTGAAAGCCTCACGGTGGCGCGCACCCTCGATCCGGAAGTTTCCCGGATGACGATTGTGGTTGACGTAGAGTCCCACCAGCGCCAGCAAGTGATCAAGCAGATGAACAAGCTGATCAACGTGCTCCAGGCCACCGACCTCACCGAATCCCCGGCGGTAGTTCGCGAGTTGGTGCTGGTGCGCATTCGGACGGCGCAGGAATCCCGCACCGCGGTCCTCAAGGAAGCCGAGATCTTCGGCGGCCGGGTGGTGGACTCCTCCACCGAGGGCTATGCTATCGAGGTGACTGGCGATCCCGAGAAGTTGGGCGAA
Source organism: Bryobacterales bacterium (assembly GCA_003167275.1). Classification (GTDB taxonomy): domain Bacteria; phylum Acidobacteriota; class Terriglobia; order Bryobacterales; family Bryobacteraceae; genus JAIQFL01. The sequence goes on along the minus strand of PMTT01000438.1, from coordinate 2,150 downwards.
TTCATCGACGTAATGGCAAGTTATGGCGAGATCGAAGTGACCCGTTCGGGCGCGCTGGCGATCGCCCTGGAAGCCAAGAAGCTGAAACTGCAGCCCCCCGTGCTGACCAAAGCCGGAGCGAAACTGGAAGAAGTCGTGTAGGACAGGCCTCCCGGCCTGTCACAGGCCGAAGGCCTGAGTCGTTGTGTAGCCCCTAATTCTCTTGGAGCAAAAATGCCGAGACGCTTTTACGAAAAAGACGGAAACCTGGAATACTTGAACGGGCGCACGGTCGCCATCGTCGGATATGGAAGTCAGGGACACGCGCACGCGCTGAACCTTCGCGATTCGGGCGTGGACGTGGTGGTAGGCCTGTACCCCGGCAGCAAGTCGTGGGCCAAGGCCGAAGCCGCGGGCTTGAAGGTCCTGACCACCGCCGATGCGGCCAAAGCCGCGGATGTGGTGATGATCCTGGTCGCCGACCATATTCAGGCCGACCTCTACAACACCGATATCGCGCCGCACATGACTGCCGGTAAGACGCTGATGTTCGCGCACGGCTTCAACATTCACTTCCAGCAGATTGCGCCGCCGCCGGACATCGACGTGTCGATGGTGGCGCCCAAAGCGCCGGGACATCGCGTCCGCGAGCTCTACACGGAAGGTGTGGGCGTGCCGGCCCTGGTGGCGGTCCATCAGAATGCCTCGGGCCAGGCTCTGGAACGGGCCTTGGCCTATGCGTTGGCGCTCGGCTGCCTCAAGGCCGGCGTCATCGAGACCAATTTCCGGGAAGAGACCGAGAGCGACCTCTTCGGCGAACAGGCCGTTTTGTGCGGCGGATCGAGCGAGCTGATCCGCGCCGGATTCGAAACCCTGGTGGCTGCCGGGTACGCCCCGGAGATCGCATACTTCGAGTGCCTGCACGAGTTGAAGTTGATCGTCGACCTGGTGCAGGAGGGCGGTCTGGCCTACATGCGCTATTCGGTCTCCGACACCGCGGAGTACGGCGACTATACGCGCGGCCCGCGCATCGTGAACGAGCAGACGCGCGCCGAAATGAAGAAGATTCTGTCCGAGATTCAGTCCGGCGAGTTCGCGCGTCAGTGGATCGAAGAGAACAAGACCGGCCGCAAGAAGTTCCTGGCCATGCGCGAAGAGGCCCGTAATCAGCCCGTGGAACAAGTAGGCCGCGAATTACGCGAGATGATGACGTTCCTAAAAAAGAAGAAGGAGGCCGGCGTCCCGCAGGAGTCAGAAGCGGCCGCCGCCAAGAAGTAAGCGCAAAAAGAGAATAGGCCACGAATGAACACGAATGAACACGAATAAGAAAAATGCAAGAGCGGCGGTTCTTATTCGTGTTCATTCGTGTTCATTCGTGGCCCAAACGTCTTTCGAAGTTGGTCCTATATGAAAATCTCAACGTTCGATACCACTCTCCGGGATGGAACCCAAGGGGAATCCATCTCTTTCTCCGTGGATGACAAGCTCATCATTGCGCAGAAGCTGGACGAGCTCGGCATCGACTATATTGAGGGTGGCTGGCCTGGCTCCAACCCCAAAGACAAGGACTTCTTCGCCCGCGCCGGCGAACTGAAGCTCCAGCACGCCAAACTCACCGCCTTCGGCTCCACGCGCTTCGCCAAGAACCCCGTCGAGGAGGACCGCAACGTCCGCGCGCTGGTGGAGGCGGGCACCCCGGTGGTCTCCATTTTCGGCAAAACCTGGGACCTGCACGTGAAGCGCGCGCTCGGCATCACCAACGAAGAGAACCTGCAGCTCATCTCCGAAACTGTGCGGTTCCTGAAGGACCATGGCAAGGAAGTGGTCTACGACGCCGAGCATTTCTTCGATGGCTATGCAGCCAACCCAGCCTACGCACTGGAAACCCTGGAAGCCGCGCACCGGGCCGGCGCCGGCGTGCTCTGCCTGTGCGACACCAACGGCGGCACCATCACCGGCCGCCTGGTGGAGATCGTTGCCGAAGTTCGCAAGCGCTTCGACGGCGTGATCGGCATCCACACCCACAACGATTCGGACGTGGCCGTGGCCAACACCATCGCAGCGGTGGAAGCCGGCGCCACCCACGTCCAAGGCTGCATGAACGGCTATGGCGAACGGTGCGGCAACGCCAACCTCGCCTCCGTCATCGCCAACCTGGAACTGAAGCTCGG
>PMTT01000702.1 GCA_003167275.1 Bryobacterales bacterium | reverse complement strand
GTGATGACCGCCGGCGCCTCGCTGCCGTTTTACAACGAATCCGCCATGGCCCAGCTCTCGGCCATTCGCGGCAAGATGCCGCCCGACGCGGTCAAAATCAACGCCAACGAGAACCCGCTGGGGCCGTGCCCCGAAGCTGCCGAAGCCATCCACAACATCGTGCAGAAGGGCGGGAGGTACCTATACGAGGAGACCTTCGGATTCCAGGAAACCATGGCGGAACTCGAAGGCGTGAAGCCCGACTACGTGCAGCCCTATGCGGGGTCGAGCGCGCCGCTGCATCAGGCGGTGCTGGCCTTCACTTCGCCTTCCAAGCCCCTGGTGACTGCCAATCCCGGATACGAGGCCCCGGAACGCGCCGCCAAATTCATCGGCGCCAAAGTCATTGCCGTACCACTGACTAAGACGTACTCCCACGATGTGAAGGCCATGGCGGCGGCCGATCCCAACGCCGGCCTGATCTATCTCTGCAACCCCAACAACCCCACCGGCACCTTGACGCCGCGGGCGGACATCGAATGGCTCCTCGAGAACAAGCCGAAGGGCAGCATCCTGCTGGTGGATGAAGCCTATATCCACATCGCCGGCGCGCCCATGTGTTCGGACCTGGTCGCCAAAGACAAGGACGTTATCATCCTCCGCACCTTCTCGAAGATCTATGGCATGGCAGGCTTGCGTGCGGGCGCGGCGATTGGCCGCCCGGATTTGTTGAAGAAGATCACTCCCTACAGCAGCGGCGCTCTGCCGGTCACCGGCATGGCAGGAGCTACTGCGAGCCTGAAATCCAAGACGCTGGTGCCGGAACGGCGCAAGGTCATCGCCGGCGTTCGCACGGACGTCCTCTCGTTCCTCGACAAGCACAACTTCAAATACGTGCCTTCGGTTTCCAACAAGTTCATGGTGGATGTCGGCCGCCCCGGCGAGCAGGTCATCGACGCCATGGCCAAGGAGAAGGTCTACATCGGACGCGTCTGGCCGAGCATGCCCACCTACGTGAGAGTTTCGGTTGGCACACAAGAGGAGATGAACAAGTTCAAGACGGCGTTCCTCAAGGTGATGGCTTGAACCTGAGGCCCATGTGGCGAGGCACCCCGCGCGGCACCGGATACGGCTGGCCGCAAATTGTGGGCGACTTTTCGGGTGGCGCGATCGCAGCGCTGATCGCGCTTCCGTATGGGTTGGCCATGGCCTCGATGATGGGTCTGCCACCGGTATTGGGGATCTTCACGTCTGTTCTTACGGCGCCGATAATCGCGCTGCTGGGCCGCAATCCCGTCCTGATCGGCGGCACGGCCAGCGCTACCGTCCCCTTCATAGCGGCAGCGGTACGGAGTCAGGGGATCGGCGGCGCCGCCAAAGTTTCGATGGTGGCCTCGGTCATCATGATGGCCTTCTGCGTCCTGCGGCTGGGGCGTCACATTACCCGGGTTCCGCATGCTGTCGTATCGGGGTTTTCCTGCGGCATTGGGGGGATGATGCTGATTTCCCAATTGGACATCATCCTGGGGGTTCGGTCGCCGTATACCCAGGCGGCCAGTTCCACTCTGGGGCAAGCGGTGGCGGTATGGGATCGACTGGCCGGTGTGCGGATGGGGCCTCTGGCGCTCGGCCTTACTGTGATTCTGGCCGCCACCCTGGCCGCCCGCCTGTCACCGCGCGCTCCGGCGCCGTTGATCGGTGTTGGCCTCGCGATTCTGCTGGCGCGGCTGTTCGGCATGCGCGAGCAGGAAGTGGGAGCCTTGCAGACCAGCATTCCGCCCTTTGCCGGATTCTCGTGGAGCGCCCAGGATGTGTTTACGGTGCTGCCCTCGGCGTTCGCCCTGGCGTTCGTCTCGTCGGTGAATATTTTGATTACCTCGCGCGTGGTGGAGCATTTCCGCGGCCGCCACAAGCGCATGAAGGCCTCCGACGCGGATACGGAATTGGGTGCTTACGGGATCGCCAACCTGGTGGCGGGGATGTTCGGCGCTCCGCTGAGCGTGGGCATCCCGGCGCGCAGCCTGGCGGTGGTACGCTGCGGCGGCAGTTCGCGGCTGGCCAACCTGCTGCATGCCGTGTTTCTGATGGGGATTCTCTACCTGGGAACGGGATTCGTGGCGCGCATCCCGCTACCGGCTCTGGCGGGTGTCACGGCCTGGATGGGCTTGTGCCTGCTGGACTGGAGCGCGTGGCGTCGCCTGCCCAAAATGAGCCGCGTGGATGCCGCCGCATTTCTGGCGACCGCCGGCTGCGTACTGTGTGTCAATGCCGTGCTGGCCGTCGCGGTCGGCTGTGCTCTCTACGGAATTCAGGGCGCTTACGTCCGGTGGATCCGGCCCGCGTCTCGCATCCCCGATCTGCAAGTGCCCTGATCGGGATTTTTCAATTCTGACGACGCCGGTATGGGCGCCGGCGCCGACCGTGTCCGCACAGGCATTGCCCTGTAGCACGGGCATTCTTGCCTGTGTTGTTTTCAAGACAAAGAAAAGCAACACAGGCAAGAATGCCTGTGCCACGGTGTTTTCACAAGTAGTTCATCTTCACAGGGGGGAGTTACATGAAGCTACATTCTATTATTCGTCTATCGTTCGGCCCACTCTTGATTGCGCTGGCCAGCAGCGCCTTGTGGGCTCAGTCCTACCAAGGAGGACTCCGCGGAGTCGTCCAGGACCCTGGCGGCGCCATTATCGCGGACGCTAAAGTTGCCCTCGTCAATCAGGGGACTAACGTGTCGCGCTCCACGCTCAGCAACGCGGCGGGGGAGTACTCCTTCACCGCGATCGACCCGTCCACTTACATGTTGGTTGTGGAAGCGCCCGGCTTCAAGAAGTTCGAGCATAAGGGAATCGTGGTGGACACGCAGGAGTTCCTCACGCTCGATTCCAAAATGGAAGTCGGGGCCGTCAGCGAGAGCATTATGGTGACCGAAGAGGTGCCTTTAATCGAGTCTGCCAACGCTTCTCAGGGCCAGGTGCTCGACCAGCAGAAGCTCACCGATCTGCCGAACCTGGGGCGCAATCCGTTCATGATGTCGAAACTGGCACAGAACGTGACGCCGGTGGGCGATCCTCACTATAACCGCATGGAAGACCAGAGCGGCTCGTCGCAGATTTCGATCGCCGGCGGCCCGGTCCGCGGCAACAACTACCTGCTGGATGGCATTCCGATCACCGATGCGGACAACCGCGCCATCATCATCCCCACGCTCGAGGCCGTACAGGAGGTAAAGATTCAGGCCAACACGTACGACGCCGAGATGGCGCGCACCGGCGGCGGCATGTTCAACACCTACCTCAAATCGGGGAGCAACCAATATCACGGCAGCCTTTTCGGAACCATCCGGAACACCGATTGGGCGGCTAATAACTTCTTCAACAACGCCGCGGGCATTCCGCTTCCGCCGCAACCCAACCGGACGTTCGGCGCCAGTTTCGGCGGCAAGGTCGTGATCCCGAAACTCTACGATGGCAAGAACCGCACCTTCTTCTGGCTCGCTTGGGAAGGATATGACGATACGCAGTCGAACTCTTCGCAGTTCAGCACACCCACGGCGCTCGAGCGCGTCGGGGATTTCTCGCAGAGCAAGGCCGCGGCCGGCGGGTTGAACGTGATCTATGACCCCTCGACCACCGTGTGCAACGGCGGTACCTGCACCCGCCAGGCATTTCCGGGCAACGTGATTCCCACCTCCCGGCTGAATACCGTAGGTCTGAACATCGCGGCCACTTATGGGATGCCGCAAACCAGCTCCGCCTACTACGGGGCTCCCAATCTGACGGCGGCGGCGATTCTGCCCTGCCGCGCGTCACAGGACACCGCGAAGCTCGATCACCAGGTGACTTCCTGGTGGCGCGCCAGCCTGAGCTACGCGCGTTACTTCTCACTCGAACCGGGCAATACATGGTTCAAGACGATCTCGTCGCTCGACCAGTGGCGCCTGCAGCGCCGCGTGGATGCCACCGCGTTCAACAACGTGATCACGCTCTCGCCCACCACGGTGCTCTCGGTGCGCTACGGTTTCAACCGCTTCCCGAACTACGGTTACCAGGTGAGCCAGGGCTTCAATCTGGCGACGCTGGGCTTCAATCCCAGCTACGTCGCCCAGATTCCGTCGCCCACCTTCCCGAATATCTCGATGACTTCGCAGTATAGCCTGGGCACCAACAACAACTTCTATTACACTCACTACTCCAAAAACTTCTCGGCCAGCATCGCGAAGTACAAAGGCATCCACAACCTCAAAGCGGGGTTCGATTACCGCCGCATTCATGACGACGGCAACGATTTCAGCAACAGCGCCGGAGCGTTCAGTTTCAACGGCGTCTTCAGCCGCTCCACTCCGCTGACCGCGGTCTCGGGCACCGGCGCCGATATGGCAGACATGCTGCTGGGCGCTGCTTCGAGCGGCACTGGTTACATTCCGACCAAACTCTATGAATACGCCAGCTACTACGGCGCGTACTTCCAGGATGATATCCGCGTCACCAAGCGGCTCACCATCAACGCCGGCATCCGCTGGGAGCGCGAATACGGCCTGCAGGAAAAGAACAACGACATGGTGGTCGGCTTCGATACCCAGGACAACAACCCCCTGGGCGCCAAGGGAATCATTGAGTTCGCGGGCGTAGGCGGCAACGGCATTCACGTCAGCAACCCCAACCTGAACAAGTTCGGTCCGCGCGGCGGTTTCGCTTTCCAGGTGAATTCGAAGACTACGGTCCGCGGCGGTTACGGACTCTTCTGGGCTCCCCAGTTCGCCATCGGCACGCCTTACAACCCACCGGGCTACACCGCGACCACAACCTACATCGCCTCGAATGACGGCAATTCGACGCCCGCCAACAACCTGACGAATCCCTTCCCGGCCGGCCTTGCCGTCCCCACGGGCAACTCACTGGGCTCCCTCACCGGCATCGGACAGGCTCTCTCGATCATCGATCCCAACTCGCGATCGCCGCGCGTCCAGCAGTTCTCGTTCGACATCCAGCGTCTTCTGCCCTTCGGTATCGCCTCAGAGGTGGGCTACGTGGGCTCGCGGTCATCTCACCTGACGCAGTCCAGTCCCAGCGTCAACATCAACGCGCTCGATCCGTCGCTGCTCTCGCAGGGCTCGTCGCTGACGGCCACGGTTGCCAATCCGTACTACAATCACGGCGGCCTGGGCGTAGTCGGGACCGCCACGGTAAGCCAGGTGCAACTCCTACTGCCCTATCCGACGTTCAGCACGGTCAACTATCTCTACGACGACAACACCCACGCGCGGTACGATTCGCTGGTAGGCAAGGTGCAGAAGCGCACGAGCATGGGACTGACACTGCTTTCGACTTTCACCTGGTCGCGGAACTATGACAACAGCTCCGGCGGCGCCGGAAACTTCCTGAACGCCGGCAACGTCGGCCCGCAGAACCCCTACAACCTCGGGGCCGAGTACGGGCTCTCCTATGTGGATGCACCGATGCGCTGGACCTCAGCAATTACTTACGAACTGCCCTTCGGTAAAGGGAAGAAGATGCTCTCCTCCAGCAGGGCCCTCGACTATGTAGCAGGCGGCTGGTCGTTCAACGCGATCAGCGTCTATCAGTCGGGTTTCCCGCTGCAAATCTCACAGAGCACCAACAACAATTCGGTGTTCGGCTATGCCAGCCAGCGGCCGAATGCGACGGGAGTGTCGCCCGAGACCAGCGGAAGCCTGGAAAGCCGTCTCAGCAACTACATCAACCCGGCGGCCTTCTCCACGGCCGCGCGCGGCACCTTCGGCGACCTCGCCCGCACGCTGGATATGCGCGGGCCGGGACAGGCCAACTGGGACCTCTCGCTCTTCAAGACCTTCACCATCGTGGAGAGATTCAAGGGTCAGTTCCG
>PMTT01000183.1 GCA_003167275.1 Bryobacterales bacterium | reverse complement strand
CCTGCCACAATAAATACAGAATACAATGTAAGCGACATTGGGTTCTCAACCTGCGGCCGATTGGTAATCGGCCTCTTGGAGGCGTGCGCGCCTTGCCCTCGGGGTGTCAACGGGTTCTGACGTCCCATTCTGCTGATATTCCTGCCTGTCCGAGGCCTCGCCCCCGCCCCGAGATACACCCCTCACCTTGACGTTGAGGCCCCGAACACGATATGTTCGGACCAATCTCGCTAAACGACCCATGATACGCTTACTGATCGCGATTTGCCTTTTCGTCAACGCGCCTGCCATGGCCCAGACCCACCAATGGTCTGAAAAGGAGGCCAACGACTGGTACGCCAAGCAGCCTTGGCTGGTGGGAAGCAACTACATTTCAGCCAATGCCGTCAACCAGTTGGAGATGTGGCAGGCCGAAACCTTCGACACCACTCGCATCGACATGGAGTTGGGATGGGCGGAGGCCCTGGGGATGAACACCATGCGCGTGTTCCTCCACGATCTCCTCTGGCAGCAGGACGCCCGGGGCTTCCGCAGCCGCATCGACCGATTCCTGACCATCGCCAAAAAGCACAAAATCCGGCCCATTCTGGTATTATTCGATTCCTGCTGGTATCCTTTTCCGGAAGTGGGAATTCAGCCGGCCCCCCGTCGCGGCGTCCACAATTCCGGCTGGGTGCAAAGCCCCGGCGCCAAAGCCCTGACCGATCCCGCCCAGGAGGCCCGCATCCTGAACTACATCCAGGAGGTAGTGTTGGCCTTTTCTACAGATGACCGCATTCTGGCCTGGGATCTCTGGAACGAACCGGACAATACCAACGGATCGAGCTACGGAAGCTCTGAACCGCGAAACAAGGTGGACCGGGTAAAGATCCTCCTCCCGCAAGTGTATAAATACGCACGCGCTGGACTGCCGACTCAACCGCTCACCAGCGGCCTGTGGAAGGGTGGCGACTGGTCCTCGCCCGACAAGTTGGACCCCATCGAGAAGATCCAGGTGGAACTTTCCGATATCGTTTCCTTCCATAACTACGGCAAGCCGGAGGAGTTCGAGAAGCGGGTTAAATGGCTGCAAGGTTACCACCGGCCCATCCTCGCCACCGAGTATATGGCCCGCCCCAATGGCAGCACCTTCCAGGGAATCCTGCCGATTGCCCTGAAGTTCAAGGTTGCGGCCTACAATTGGGGCTTCGCCGCCGGCAAGACCCAAACCTGGCTCCCCTGGGACTCCTGGCAGCACCCCTACATCGACCGCCAGCCGGACCTGTGGTTCCACGACATCCTCTTCAGCACCGGTAAGCCCTATCTGCAGGAAGAAGTTGACTTTATCCGCTCCATGACCGGAGGAAAAGCCACCACTAAAACCACCGCGCACCGCTGAACCGCTCTTCGCATAGCGCCGATAGAAACTTTGGATTGGACTCCCCTCCAATCGGCTTCCTAAACTGGAATTGTTGCCACCCTTTTGGTGGAGCGGGGTTTCAGCTTCGCCCTGCTTCCACCAAGGCGCATGGCTGGGAGGCCTTATAACATGATGGCGGTATCGGAGACCAACACACAAGTCGCATTGCTACATCAGATTAGCAACATCGTCAGTTCCGATCTGACACTCGAGAGAATGCTGCAGGAACTGATTGGACTGGCGGTGGATGTCACGGACTGCGACGCCTGCCTGGTGTACCTGGTGGAGCACAACAGCAACGAAATCGTGCTGCGCGCATCGCAACTGCCCCACACATCGGAAATTGACAGCATCCGGCTGAAGATGGGCGAAGGAATTACGGGATGGGTGGCTCAACACAGGTCGGTCGTGGCGCTCGGCTCCAATGCAGCGGCGGACGCCCGCTTCAAGAGATTCCAGGCCCTGCCGGAAGACACCTATGAAGCGTTTCTTTCGGTTCCTCTGATCAGCAATGGAGAACTGATCGGCGTCATCAACATCCACCACAAGGCGCGGCACTCCCACACACCCGACGAAATCGCGCTGGTCAGCTTCATCGGCGAGCAGATGGGCGGCGCCATCGCCAAATCCAAGCTGGAGGAGCGTTCGGAAAGCGCCTCCCGCCGCATGGAAGTGCTGGCAGGCCTGGCGCAGACCATTTCGGAGGAGAACTATCTCGACCGCATCCTCCAGGCCATCGCGGAAATGCTCGCCGAGACCCTGGATTCACCCGTCTGCTCCATCATGCTGGTGGACGAAGAACGTCGTGAGCTGGTGATCTCCGCCGCATGCTGCTCTTCGCCGGATTACATGCACAAGATGCCGCTCAAGATCGAGGATTCGCTGATCGGCCGCGTGGTACGGGAAGCGCGTCCCATCATGATTCCGAACGTGCTTGAGGAGAAGCAATTCCGCTACCCGGAACTGGCCCGTCGAACCGGCCTCGCCTCCCTGCTCTCCATGCCTTTGATGACCCGCGACCGGGTCATGGGCACCATCAACATCTACACCCGGGAAGTTCGGCAATTCAGCGAAGACGAAATCGGCTTTGTGAAGGTGGTGGCCGGCCAGGCAGCCATCGCGATCGAAAACGCGCGGCTGATGTCAGAAACGCTGGAGATGAAGCGTGCACTTGAGATCCGCAAAATTGTGGAGCGCGCCAAGGGTATTCTTCAGCACAAACACAATCTCACCGAAGCGGATGCGTATTTGAAACTCCGCAATGAGAGCCGCCGCTTAAGACGTCCGATGAGGGAATTGGCCGAGGCCATTATTCTGGCGGACGATTTGGAAAAGTAGCAGTGGGGGGCAAGCACCACATTTTGCGCAGATAAACCGTGGCCAGCAACAGGCACACCACCACCGCCACAATCGATGCCTCGGGCCCAAAGGCCCCGCCGGTGAGGATCGTCGGACCCTGAAGTTGGCCGCCGATCCAACCGGCTGCACGAACTTCGTGTCCCGAGACTGCCATTCCAAACACCGGCCCTTCCGCGAAGTTCCAGCCCGCGTGGATCCCGATCGGTAGCCAAAGGGAATCGCTGGCAGCATAGGCCGCTCCTAATAAGACACCGGCTTCGATGCCCACCGCCAGACTCCCCCACCACGTCGCCCCAGGATTACCGAGGTGCGCCAAGCCGAAAAGCGCCGAGGTAAGCCCCAGCGCGGTCCAGTTGCCTCCCAGTCCGGCAATCAGGCGGAACAGGAAGCCGCGAAAGACGACCTCCTCAAACGCGGCGCCCGCCAGTGCCGAGAGTAGCGCCAAAGCCAGCGGTTCCCAGCGGCCCAGTCCCTCAGGCCGATACACTCTGGCCAGCCAGAGGATTCCCATAAGGGAAGCGAATAGTAAGATGCCCAGGACCGTCCCAATGCCAAGCCCTTGGAGGGAGCCTTCCGCGCACAACTCCACGGCTTTCCGCCCTTCGATCCAGCGCGATCCGGCTAAGTAGAGTAGCAGAAGCACTGCGACCGTCAGCGCTTTTGCAGCAGCGCCAGGCAAAAGCCGCTCCAACAGGAAGGCAACGCCGCCAGCCAATCCGCACACGAGCCAAAGATTCCCAAGTCCGCGCAGGAACGGAACCAGTCGCTTTCGCATAAATGAATCACGAGTTTAGCAAACTGAACGTGAGTTACCGAGCCGCGACGGATGCTAAAAAAACGTAGGCCACACAGATGAACACCGATAAAACTGCGCGCGTAATTGCGCGGCACGCCAGAATGGCGGTGGATTACACCTGGAAGACTGAGCCAAACATCACGGCTCCTGCGGCGTGGCCAAGGAAGCCCAATAGGTGCAGGCCCTGCTCGCCGCCAACTTGCATTTCGAGAAGCGGGAATCACGGGAACTTCGCACCTCCAGCAAATCGTCGCGAACAGGCTTGAGTCGAAGCCCCACTTGAGGACGTAGAATCATAGCTGGAGACTCCAGCACTTTTGCGTCAGAAAATTCCTATCAGTAGGAGCATGTCCAAGCAGCCTCCCGCGCCATCATCGAACGCGACCCTTGAGCCTACCCGGCAGGCGCCGAACCGCCTCATCATACTTGGCATTAGTCTTGGACTCTTCTTGACAACGCTACTGGTCTATGCGCCGGTTTACCGTTTCGGCTTCGTTAACTTCGACGATCCGGACTACGTCACCAACAACCCGCACGTGCGCAACGGCCTTACCATGGATGGCGTCATCTGGGCGGTTACCAGCACCGAGGCCGCGAATTGGTTTCCCGCGACGCGCCTTTCGCACCTGCTTGATGTGGAGATCTTCGATCTGCGACCGGGCGGACACCATTTCACCAATGCTCTCCTCCACGCATTTGCCACGGTTTTCCTCTTCGGATTCCTCCGCGCCGCCACCGGCGCGGAGTGGCCTAGCGCATTCGTGGCGGTGCTCTTCGCCGTGCATCCCTTACACGTGGAATCCGTTGCCTGGATCGCGGAGCGAAAGGACGTGCTCAGCGCATTCTTTTGGTTCCTTGCGCTATGGAGCTATGTCCGCCGGCATTATTGGCTTACGCTGACAGCCTTCTGCCTGGGACTGATGTCCAAGCCGATGGTCGTAACGTTGCCATTCGTGCTGTTCTTACTCGACATATGGCCGCTGCGCCAACCGCTCCGCTCCGCCTTGCGAGTGAAGATTCCGATGCTGGTAATGTCCGTAGCCAGCGCCATCGCAGCCTATCTGGTCCAAAGTAGCAGTGGTGCCGTCCGCGAAGTTGGGCAATTCCCGCTTGGATTGCGCGTGGAGAACGCCCTGCTCTCGTATGCGATGTACATTGTCAAGATGTTTTGGCCAACCAGGCTGGCGGTGTTCTATCCCTATCCGCACGACCTGCCGGTATGGCAAACTGCGCTGTCAGCCCTACTGCTCGCGGGCATCTCGGTGCTCGTGCTGTGGGCGCGGCGTTCGCGTCCTTACCTTGCCGTGGGATGGTTTTGGTATCTGGGAACGCTTGTTCCGGTCATCGGTCTCATCCAGGCCGGCTCGCAAGCTCGTGCGGATCGGTATATGTACCTTCCGTCGGTCGGCTTAAGCATCATGTTGGCATGGGGCCTGTCCGAGCTTCTAAAGAGCAAAGCCGCTACTGCAGCGGCCATCGTCGCGTGCGTGGCGGGGGCAGTGCTGTGCGAAGCACAGATCCAATATTGGCGGAACAGCCAGACGCTCTTTCGTCATGCGCTCGATGTGACCAGTGGCAACTACCTTGCGCACCATAATCTGGGTGTAGCCTTGGCCGGCGAGGGCCGCTTTCCCGAAGCAATCGAGCAATATCAAGCGGCGCTCCAAATCGAACCCAATGCCGCGAACGTGCAAACCGACTATGGAAATGCCCTGGCAAAATCCGGACGCATCCCGGAAGCGATCGCACATTATCGGACGGCGCTTCGAATCCTTCCAGATTCACCCATAATCCACAACGATCTGGCCAACGCTTTAGTTGCCACCCCCGGCAGCATGCCCGAGGCGATCTCCGAGTATCAAACCGCGCTACGCCTCAAACCGGATTATGAGGAGGCGCGAAACAACCTGGCGCAGGGGCAGTCCAATGCCGCCGAAGCGCAATACAGCATCGGTGTTGACTTGGCCAAGAGCCGCCAGCCGGAGACGGCCATCCCACACTTCGAGGAAGCCTTGCGGCTGAAGCCCGATTATGTGGATGCGCACAATAATCTCGGAGTGGTGCTGGCAGGCGTCGGGCGGGCGCCGGACGCGATCTCACATTTTGAAGCGGCATTGAGAATAGATCCGAATTCCGCCGATGCGCACGTCAACCTCGGGATTGCGTTATCGGGGATGCCGGGCCGGATGCCGGAAGCCGTCCGCCATTTCGAGGCGGCGTTGCGCATTAAGCCCGACCCCGAGATCCGGCAAATGCTCGATCGTCTCCAAAAACAACACTAGCCACCGGTGCGGCGGGCGCCGCCCCGGTGGCTAAAGTTTCTTGCAAAAACTAGAAAGTCAACTTTGCGGCTAATTGGATGCTGCGTGGGCCGCCGGTGCCGGCGTTAACCGAGCCGGAGCCGCTGCCGACCGTGCCGGTCACGAATCCGAAGTTCGCGTTGTTCGCGGTGCAGCAACTGCCGTTCGGATTGGCAAACTGCGGCGTGTTGGTAGTATTTACGGTTTCCAGCCGAAGCTGCAAGCTGACGCGGTCGCTGAAGTGGGCGGTCTTGGCCAGGGCGGCATTCAGGTTGAAGAATCCCGGCCCGATCATGGAGTTGCGCCCCACGTTGCCGACCTGCTGGGCAGCGCCGGGGGCCTGATCGATCGCTCCGGTCGGGCAGGACGCGCTAACCGTCGCCGACTGGCAGGGTGGCGCGGCAAAAGCGGTTGGATCGAACCACGCGCTTCCACCGTTCGAGGTAGTGTTGATTCCGTGCAGAATGTTGACGGGAGCCACCTGGATCGGCGTATTGGTGCCGCCTTGGGACAGGTTCAAGTAGGTCGAGCTGTAAGTCACCGTGAAGGGAGTTCCGGTCATGACCGTCAGGATGCCCTCGATCTGCCATCCGCCCAGGATCATGTCCAGCCCTCGCGAAGCGGAGTTCAGGAAGTGTTTCCCTTTACCCAAGGGCAGTTGGTATACGTAGCTCTGCACGAAGCTCACGGTACGATTGAAATCGTTCAGCCCCCAATTACGGTGATGTTGTCCGTTCAGATAGAAGCCGTAGAATCCATCGTCGTCGCCGCCGTTGTAGTAAGCCATGCCCTTCTGGTAGCTGAGCGAGGACGTGATGCTTAGTCCGGAGGCGAAGCGCCGGTCAACCTTCACTTGCAGGGCGTTGTACATCGAGGACACCGCCACGAAATACTCCGTCACGTTGCCTGTGTGCGGAAAGTATGGCAGGTAGGCGGTGTCGCCCGCGGAAGCGGGTGCGATCACCTGGCTGGCATTGATGTTTTGCGACGAGCCCATGTCCACGCCGTGATTGCCCACGTACGCAACGTCCATCGTGAAATGATACGGCAACGCCTGCTGGACCGAGAAGTTCCAGGCAATCACATGAGGGTTCTTGTAGTTTGTCGGGAAAAAGCCTTCCGTAGAACCGTTGAAGCCCAAGGCCGCGACGCTGTAAATCCCGTTGGACGGGATAGGCACCGGCGCGGGCGACGGGAGGCCGCTCTCGAAACTCAAAAGGGACCCGTTGTAGAACGCGGATGTATAGGCGCTCGCGCCTTGCACCGCTCCGATGTTGCCCTTGGTCGGATAGTTGTTGTTAATGTACGTATTGTCCTCAAACGGCGTATAACTGACGCCGAGACCCGCCCGGAGAACCGTCTTCTCCTTCAAGCGGTACGCCATTCCCAAGCGCGGCGCCAGGTAGTTCAGGTGGTTCTGCAAGCCCCCATTGTTGGGATTGCCACCCACCCCGCCGACCACCAGCGTGTTGTTCGACGGAATGTAGTTGGAAAACTGTCCGGGGAAGGCCGGCAGGCCCGGCGGATAGATTTCCCAGCGCAGTCCAATATCCACGGTCAGCTTGTTGTTGACCTGCCATCTATCGGAGGCGTAGGGGAAGAAGTACCAGGCCCGGTAAGTCGGGAAGGTGCCGCTGAAGTCGCGGCCAGTGCTGGACGCCTGGGGGCTGTCGAGCAGGAAACTTGCCATGTCGTTGGCCCACGAGGTGGTGTTGTTTGGGGTCGTGGCCGAGCTTGTCGTGCCGTTGGCAAGCGCACAGTTGCCCGCGCAGTTCGTTTGGGAGACGCCAAATTGGTAAACGCCGCGCGGGCTGTAGGTCTGCGTCTGTAACAGGTCGTCACGGATGCGGCGCATATCGAACCCGATCGTAAAGGTGTGGTTGCCGTGCGTCTTGGTCACGTTGTCAACCAAATCGATGTTGGCCTCCGCACGGACCCAGGGCAAACTGGCGGAATATCCCACCAGCGGGGCGGTAAATCCGCCAATATTGATAGCCACCAAGCCGCTGTTGAACTGGCTGATATTGACGCCAGGGATTCCCAGGCTCGTGGTATCGTTCGATCCAAAGTCGGTCTCTTGCGCCACGTTGTTGTAGTGCGCCACGCCGACCCGGAATTCGTTCAGCAGGTTGGGCGAAAAAATGTGGGTCCAGTTGATGCCGCTGCTGTAAGTCTTCTGAACTCCGGTACCCTCAAAAGCTCCATTGGCATCGCCACCGGCCATGCCAAATATGGGCGCCTGGTAAACCACCGGACGCTGGAAGCTGAATCGACCGCTGAGGTGGTCCTTGTCGCTGATGGTGTAGTCCACCTTCCCGTCCGTGAGGGTGCTGTCCTTGGTGAAGGGCAGGAGGGCGAAGTAGTTGTTGGACGGCGCCAGGGTGCTGTACGGTTCATTCGGGTTGGGCACCAGGGCCAGGATCTTGAGCGCGATCGGGTTCAGGCGCGATGTGGGAATGGTGTTGTTGGGGAACGGAGTCCTTCCCACTCCGGTGTTCGGATCTCCGGTTGCCGGATCGTAAACCGGAGCGGGGCTGGAGCCAGCCAGGGCCTCGCTCAAGTTGCCGGTGCGCGACAGCGGCGACGGTATCGTCTCGGTGTTGGCGTTGGCTTCGTGATCCGTGGTGCGCAAGAAGTCGGCGAAGAAGAACAACTTGTTCTTCTTGATCGGCCCGCCGATGGTGCCGCCGAAGTAGTTGTAGTGGACGGCGGCCACCGAGGGCTGGAAGAAGTTGCGGGCGTCGAAATCGCCGTTTTGAACGAACTCGTAGAGGGAGCCGTGGAACTGGTTGGTTCCCGACTTCAGGATCACGTTAGTGACCGCGCCGGCGCCGCGTCCCATGTCCACGGAGTGGTTGCTGGTGGAGACTTCCACCGATTGAATTGCTTCGAGCGGCGGGATCAGGACTTGCAACAGGCCGGTGCGCTCGTTGTCGTCGATGCCCTCGATCTGGTAGTTATTCGCCACGCGCGGGGCGCCGTTGACTTCGGTCTGCAGCGAGTCCGAGGCGTTAAAGAACTGGGAGTGCTCCTCCGTCGGCGGCGACGTGCCGGGCACGAGGGCCAGCAGAGCTTGATAATTGCGGTTGCTGACCAGAACCGGCAGTTCCGATACCACCATGGTGTCCATGTTGCGGCCGGTATCGGCGCGGTCCGTCTGCAACACCGGCGGTGCGCCGGTGACCTCGACGGTTTCGGTGATGGCGCCGGGCTGAAGCTGAATGTCTACGCGCTGGGTGGTGTTCACCTGCAGCGCAATATCCTTGCGCTCCTCTTTCTTAAATCCGGCCATCTCCACCGTGACGAGGTAATTGCCCGGGGGCACATCGGGGAAAACAAAATTGCCGCTCTCATTGGTTTGACCTGTGCGGCTGAGGTTGGTATTGGCCTCGGTAAGCGTTACCTTGGCGCCTGAGACAACCGCACCACTTGAATCGGTAACGGCTCCCAGCACCGTCGCGCTGACTACCTGCGAACACCCGGCTACGGCAGACACAGCCGCCAGCAAAAGAAGAATACCAAGCAAGCGCCACCGCGATGGCGCGAAGCAAGCGTTGGCGAACCT
>PMTT01000210.1 GCA_003167275.1 Bryobacterales bacterium | reverse complement strand
GCCCCCCAATCCTCAAATGAATAGCCGATTTCGAGAGATTCGTCACCGCACAAGTGTGCGGGTACGTGCTGAAGGATTATCGGATGATGCGATGGCGCAGGCCCTTGGCCACGGCTTCCGATTTTGAGTGGACCTGCAACTTGTCGTAGATGCTGCGCATGTGGAAACGGATGGTGTTCACGCTGACATCCAGCTCCGCGGCCGCGGTTTTGTAGTTGTGGCCTTCGACGAGAAGCTTCAGGATACGGATTTCATGCGGCGTCAGACTGTAGCCGGCGTCTTCGGGAGGGCGAATCTCGCGGAACAACGCCACGACCCTGCGCGCCACCTCGGGCGACATGGGCGCACCGCCGGCGGTCACTTCCTTCAGGCTTTCCAAGAGTCGTGCCGGGGGCGTCTTCTTCAACAGATATCCGCTGGCGCCGGCACACATCGCGTCAAAGATACGCTTGTCGTCGTCGTATACCGTCAGCATCAGCAGGAGCAGATCGGGATAACTCCGCTTCAGCACCCGAATGCCGTCGATCCCCGACATTTCGGGAAGGCCGATATCCACCAGCGCCACGTCCGGAAGATCGCGGCCGATGTTCTCGATCGCCTCCTCCATCGAGCCAAAGCTCCCGGTACAACGAAACCCGTCGGTGCCGTCGATGAGCATCCGCAGGCCCTCGCGAATGCGGAGCTGATCTTCGACGATCGCGATTCTGAGCGCTGGAATGTCAGGCATTGGTGGCCGCGCCGGTTATTCCGCCCGGCCCTTCAGCTTACGCCGGATTGCCGAAACGCGCCCCGCCCATTTATGCGGGCGTCTTCTCCAGAACGGCAGGAATCGCGGAGCCAGGGGCACTACGAGGCGGAGCGCCGTGCCTCGCCCAGGCGCGGAATCCATCGCCAGCGAGCCTCCCAGCCGCCTTGCCCGCGCCGCCATGCTTGCCAGCCCATGGCCGCCCTCGATTCGCTCCGCGTCGAAGCCCTTGCCGTTATCGGCGATAGCCAGGTGCAGGCAGCCGTCCTCCAATCGCAGCCGGATCTCCACCTCCGTACAGCCGGAATGGCGGGCCATGTTGTGCAGGCTTTCTTTGAAGATCAGGAAGACCTGCCGGCGGATGTCCGCGCCGACCACCGGATTCGGCTCCGCGGCGGGCGTCTGAAAGCGGAGCTGGGTGCCGTTGTGGCCGAAGAGGTCGCTGGCGAACCGGCGCATGCGGTGCGCCAGATCGTCCAGCCGGTCCTGTTCCGGGTCGATCGCCCACACGATGTCGCTCATCGAATCGACCAGCTCGCGCGAGAGATCGGCGATGTCGGACAGCGGTTCAACACCGCCGGAGGCCGCCGGAGTTCTGTAGGCCACGTCGCTGAGGATGGCGATTTGCGACAGGGTGCTGCCGATATCGTCATGCAGATCGGCGGCGATCCGTGTTCGCAAGCGTTCCAGTTCGAGCAGGCGCGCCAGGCGGCGGCGATAGACGGAATACAGGATGGTGCAAGCCAAAGTTACCAGCAAAAGCCGCAGCCACCAGCGCTGCCAGATGGGAGGCAGGATGGTGAACGCGGCCATCGCGGGCGGGCCGGCAATGCCGTCCGCGGTAACGACGCGTACTTGCCAACGGTAGCTGCCGGGTTCAAGGCTCGCGTAGTTCACGGTGCGCTGCTCCGCGGGCGGGCTCCAATCGAGGTCGCGGTCCTCCAGCCGATACTGATAACGCAGCGTCTCACCGGCGCGGAAGCCGAGCGCGACGAATTCCAACTCGACCTGGTTCTGGTCCGCCGGAAGCTCGAGGCCGCTGAGCGAGATTTCGCCGAGCGCCGAAACCGGACGGGCCGCGCCGCGCACGCGCACTCCGCTGATGAACACCGGCGGAGGCGAAACCGGCTGATCCGGCTGCGGTTCCAGACGCGAAAGCCCTTCCCGCGAACCGAACCACAATGCGCCGTTGCGATCGCGGAAAGCCGCCAGCACCCCGCCGGGCGCCAGGCCATCGGCTGTGGTGTAGTGGCGGATGCCCAAGGAGACTCCGGGAGCAATCCGGTCGACGCCGTGGGCGGTTCCGAGGTAGATGCGGCCCTGAAGGTCTTCGGTGATGCATTTTACGTCATTGCTGGCCAGTCCCTCCGCGGTAGTGTAGATCGCCGGCGCCGTTTGTGAAGCGGCATTCGGATCTATTCTGGTCACGCCCTGGCTGGTCGCGATCCAGAGCCGGCCCTCGCGATCGAAGTGCAGCGCACGCACCCACGCAAGTTTGCCACCAGGCGGAGGCAGAGTCTGAAACCTGCCATCGGCATACCGCAGAAGCGAACCCGTGTTGAGGCCGATCCAGACGGCGCCCGTTCGATCCTCCGCAAACGCCGTGGCGAGGTTTTCGGAGCGCACGCCATCGCGGTCGGAGTAACGGCGCAACACGGCGGTTGACGGGTCCCATCGTGCAACTCCGTTAGCCCGTACGGAGCCTTTCGGAGCCGCCAGGATTTGCGTGGAAATCCAGGTCCCCCCGCGCGAGTCCTCGAACAAAGCGTAGACGCTATCATCCTTCGCGTAGATGGCGCTTGGCGAGGTTCGTTCCAACTGCTGGACCGGGCGCGGCGGGAAACGAAAAACTCCCATTCCAGTGGGGATCCACCACTCCCCGTTGCGAGCCTGGAAGCTGAGTTGGCCCGTACCCCAGCCCCAATCGTCCACAGTGCGCGGGAGGTTGGGCCGGACCGGATAAAACCGGCGCCCGTCAAAGCGATTGACTACGCGGACTCCGGATCTTTCGGTGATGACGCAAAGCTCGCCCCCGCGGTCTTCGAAAATCGAGAGGATATAACTGGAGCCCAGGCCATCCTCTTCGGAGTAAGATCGGAACCCGCCCTTGGCGATGCGAATGGCGCCGTAATCCGAGCCCGCCCACAGATTCCCGGCAAGGTCTTCGGCCATCCCCAGGATCTCCGATCCCCCGCCGGGCAAGCCGTTGCGTGCAGTATAAGTGGTCAGACCCGGTCGATCGCCACGGGAGATATAGGCGCTCAGACGCGACGAGGCGGCCCACAAGATGCCATCGGAAGACTCGTAGAGATGGTGGATTGCGCCCGCCGTCCATGCCCGGTCAGTGGCACAAACCTCTTCCGTATGCCTGCGAGCCGACCCGCCGGGCAAGATTCGGCACACTCCACGGTCCCGTGTCCCCGCCCACAGCCGCCCTTCGCGGTCTTCGAGCAGCGCGTTGATCTCCGGATGCGGCGAGCCGCCGCGAGTGCATTCGTATCGGCCGTCCGGGAAGCGGCAGTAGAGGCCGCTTCTGGCGCCAGCCCAGAGGGTCCCGTCGCGGTCAATCAGGAGCGCTTCGATGGAGGCATCGATCTTGTTCTCGGTGGGCAAGCCGATGTCTACGAACCGCAACCGCCATTCGCTCGATTCCGGCGGGCGCAGAAGATCGAGATGATACAGCCCGCCGTAGGTGCCAACCCAGATTCCGCCGGCGGGATCCACGGCCAGCGCCTGGACGAGACGCGCGTTCGGATCGGGTGCGCGATAGATTTCAAAGCGTGGATTCAGGTCCATCGGACGAAAGCGCGCCAAGCCGTCATTGGTGGCAATCCAGTAGTCATGCGCATCCGTTTCGATCAGGTCGCCGTCGCCCCGCGGCAATCCTTGCGCTACGCCGAAGTTCTGAAACTTGTAGCCATCGAAGCGGGACAGCCCCTCGCGTGTGCAGAACCACAGGTAGCCGCGGGAATCGCGCACGATGCGGTCGATCGTGTTGTCGGCCAGTCCATCGGCGGTCGTGTAGATCCTCACCGGCAAATGCTCGGCATGGAGAGAGGCAGAGAGGCAAGCCGAAAGGATCCAACAGAGACGGGCTGAACCCCGCATACAACATAGCTCCTCGCGCGCATGGCGCGGGCGGATTCCTTTATACCACAATCACGGGCAAGAGCCCCTTTTGGCGATGCATCGATATGCATCGATTCCGCAGCCGTTTGGCCAACAGCCTTATTGGAACGCTTATGCCCTGGTGGCGCGGGTCCCCTGTACCCGCGCCCGTCACTGTCTTAGGATCCTAAGACTCTTAGGATCCTGTGCTGTCGCGGCGCTTCAGAGTGGGACGGTCATCCTGGTCGGTCTTCGGCGTGGTACCGTCTTCGTTCACGTCAACAGGCCCGTTCCCGCTTCCTGGCGCGCGGCGCAGGCGCGGACGGCTCGGGTCGTCCGTGTCCACTTTGCGGCGGTTGTGCAGCATCGCCAAACGCCCCTTCACATCGTTGAACTC
>PMTT01000307.1 GCA_003167275.1 Bryobacterales bacterium | reverse complement strand
GGCATCACACCGTAATTTGATTCAATGGGCGACTGCGGGTCCGGGGGGACCCGCGCGGACCAGGGGGTCCGCCCCACCAGCAGCAGGAAGCTGCCCGTTTTCATGCCCATCCTTGCCAGCCCGGCGGGCGAAGGTCGTGATCAGGACTCCGCTATCGGGAAACGTCCGAATCGGCCGAGCCACTATCGCGATCCCCGGCGATCAGCGATTTCACGCTCCAGTTCCCGCGGGCTAAGCAGCTTGCCACCTGAAGCTACGTAGGCATCCGAGATTCTACGCAGCTCTCTGCCCAACTTGGAAACGCGATCGTTCGGCGCCGTGCCTTTCTTGCTGGCTGGCGCCTTTCGCCCTGCTTTTACCATAACCTCATTCTACTGCTAATCTGAGTAGCCAAACCCATTAGGCAGCATTTCTTAAGTGGCCCAGCCTCCACCAGAACGTGGTCGCGGATCTGGCCGCAGACTGTTCGCCGTCACGACCTCCACGGGCACGCCGCCGCCCTACAGCACTTCCTCCGACCAGCCTTCCAGCACCTGCTTCGCCTTACTCATGAACTGGTCGGCGAGCGCTCCATCGATCAGACGATGATCGAAGCTTAGCGATAAATGGCAGATCGAGCGGATGGCGATGGCGTCGTCAATCACCACCGGCGTCTTATCCACCGTACCGATACCCATGATGGCCACCTGCGGCTGGTTGATTACCGGCGTCGCCATCAAGCTCCCGAAGCTGCCGAAATTCGTGATGGAGAAGGTGCCTCCCTGCACTTCGTCGGGCTTGAGCTGCCGCGAACGGGCGCGGGCGGCCAAGTCCACCACGGAGCGCTGCAGCCCCAGCACGTTCTTCTCGTCGGCCGCACGAATCACCGGGACGATCAGGCCGTTCTCCAGCGCCACCGCGATCCCGATGTTGATCTCGTTGTGGTATACGATGTTGTTTCCGTCAAGTGAAGCATTCAGCAGCGGGAACTGGCGCAGCGCCACCACCGACGCGCGCACCACGAACGGCAAATACGTGAGCGAGAAGCCGTAGTTCGCCTGGAATTGCCCCTTGTGCCGCTCGCGCATCTTGGCGACCTTGGTCATGTCCACGCGATGGATGGTGGTGACGTGCGGCGACGTGCGCTTGGACATCACCATGTGCTCGGCGATCTTGATCCGCATCGTGCTCAGCGGTTCGATGCGCGTCTTGGCCACACCCGCGGGTGGGAGCGGCGTGGCCGGCGCCGCAACAGGTGCTGGCGGCGGAGGTGGCGGGGCAGACACGACCGGCTGCGGAACAGGCGGGGGCGCTGCGGGCTGAGACGCGGGAGCGGGTGGCGCTGCAACTGGGGGCGCTACGGGCTGAGCGCCCACCTGCGACACATAAGCTTCCACGTCGTACTTGGTAATGCGTCCGCCGGCCCCGGTTCCTTTGACGCGGCCGAGATCGATGTTGTGCTCGCGTGCCAGCTTGCGCACCAGCGGCGACAGAGGGCCGGCGGGATCGGCTGGCGTTTCCGCTGCCGATGGGGCCTCTGGAGTTGGTTCGGCAGGCGCGGGGACTGGCGTAGCGGCCTTGGGCGCCTCGGCCTGTGGCGGAGCCGGGGTCTTGGGCGCCTCGACCTGCGGAGGGGGCGGGGCCGCGGGCTCTTCCGCCTTGGGTTTGGCGCCTGTCCCGGCCTCGTCGATCCGCGCCACGATGGTGTTGATCCCCACGGTCTTGCCCTCTTCCACCAGGATCTCCGAGAGCGTTCCGGCGGCGGGCGATGGGATTTCCGTGTCCACCTTGTCAGTCGAAATCTCGAAGATCGGCTCGTCGCGCTCTACGCGCTCGCCAGGCTTTTTGAGCCACTTGGTCAAGGTACCTTCGACAATGCTTTCGCCCATCTGGGGCATCACTACGTCGATCATGTCAGTTCTCCGTTTCCAACACCACCGCCAACACCAACACAGTCAGGAATACCTACGATCTCACAATCGAAAACGCGGCCGAAATGCCCGGCCAAGCTCCGGGAGACCTCTTCTACTGTCGCATGGACTCCGAGTTGCGCCATCGACGTCACCGGCCTGGTCAATCCGCACGGCACGATGTACTGGAAATAGCTCAAGTCGGTGGCCACGTTCAAGGCGAACCCATGCGAGGTCACCCATCGGCTGATGTGCACCCCGATCGCGGCAATCTTCCGCCCCTCCACCCACACACCGGTCAGTCCAGCGATGCGGCCGCCCGCGATGCCATAATCCGCCAGCGTATCGATGATCACCTGCTCGACCGCACGCACGTACGCGCCCACATCCCGCTTCCACTCCCGCAGGTCCACAATCGGGTAGCCCACCAGTTGCCCCGGCCCGTGGTAGGTGATATCGCCGCCGCGGTCCGTCGGAAAAAAGGCGATCCCCGCGCGTCCCAGCACCTGGTCGTCAGCCAGCAAATTTTCCAGGTGCCCGTTGCGGCCCAGCGTGATGACGTGCGGATGCTCCAGCAACAGAAGCTGGTCCGGGATCAGCCCCTGCTTCCGCTCGCCGGCAAGCTGCTGCTGCAGCTCCAGCGCTTTTCCGTAATCCATGCGGCCGAGTTCCCGCAGGCAACAGTTACGCATTGATGGATAGACCGTAGACCGCGTTGAATGCCTCGCCCATGGCCTCGTACAGCGTAGGATGCGCGTGGATAGTCTGCATCATCACCTCGACCGTCGCCTCCGCCTCCATCGCCGCCACAGCCTCGCCGATCAGCTCGAAAGCCTCCGGACCGATGATGTGGACGCCCAGAATCTCGCCGTACGTTTCGTCCGCCACCACCTTGATAAACCCTTCGTGATGCCCCAGAATGGTGGCGCGGCTGTCGCCGGCAAACGGGAACTTCCCGACCTTCACCTTGAACCCCTGCGCGCGCGCCTGGGCCTCGGTGAGTCCCACGCTCCCGATGCCCGGCTCGGTATAGGTGCATCCCGGGATGCGGTTCTTGTTGATCGGGACGGCCGGCTTGCCAGCCATATGGGCCACGGCGATCATGCCTTCCCGTGTGGCCACATGCGCAAGTTGCGGGGTGCCCGCCACCACGTCGCCGATGGCGTAGACGCCTGGCTCCCTGGTCTCCTGGTGCTCGTCCACCTTGATGAAGCCGCGGTCGAGATCCACCTTGGTATTCTCCAGGCCGATCTTGTCGGTATTGGGCTTGCGGCCCACCGCCACCAGCAGTTTCTCGGCCTCCAGGGTTTCCTGCTTGCCGTCTTTGGTGGTGAGCGTGAGCTTGACGCCGCTTCCGGTCTTCTCGATTTTCTCCGCGCGCGCGCCGGTTTCCACCCGGATCTTCTGCTTCCGGAAATTGCGCTCCAGTTCCTTGGAAACATCCTCGTCCTCCACCGGAACCACGCGGGGCAGCATCTCGATCACCGTCACGTCCGTGCCGAAGCGCTTGAAAATCGAGGCAAACTCCACCCCAACCGCCCCGGCCCCGATAATGATCAGGCTCTTGGGCACTGCGGTCAGGTCGAGGATCTCGATGTTGGTGAGGATAAACTCCGGGTCGGGCGCCATGCCAGGAAGCATCCGCGCCTCCGACCCGGTGGCGATGATGATGTTCTTCGCCTCCAGGGTCTGGACTCCCGATTCCGATTGCACTTCCACCTTCCCGCCGCCCTTGAGCGTCGCGTACCCCGAGATCCTCTCGACCTTGGCGCGCTTCAGGAGCATGCCGACGCCTTTGGAATGCTTGTCGACGATGCCGTCCTTGCGCGCTTTGACCTTGGGGTAGTCGAGGCGCGGGTTGTCGCACTGTATGCCTTCCTCGTCCGCATGCACGAAGCGCTGCCAGACGTCCGCCGTCTGCAGCAGGCTCTTGGTGGGAATGCACCCCACCAGCAGGCACGTGCCGCCGAGTCTGGCCTGCTTTTCGACGAGGGCGGTTTTCAATCCATACTGGCCGGCGCGAATGGCTGCGGAGTAGCCGCCGGGACCACTTCCGATAACAATCAGATCGTAGGGCACTTTTTCCATTCTACCGGAGGTTGTGCGCCAGGTTCCACGGACAGATTGGGCTTGGTCACGCAAAGCATTTCTCACCAAGCAAGACCAAGTACCACCAAGAACACCAAGAACACCCAAAGCAGAATTCCTGCGATCGGGTCTTCTCGGCTTTCTTTTTCTTGGTTTCTTGGTGTTCTTGGTGGTACTTGGTCTTGCTTGGTGAGAAAGCCTTTTTCCGTCGCGTGGCTGTCGCCGTCCCCCTACCGATCCAGCCCCATCCTCTTCTTCAGCGCCAGAAATCCAGGATCCTCGTGCAGGAACACGAACGCCGGGTGCGCCGCAAATCCCAACGACTGCCACTCGTGCTGGTCCGCCGACTTCTCCAGCCACTTCAGCGTTTTCGCCCGATCTCCCAGGAACGCGTAGACCAGCGCGAACCACTGCCTCGACGCGCCACCGCCCTCGTATTTCTTTTCCAACTCGCCGATCAGCTTCAGGGCGTCGTCCCTCTGGCCCGCCCGCGCCAACGCCATCGCTTCGTAGAACTGCGCCTGCGGGAATCGTGGAATCATCGCCCGGATTCGCGGCATTGCCAGATCCGGCCGCCCCTCCAGGATGTAGGACAACCCGATCCAGCATTGAGCGTTCCGAATCACAACGTCGGGATGCATATCGGCAAGCCTTTGCAACTCTTCTCTCGCTTTCGGATAACGCCCCTGGTAGATCCGGTAGAGACCCCGGTTGTGCTGACTCACCGTGCCCAACGGATCCAGTTCCTCCGAGCGGCGAAGATGGATGTCCGCTTCCGCCATCCGGCCCTGAATGATGTCGAGCCAGGCGAGATTGAGCTCCGCGAATTCATTCGGCCCGATCGCAATCTCCGCCTGCAGTTCCCGCTCGGCGCGCGTCCAATCCCAATCGTCTTGCATCGCGATGGTCGCGAAAGCGGAATGGATGCCCCGCAACTCGGGATCGAGTTCCAGAGCCTTGCGGTACAATCGCTCGCTGGTTTGCCGCTCCGCCTCGGTGCGAACCCCGGTTCCACGAGACGCGGCCTGGTTCCATTCCAGGTCAGCCAATTCCAAGTAAGCAAGCGCGAATTGCGGGTCGCGTTCGATGGCGTGTTCGAAATGCGCCTTTGCCTTGTCATAGACCTCAGGGCCGCCATGGTCCGATTCGAAGTGCCCCAGGATGTAGGCATCGTACGCTTCCGTATCCGTCACGACGTGCTTCCTGGAGTTGGCGGGACTTGCCGGCGCCTTCAAACTCGCGGCGATTCCTTCCGCCAGTTCCGATTGCACCGCCAACAGATCCGCAGCCGGGCGCTCATAGATGTTGGACCAAACCAGTGACCCATCGGATACGCGCTCCAGACGCGCCACGATCCTGACGCGGTCTCCATTGCGCGCGACGCTGCCCTCCAGGACCGTCGCCACCCCGAGCTTCCGCCCGAACTCCCGAGCACCACCTGGCTTATCCTGGAACTCCGACGCCGACGACCGCGCGATCACCCGCAGCGTCTTGAAACGCGTAAGCGCGCCTGTGATCTCGTCCGTCAATCCGTCGCTGAAGTACTGGTTGGCGGGATCGCCGCCCAGGTTTGCGAAGGGCAGCACGGCGATCGAGGGAGACGGCGGGCTCGTTGTTCGTCCAGCCCAGACATACCATAGCCCCGCGGCGCCGATCGCGACCGCCGCCAACACCGCGACCTCCCGCCAGACCGCGGCCACCGCCCTCCAGCGCCGGCCCACGAACTTCCCCGCGCGGTACACTGCCGTCTGCGGATGCGCCAGAACCGGACGCCCTTCGAGAAAACTCTCGATATCCTCGGCGAGCTCGCGCACCGATCCGTATCGCCGCGCCGGGTCGTTCTCGAGAGCTTTCAGGACAATCGCGGAGAGATCACCCTTGAGCATGCGGCTCAATTGCTCGTGGGATGTCGAACGGAGCCCGGCCGATTCTTCGGTGACGGACTTGGCTGGAGATTGCGCCGGAACGTCCCCCGCCGCGCGATTCAACCCACTCAGGACCGAGTCCGGGTCCCCGAACGGCCAGGCGCCGGAGAGCATCTCATAGAGAATCACACCCAGCGAAAAGATGTCCGTTCGGAAGTCGACCCGCTGGCTGCGGAGTTGTTCCGGGCTGGCGTAGCGCGGCGTCAGCATGCGCAGCCGCGTCACGGTGATATCGTTGGCGCCCGCCAGCAGGGACGCCGTGCCGAAGTCCAGAAGCTTCACCGCGCTTTCCTGGTTCACCAGGATGTTGTGCGGCTTCAGATCGCGGTGCACAATCAGGTTCCGGTGGGCACAGTTTACGGCAGCGCACACCTGGAGAAAGATCCGCAGACGGGCCTTCACATCCAGCTTCCGCTGGTCGCAGTAACGGTCGATGGTCTCGCCGTCCACATACTCGGTGATCAGATACGGATCGCCCGAGGAGGACACGCCGCCATCCAGCAGGCGGGTAATGTGGTCGTGATTGAGCGAGGCCAGAATCTGGCGCTCGGCTTCAAATCGCCGCAGAAACTCCGGGCCGGCCAGGTATGCCGCCATCACCTTCAACGCCACCGTGTGATCGAACTGGCCGTCGGTCCGGGTGGCGCGATACACCGCGCTCATGCCGCCGCGTCCTACCAGTTCAACGGCTCGATAAGCGCCGAACTGTGCGGTAGGGATCGCCTGCTGCGGTAGGGCCTCGCTGCCGGTCCGCACCATGCCCGCGTGAGCCTCCAGGAGCGACAGGACTTCTTCCAACAACTCGCGGTCTTGGCAGCGCGTCTCGATCCAAGCCCTGCGATCCACGCCGGGCGGCAGCGACAGCGCGTCGTGAAGCAAAGTTTCGATCTGTGCCAGCGAAGACATCGTAGCCCCTTATAGATATGGCGTAAACGCGCCGGCTTTCACATCACGAATCCGGCGCACGTCCCGGCCGTTGCCCGGAAAGCCGCCGGAACAGCCAGATCTTGGAAAATTCCAGGTCCCGGTCGACCGTGGGACGCGAAACCCCGAGCAACTCGGCAGCCTCGTCATTCGTGCACCCGAGAAAAAAGCGGAGTTCCAGCACCCGCACTTTCCGTTCGTCCAGGGCTTCCAACTGGTCGAGCGCTGCGTCAAGAGCCAGAATCTCTTCGCTCGCCGCATCGATCCAGGCGATCTCCTCATGCAGCGGAACCCGCACCGCCGACCCAGTGCGCTTGAGGGCGCGCGACTGGCGTCCGTAATCGATCAGGATCATGCGCATCAATTTCGCCGCAAACGTGTAGAAGTGCCGCCGGTCGGAAAGCTGGACGCCGTTCACCTGCGCAAGCCGGATATACAACTCGTTCACCAGGCCGGTGGCCTGCAACGTGTGGCCTGCGTGTTCCCGCCCCAGGTATCCCCAGGCGATCGCGCGGAGGTCTTCATAGGCCAGGGTGGCGAGATTGGCCAAGGCCTCACGGTCGCCCTGGTTCCAGCGCTTGAGCAGCGCCGTAATCTCGCTCGGAACCATGGGGTCGGCCGGCATGGGTGAAAATCCCGAGCCTTCATTATGCTACACAGTTGTGGGGCAGGAGAATTGTCCAATACAAGATGATCATGAAACCGAACTTGATTCCAATGCGCCCGGTCGACCTCCGCCAGCGGGAACGGAGACGCCCGGAGCCG
>PMTT01000229.1 GCA_003167275.1 Bryobacterales bacterium | reverse complement strand
TTCGTGACCGCTCCCCTGCTCGGTGCCCTCCTCGGCTTCCTGCCCTACAACTTCAGTCCCGCCTCGATCTTCATGGGCGATTGCGGCAGTCTCACCGTCGGCTTTCTCCTGGGATGCTTCGGCGTCATCTGGTCCGCGAAGTCCGCCACCATGCTGGGCATGACCGCGCCGCTCATCGCCATGGCCATCCCGCTCCTCGATACGGTCCTCGCCATCTCCCGCCGTTTCTTGCGCGGCCAGGCGATCTTCGCCGCCGACCGCGGCCACATTCACCACCGCCTGCTCGCCCGTGGCTTCACCCCCCGCCGCATCGCCTGGCTCCTCTATGCCTGTGCTGGCCTCTGCGCCGGGCTCTCGCTGCTTATGGGCAATGCCCACTTCGGTGGCGGCGCGGTCGTAGCCTTTTGTGCCGTCATCTGGCTCGCCGTCCGCTACCTCGGCTACGAGGAGTTCGATATGGCCCGCCGCATGGTCTTCGGAGGATTCTTCCGCCGCATCCTCAGCGCCAACCTTACCGTCACCCAGTTCGAGCACGCCATCCAATCCGCCCGCACCGTCGACGACTGTTGGAGAGCCCTCCTGGCCACCTGTCGCACCTTCGGCATCAGCACCGCGACGCTCCACCTCCACACCGGCGAGCTCACCGCCACCCTATCCGACACCGCCCCCGCCGATTGTTGGACTCTGAATGTCCCCCTCAACGGCGCCGGCCACGTCGACCTGTCCTTCCCTTTCCATATCAATCAGGCCCCCGCCACGATCGGCCCCCTGGCCACCTCCCTGCGGACAGTCCTGGCTCCCAAACTCCTCCAACTCCAGTCCCGCCCCCCATTAAAACCCCAAGAGGTCGCCTTCTCCGATTAGGCGCTCACCCTCGACACTCCCTTCGCCCCACCCAGGCATTTCACCGAGCGCCTTAACCTTCAGGCCACGTCCGCCTGGATCGCCCACCGGAGTTCGCTCATTCGGCGAATCGCCCGTCGATCAGGGCCGCGAGGTGATCCTCGATCACATACAGCGGCGCCGCCGTAACGGCGGGTGAAGGAACGATGGCCAGGGCAGTCATCACGCCACCTCCGGTTGTGCGGCAAGCCGCGCGAGCCGCGTGTAACATGCCAACGCCTTGTTAGCCGATTGGAACTGCCCGGGGTTCTGCACGCCAGCCAGTTCCAGTTCCTCCAGATAGCGCGTCTCTCCCACCTGCTCCCGCAATTGGTCGAACACCCGGCGGCATCTCGCCGAAGTTCTTCCAGGGCTTCGCGGCCGTTTCTGGTTCCACTGGCGCGGACGGTTTCGGCCTCAGCTCTTCCAGTTTGCGGTCGCGAACGTACACCTGTGCATCCCGCGTCCCTTTCGGATGCGAACCGGTGTCGACGTTCTGACCGAACGAGTCGGAATCCTCCACGTCCTGGGTGAAGAACTCCGACGCGCTCGTCGCAATCAGCGTGGGCAGCTACGAGAGCGCGCTTCTGCGCCATCTTCTGGATGGTGTTCACGACGTCCCGCCACATCCGGATTGGGAATGCGGTAAGACGCCATGTCCACATCCAGTTCCCAAGCGACGGCCTTGCCGCCCCGAGTGAGTTTCTCAACTGATCGCGCGGTCCCGGTGCGGATCGCATCCGGAAACCTCTGCCAGTGTTCGGCCGGCTTGCCATACGTCCCGCTGGTTTCGGCGCGCTCGATCGCGAAGTCGAACTCGCACAGCGTGCGTTGGCCGCCGCGCCGGAGCAATCGCGCACGATCGAGGTGGCCGGGAACCTGCTCCTCCGCCACCCAACGATAGCGGTACTTCGCTTCAAACGAATTGCAGGAACCTTCGCCCACTCCGACCACCCGCCCCTCGCGCAGCAGCCGGCAGCGGTACCGGGCATAGCAGAAGACTTCGCCGCCGTGCTGCGCACCGGTCCAGTCGATCTCTTCAGCAATAGGGGTAAACTCCGGCTCCAGGCCGAAGAAGTTGCACAACTTCTCGGCGCCGGGCTTGAGCAGCGTAGGCTTGTGGGTGCCGGGGATTTCGCCGAAGTCCTGGTCTTTGACCATGATGCGCCTGGTGAACTCGACGATGGCCGAACGTCGCGCGAGCGCCACTTCCATGCTCATGGCGGGCAAGAACATGCTGTCCCTGGTCGAGGGTTCGACTGGGCGGGCGGAAGCCGCGGCAGCGAGCACGATTTCGGCGCGCGAGTGGGCGCTATCCTGTCGTTGGTACTGGTTATTGGTCTGAACCGCTAATTCCTGTGCCATCGGAGCAGTCGAGTTCCCGCTCGGCTGCTCCTCTTGTTTGACTACTCCGTTCACAAATCCTCCCTTTTCTCACTGCCTTTGAGGCCTCCCTTATCCCGTGCGAGCGTCACGATCTGATGCTCGACGCGCGTTCCCTTCTTCGTTCCTCGATACCACTTCGTTCTCCTTTCCCTCGGCGGGCTGCAGACCCACCAGGCCATTCGGCTCGGCGGATTGCGCCGCAGTCCCCCTCCACACGCTTTTGCAGACCCCGAATGATCGCGACGAGGGCGATCTCGATGCCGGACATGTCGTCCTTCGCGTTCAAGATGATGTTGGCAACTTCGATCGTCATGCGATCCTCCCAGCGTCCGCGAACTCCGGAATGTTGGGGACTGGTACCCCGATGGAGACCGGCTCCAACTTGTCGATCTCTTCCCCACCCCAGTCGCTTGCCTCCGCCTCTTCGAGACAGGCCGCACAGAACTTTGCCGGCTGCGGGCGGATGCTCGGATTGTGCTCGAAGCACCAGGAGGCGTCATTCACGTCCACGTCGATCTGCAAGCAGGTGCACTCGAAGTCCTGCTCTTCCTCAAGCGCATGCTCCAGGCAGAACGTTTGGTCACAACCGTCGCACTGGAACTGCGGGCAGCACGGACAGAGGAGCACCGGGCAGTTAGGGTTGGCGCACTTGATGGTGGGGAGCTCTGAGCCCTTGTCGAGGGTGAAGCGAATGTCGCAGTTGCTGCAGGTTTCGGTGGTGGTGGCGGCGAAGGGCATGTCGGGGTTCTCCTTCTTGCTATCTTTGCTAAACCCGGTTCAGCTAGCTACATCACGATGTTATGCTGAACCCCCTTTGGTAGTCACGGGTTATTTTGCGAATTTGCAAAATATTCCAAAGGGGGTTAAGCTTTCACTGATGGCGCTCGCAAAAAGACTCTCGGAAGAGACGCTGGATTACTTCCGCGAACAAGGCCGACGCGGCGGTAAACAGAGCGGCAAGGCGCGGATGGAGAAGCTAACGCCAGAACAGAGATCCGAAGTTGCACGGAATGCGGCGAAGGCTCGCTGGGCAGCCAAATCGGTCGCCGATGCCCAAGACCTTCAACCAAAGAAGAAAGCCAATGTGCGCGAGCCGAGGGTCCGAAGGAAGGACTAACCCCCAAACGTTAGGTGAATGCGACCCTCCCGGCTGCCGCCCAATCGTGGATGTTGGGAATGAACAGATGAAGGCGCGGACTCTTGCGGTGGCAGGCGGGTCAGCAGCGCGCCCGCCGGATCTTGGTTCACGTCGATGGAGACGTTCGCCAAGGTTCTCTCCGACCGCAGCCGCGCCCTTCTGGCTCTCATCGCTGAAACACAACCCGACTCCTTGGCCGAACTTGCCGAACTCTCCGGCCGCGCCAAATCCAACCTCTTCCGGACACTCAAGACTATGGAGAGGTATGGCTTGGTCCATCTTCGCAAGGGCAGGGCGGCGCGATTGTTCCCCGTGTTCCCTATTCCGGAATCGCTTTGGCTGTTCCCTTTGGTTCTGGTCTTTGACTGAAACCGGCTCACGGCCAGCGCACGCAAGGGGTGGTTGGAGGCAAGGATGCGCTTGCGAGGACGGCACCACCGGATCAGCCTCGACACCAATTGGCTGGACGGAACGCCGCCAATGTGAGCGCGTCGGCCCGAATCCGAGTCATTTCCGCACGCCGCGCGCGTGTGAGCGGAGGAAATGCAACCCACTCCGCGATTGCGCGTATACATAGGAATCGCGCCTATCTATTCCATCTTTGGGCGTCTCAAAACCCCAGCCTCCACTTCCCGTCCACTTCCCGTCGCGGCACCTTTGAATCAGGTCGGAACGGCGGTAATCTGAAACCGATGGCCATGGACAAGACGCCCCGAATTTCGGCCGACGAGTATCTCAATTCCTGCTATCGTCCAGACCTGGAGTTTGTCGATGGCGCTCTCGTCGAGCATGGCATGCCGACAATCGCTCACGGTCTTCTGTTGACCATCGTCGGCACACATTTTCATGTTTTGCGCCGACCGCTCGGATACGCAGCCCTCATGCATGCTCGCACCCAGATTGCGGAACGCGCGCGATATCGCGTCCCCGACTTGATGCTCCGTCCACTGCCCTTGCCAAAAGGGAAAATCGTGAATGTAGTCCCCTGGGTCGTAATCGAGATCCTGTCCCCCAAGGACCGACTCCCCGAACAACTCCAGCGCTTCCGCGATTACAAGCAGATCGGCGTGCGCCACATGATCCTCCTGGACCCCGAGGAACTCCTGGCCTTCCGTTTCGAGGATGGCTCCCTGCTCCAGTCGCATTTCACCGCGCTCGACCTGCCCACCGGCCCGGTCCCCTTCGACACCGATGCCGTATTCCGCCAGCTCACCGAAGAACGCAACGAAGGAGTTGCATGACTTGGCCGGTGCCTTTGCTCGTTTGTGTCATCCGTGTTCCATCCGTGGCTAAAGTCTTCTCCTGAACGCTACAGTTGAGACGTATGAAGTACCCAGTTGCGTTGATGCCAACCGATGAAGGATACCGTGTCTCCTGCCCTGGGTGCTGGTCGCAAGGCGCCACTTAAGCGGAAGCGTTGGCAAACATTCAGGACGCGATCCGCGAATACCTCGGAGTCGCTGGACAACTGTCCGGTCGGAATCTAAGGGAAGTGGAACTCCCCGCATAGCGCCCTTATCTTGTTGTTTCCCATCCGTGTTAATCCCTGTTCATCCGTGGCTAAAGTTTTTTGTTTGCCCTACCTTCGGTTCGGCGCGATGAGACAATAAAAGC
This sequence comes from Bryobacterales bacterium, assembly GCA_003167275.1. Taxonomy (GTDB): domain Bacteria; phylum Acidobacteriota; class Terriglobia; order Bryobacterales; family Bryobacteraceae; genus JAIQFL01. Next base: position 2,466 of record PMTT01000229.1, on the reverse strand, counting down.
ATGCTCACCGCGTATATTCGGGCAGCCATGCACCAGGCCCGCTACGAAATGATAGAGGACGAGAAGCCCTTCTACGGGCACATTCCGGAATGTCCCGGTGTCTGGGCAACCGGAAGAACCTTGGAAGAGTGTCGCGACGAACTACAGGAAATCTTGGAGGAATGGCTTTCGCTTGGGTTGCGCCTCGGCGACCCTGTTCCGGAGATTGACGGCATCCGGATCGTATCTGGTGTGCCCGTCCCGGTAGATGTCTAAATTGATGTTTCCTATCCGTGTTCATCCGTGGCTAAAGCTTTTTGTTTGTCCTACGTTACGCATATAATAGTCTGTGGCGGATGAGATCGGTTTCGATTGGAACGAAGCGAACATAGGCCACATCGCTCGCCACAAGGTGACGCCCGAAGAAGCCGAACAGGTGCTTACCAATGATCCACTGGAATTGGAGCCGCAGTTGGTGGACGACGAAATGCGGTTTCCGAGCGTCGGCATCACGGACCGGGGGCGCTGGCTTTTCGTGGTTGCCACGGTACGGGATGAGAAAATTCGGATTGCGACCGCCTATGACGCACCCAAGTACTTGATCGAGCTTTATCTCCGTAGCCGGGAGTGATTTGATGGACAAGCTACTGGATATCCCACATTTCGACAACGAGGACCAAGAGGCCAACTGGTGGTTTGAGAACCGGGACCAGGTGACGGCTGCCTTTGAACGTGCCGCCAAGGAAGGACGCCTCAGGCGGGGATCCGGCGCGATTGCCGCTCTCTTGAGCCGGCAAGGCGCTCTGAATCTGCGGATTGCGGGAGAGGACCTCGCTACGATTCGGAAACTGGCGAGCGGAGAAGGGCAGCCGGAAGAAGTATATGCTGCGGCCCTGTTACACAAGGCTCTTCAAGAGCAAAAACGCCGCAACGCCGGATGAAGAGGCGAGATTGCCAGTCAATCGCAGGGCCAACAAGAAAAGTCTGCCTGCTTAGCAGAACTTGTGGCGTGACTCCGGTTCGGGGAGTCTTCCAAGCGTATGATACATAGCTATTTCCATGGCTTTGTAGGTACGAAAACCGTAGGATCTTCTGGTGACCACTCGGATTTTGTTGTTCAGCCCTTCTACCGGACCACCTGGAGAGTTCTCCTTTTGCCCGAAACCAGTTCAGCAGCAGGGGCTCGTGGTCGCGAATCATCTGGGCGACCTTTTTCATCGGCTCCAGACGGCTGCGCATCGCCCGATAACACCAGTAGTCGAGAAAGCCCCCCGCCCAGAAGATCGATTTGTATTTCCAGAAATGGGAGAATACCTCCTTCAACTCCCAGGCCCGTGCGTAGCCAGTTTTCTGGCCAGTAGGGCATTCAGCTTCTGCCGGGCTCTCCCGCGCACGCGGCTGCCGCGGCGTAACAAGCTCAGCGCATGTGCTTGAGGCTCTTCGCCGCGTCCTTGCTCTTGGCGCGTAAACGTGTACTCTCTCCACGGCGCACCTGGTCGACCGCCTGGTTTAAGTGCTGGGTGATATGGAAACGATCGAGCACGTGCAAGGCGTGTCCCACCTCGGCCGCCAGAACGTTCAAGTAGGCCTTCCACATGTCGCTGCACACAAAACGGATTTCCTTGACGATGTCCGGCCCGAGCGCCTTGAGCCCCTGCTTCAAAGTGGCTTGCTTCCTGCGGCGACCGGTCCACAGCAAGCGACGGCAGTGTGTATCGATCTGGTAGATCACCGTCAGATAGTTGTTGGCCCGCTTCCCGCGTCCCCAGTGAATCTCGTCCACTCCGATGGCGTGAACTTGTTTCAGGGAACGATGATCCAAGCCCCACTCCACAAACCATTCCACCGACCGGTACACCATCTCCCAACTGGTGTGGAAGCTTCGTGCCGTCTCCCGCCAGCTCAAATGCCGCGCCTTCGAGAAGACCTTCGGCGCCGGGCGAAAGCCGACCGAGGCCTCCGCCAACCTGCTGCCGATATATTTATGGCGGGTGAAACGCGGCCTAGGCCGGAACACCCGACTGACATCCAAAGGAGCCAATGATGGCCACCCCCAAACAAGCCGCCGCGAATCGGCGGAATGCCCAAAGGAGCACTGGGCCGAAAACCCCGGAAGGCCGGCACACGGTCATCAAGAACGCCGTGACCCATGGTTTGACTGCGACACGCAGCGTCGTACTGCCGGAAGAGCAGGACGCATTTGACCGCTTCGCCGCGGCGCTCCGCGAACAGTGGAGCACGGAGCCGGACGACGAACTGGAGCAGTTCTACGTCGACCGCATGATCCAATGCGCCTGGCGTCTGCGGCGGATCACCCGGATGGAGACCGGTGTTCTCCTCGCTTTGCGCCAAGCGGGCGACGAGTCAACGGCCCCGGATCCGGCCGAACTCGGGAACGTCTACCAGAAGGCTTCTCCCATCCTTGCCAGACTCGCACGCCACGAGCGCCAGCTCGAACGCTCCCTGCGGGACGCTCAGACCGAACTC
>PMTT01000242.1 GCA_003167275.1 Bryobacterales bacterium | reverse complement strand
GGTTGACAACCTGCCCCACATTGCGCCAATCCCCAACCCCGCTTCCCGCCTTATCATAAGAGTAGTGACCCCAGACCAAACGCAATTCCGTCAGCTTGGCGCGGCCGGCCCCCGTGTGTTTCCCCTGTCCCTCGGTTGCATGGGAATGTCCGGCATGTACGGCCATGCCGACGAAACCGAGAGTATCGCCACCATCCATGCGGCCCTGGAGCGCGGCGTCACGCTGCTCGACACCGGCGACTTCTATGGCATGGGGCACAACGAGATGCTGATCGGCCGCGCCCTCAAGGGCCGCCGGGACCACGCCCTGCTGTCGGTGAAATTCGGCGCGCTACGCGGACCCGATGGAGCCTGGCTGGGCTTCGACGGGCGGCCCGCCTCCGTCAAGAACTTCCTGTCGCATACCCTGACCCGCCTGGGAACGGACCATATCGACATCTACCGTCCCTCCCGCCTCGACCACAGCGTTCCGATCGAGGAGACCATCGGCGCAATTGCCGACCTGGTGAAGGCCGGATACGTCCGCGCCATCGGGCTCTCGGAAGTGGGTCCGGAGACCATCCGCCGGGCGATGGCCGTTCATCCCATCACCGACCTTCAGATCGAGTACTCGCTCATCAGCCGTGGCCCCGAGACCCGGATCTTTCCCGTGCTCGAGGAACTCGGCATTGGCGTGACCGCCTATGGCGTCTTATCGCGAGGGCTCCTGAGCGGCTCCCTCCCGGCTTCCAAGGGCGACCTCCGCGCGCATCTGCCCCGTTTCCAGGGAGAATCCCTTTCCCGGAACTGGCGCCTGGTCGACACGCTGAAGGAACTGGCCATCGAAAGGGGGCTTCGGCCCGCGCAACTGGCCATCGCCTGGGTCCTGGCCAAGAGCCGGAATATCGTCCCCGTGATCGGCGCACGGACTCGGGCGCAACTCACCGAATCCCTGGACGCGCTACAGGTGCAATTGTCGCAGGCAGACCTCGTGCGGATCGAGGAGTCGATCCCCGCATCGGCAGTTGCCGGAACTCGTTACGATGAGCGGCAGATGAGGATGCTCGACAGCGAAAGGTAGGGTTATGCTTTAGCTTGCCGATTCTCGATGAATTGACTGGGCAAGCTAAAGCATACCCTACGGTGCTAGCGCGGCTTCGCCGATGCTTCGCTAGACAACGCACTGGTTCCGCCGGCGTTGACCGCGGCCACTTTATAGTAATAAGTCGTCCCGCTGCTCAGGCCGCTATCGGTAAACGAGGTTGTCGTCAGTCCGGTCTTGACGGCCGTGGTGCTCTCGCCGCCCGCGGACTTTCCGCGGTAGACATTGTAGGTCGCCGCGCCGCTACTGGCCTTCCAACTCAGACTCACTTGAGCAGGACCGGCCTGCGCCACCAGCCCGGAGGGGGCGGCCGGAGGAGCCTGCCGGGCCGTCACAGAGATCGTCGCATCGGTGTTCCAGTAATAATCGGTGCTCCACGCCGAATTGAAGACCCCGATATCGACTGAGTAATTGCCGGCCGCCAAGGTGCTGGAAGGCGTCCAGGTGTACGAGTACTGCTGAGTCTGGCCGGCGCTGAAATTTTGCCCGCTCCACCTATTTGTGGCCACCGCATTGCCCGACTTATCGAAGATCTGCAACTCGACATTCGCGTTGGCCAGTCCTGCCGTTCCAGTCGCCGTGACCTTCACAGAGATGGCGGATGATGCCCCAGGGGCCACGCTGGACGGGGTCGCCGTTGCCGTGGAACTGAAGGTGGTCGACGAGTGTACCGCGATGGTGGCCGCCGCGGAATTCCAGTTCCACAACTGCCAGGCGGCACTGAAGACGCCCACTTCTACCGTATAGTTGACTGCGAGCGCCGGGGTCAGGGTCATCAAGTAGCTGTGCGACTGCTTCGTGGTGAAATTCTGGGACGTGAAATTCTGTGTCGCCGCCGTGTTGCCGTTCGGATCGAGGACCATAATCTGGACATTGCCATTCGTGAGGGTGTTGGCCGTGCAAGTGACCGTCGCGGTGATGTTGGTGGCGGATCCCTGAGTGGCGGGATTGGGCGTCGCCGTTGCCGACGATGAGAAAGTGGGAGGCGCAACAGGCGTGACGGCCAGTTCGGACGAGTTCGGACCCGTGCCTGCCGAATTGGTTCCTGAGACTACATAGTAATAGGTGATCCCGTTTGTCAGACCAGTGTTGGTGAAGGTGTCGGGCGCTGGGGAAGTGACCGTGCCGGCATTGGCATAGGGGCCGCCGCTAACCGTGGCTCGCTTCACTGTGTAGCTGGTCGCACCGCCGGCGGCATTCCAGGTGAGTGTCACCATCCCGTTGCCCGCGGTTGCCGCCAGTCCGGTCGGCGCCGGCGGGATCGACACCGCGTTGCCTGCGGGAATCACAAACAGCGTGATGCTCTCAGAAGGCAGCGTGGTCGAGATCGCGTTGTTGGCGATCGCCACGCTGCCCACGTGGTTGATGGCGGTCTGCGATGCCGACGAGATCTGCCAGGCATCGGCCGTTGCGGTGGTTCCGAAGTTCGCGAGGCTGATGGTCACCGGGGTGCTCCCGCTCTGCTTATTGATGGCTATCACGGTCAGCGCGCCATCCGAAGCGCGTACCGCGGCAAACGACGAGAGATTGTCCGGATTCGCCACCGTGGCTGAAACGCTGGTGTCTCCGAAGGCGGAGGCTTTTCCGTCGTAGTTGCGGTACATCTGCATGGCGAGATACGTGGGCGAGGGATTGGCCGGGACCGTCCAGCGAGTGGCCAAATCCAAACCTTCCCTTCCAAAAATCCCCAGCACATCGGCCTGCGTCGTGGCGCCGTTCAGATTGGCTTCGTCGCCCCAGTTGTACTCGGTGATGCCCACCTGCAATCCGGGATAATACTGGTTTACCCAGCTCTTGAGGTTCGGGATGAGGTTCACGATTCCGCCGTTGATCCCTACCTGATTGATCCAGGACTGATCCACGTAAGTGGGGTCCCAGAGCGAACGGGTAGACCGGTTGCGGATGAGCCGGGTGGCCGTGGAATCGTCGTTGCCGAAGGATCCATCCTGCGGGTAGTAGTGCGCGCTCAGCACATTGAGAAGCTGCACGCCGGTGGTCTGCTGGTGGTTGTGAAGCTGCTGCAACAGCCAGGGGTAGTAGTAGGTGTTGTTGTGGGTGTTGAAGTCCGATGTGGCGGGGCCGGCGCCATTCTGCTGGTCGAGACCGCTGTAGTAGAGGCCGAGCCAGCCCCACTCCTCGGGACCGACGATGATCGCGTTGGGATCCAGCGCACGGATGCCGCCGGCATAGTTGACCAAGTCGGTGTAGATCT
>PMTT01000222.1 GCA_003167275.1 Bryobacterales bacterium | reverse complement strand
TCCACGGTCACCTTCACTTCGCTCCCGGAATACTTTACCGCATTGTCGATGAGGTTGGAAACCGCGGCGCGCACTTCGTCGGCGTCGCCCAAAACTGTAGCCGGCGGGCCGGGACGGAACTGGAGCGATCCGTCCGGCAGGCTATGGAGGGTTCGCGCGCGGGCCATGCATTCCTCGATCAGGCCGGCGATCTCGATCCGCGAGAGATTCAGCTTGCGGCTGGTGGCGCCCATTCGCCCGGTCCGCAGGACCTGTTCGATGGTGGCCAGCAGGCGGTCGCTGTCATCCAGCATGATGCGGTAGAACTCTTTGCGCTTGGACTCTTCGACCGGGCGGGTCTGGAGGGTCTCGAGGTAAAGGCGGATGGAAGCCACCGGAGTCTTGAGTTCGTGTGTTACCGCATTGATGAAGGCATCGTGCTGCTCATTGCGGCGGATCTCGCGAACCAGGAAAGCTGTATTGAGGCCCACACCGCTGATGATCACCAGCAGCAACAGGATGCCGAGAACCAGCAGGATCCCATGGTGCCAGTTGAGCAGCCCCCAGCCCACGTACAAAAGAACGATAACGGCGATCAGGCCGATGCCCAGCGCGATGAAGAAAGCGATCGACTTGCGCCGGCCCGCGACTACCATACTTCCATCATAGCTGTTAGCTATCAGCTATCAGCGGTCAGCTAATTCGTGGACGCGCGTAAGCCTCAAACGTCCGCGGTGGCGAACCTGATAGCTGACCGCTGACAGCTCTTGCCCTACGCCGCTTCGCGCTGTTCCACTAACCCGCTGTCGACCGTGGCCACCTGAATCGCCTGCGCCACACCGAAGAACTTGAGGACTTTGATCAAGATCCAGGACGGATCGAACTCGTACCAGGCCAGGCCGTGACGCGCCGAGGTGGGGTGGGCATGATGGTTATTGTGCCAGCCTTCGCCAAACGAAATCAGCGCGACCCACCAGTTGTTTCGGGAATCGTCACGGGTCGCGAACCGGCGTGCGCCCCACATGTGCGTGGCGGAATTCACCAGCCAGGTGGCATGCAGACCGAAGACGATGCGAAAGAAGGTGGTCCAGAGCAGCATGCGCCAGCCGCCGATCGCGAGGATCAGAATCGCCATGATCGTCACGGGCACCCAGTGATAATTGTTCAACCAGACGTAGAAGCGATGCTTCGCCAGGTCGGGCGCGTACTTGGACATCATGCGGGTGTTGTTGTGGTTGGTTTCGCCGAAGAGAATCCAGCCGACGTGCGACCAAAAGGCGCCGTCCCGCGGGGAGTGCGGGTCGCCGGGCAGGTCGGATTTCTGATGGTGGATGCGATGCACCGCCACCCAAAAGATCGGTCCGCCTTCGAGCGTCAGTGAGCCACACAGCGCGAAAAAGTACTCCAGCCACAAAGGCACCTTGTACGAGCGGTGGGTGTGCAGCCGGTGGTAACCCATGCTGATCCCCAGGCCGGTGGCTACCCAATAGAAGAAGACGGTAAGGAAGAACGCCTTCCAACTAAATACGAACAAAGCAGCGATGGCCCCGATGTGAACGAACACGAGGACCAAGGTGGTGAACCAGTTCATTCCCTGGCGGTTAAAGGTGGCTACGACGTCTTTGCTCACTGGGTCTCCAAACTTGTTGGGTATATTCTCAAACCTAGCAGGAGTTTCGACGCGGCTTTGTAAGACTTGTGTAATTTCCGCGGGATACTAACCATGGATAGCGCTAACCCGATGATTCGAAAAACGGAAGTTGAAGATATTCCGATCTTGGAAGGGCTCATTCCAGAGTCGGTGCGGGCGCTTCAGGCAGGCGATTATTCGCCGCGGCAGATGGAAGGAGCGATGGGCACGATCTTCGGAGTCGATCGCCAGCTCATCCTTGATCGCACCTATTTTGTCGTGGAAGTGGATTCGAGGATCGTGGCCTGCGGCGGTTGGAGCCGGCGCCGGACGCTCTTCGGCAGCGACCATTCGCCCGAGAAGGACGATGCCTGGCTCGACCCCTTGGTCGATCCTGCCCGGATCCGCGCCTTTTTTGTGCACCCGGCTTGGGCGCGCCGCGGCATCGGAAGCCTGCTCATGCGGGCCTGCGAGGCGGCCGCGGTAGCCGAAGGCTTCTCGAAGCTGGAGTTGGCGGCCACGCTGACCGGAGAACCGCTGTACCGCGCCCATGGATTCCGGGCTGTGGATCGGTTCGATGTGCCGCTCCCGAATGGAGCGAGTTTGCCGATCGTGCGGATGACGAAAGAGGTGGGCATGTGAGAAGAACCAACGCACCGCTGAGCCGCGGAGGACACGGAGGAAAACGCGAGAGAAGACGGAGATTGAAGACGAGTCTGGTGGGAGATACGGATCTGCTCGCAATCCATGGAAGGCGCGCGGAGGGAGCGGAGAATGCTCAGCTTTCTCTCCGTTTTTCTCCGCGTTTCCTCCGCGCCTCAGCGGTGCGTTGGTTCTGGCCCTACTTCGCCGAGATCTGCAATAGTTCGATCAGGTAGTTCTTCCACACCACGGGCCTCGAATGCGTACCGTGGCCGCGGGTCTCGTCGCTGGTCGGGATCAGAATATAGCGGCCATGGGCCACGCGCTTGATCTCGCGCTCCAGGATGCCCAATTCCGGCGGATTGACTTCGTCATCCGCGGAATTGATGGCCCACAGCGGCGCCCGGATCTTCTCTAACAGCGGCGACGGATTATAGTCGGTCGAACAATCGTACTGGTAGAGCATGTCGTTGGCGTCGGTGCGGGCGGCGCGCTGGCGAAGCGCGGCCACCGCGGCATCCGCTTTTTCGTGCGTCGGATTGGCCTTGTGCAGTTGCAGGGGGCTGCTGGTCATCATCCACAACGCGTACTGCGCGGCAACCAGCCCGTTGACTGGCGGGGTAGTGTACTCTCCGTCCTTCCAATCCGGGTCGGCCTTGATGGCTTGCATGATCATGGCCCGAAACATCCGATTACGGCCCGCGATCTCCACGGGAGCGCTGGCCAGCGGCATCAGCGCGTCCATGAAATCGGGATACATCTCGCCCCAAACCCAGGTGTGCATGGCGCCCATGGAGGTGCCCATCACCAACCGCAAATGGTCCACGCCCAGTCCATCGTGGAGCAGCAGGTAATCGGCATGCACCATGTCCTCATAGTCGTAATGCGGGAATTTCATGTGCATGCCGTCCGAGGGCTTGCTCGATTTGCCGTGCCCGATGGCGTCGGGGAGGACGATGAAGTGGGTGCTCACGTCCAGCGGCTGGCCCTTGCCGAACAGTTCGCCGCCGAAGCCGGCACCCAAAAAAGCGCGCCCGCTGCCTCCGGTGCCGTGCATAATGATGACGGCATTGCTTACGTGGCCGGATGAATCTCGGGAAATTGTGCCCACAGTGGTGTAATGGAGGCGCAATTCGGACAGTTTTTCTCCGGATTTGAAGACAAAATCGTGAGCGATCCAGTCTCCCTCCACCGGTGGTGAGGGATATTGGGGCGTGGCCTGCTGCCCTGGCTGGGCCCAGCACGCCGCCGCCAGCAGGAACCCAACGATTGGACGAACCATAAGGCAGAGCTTAGCACTTATGTGGCACGGGCATTCATGCCTGTGTTGGTTTTTCCTGCGGCAGCCAACACCAGCGTAGTCGAGAATGTCCGTGCCACGGGGATCTTCTGTCGGTTCCGCTGTAGAAATCCGGCCATGCCGGAGGTCTTTGATTGTGGCGACCCCTAAGAACGTGGCTTTCGGTTGCAAGCTGCCGGACTATAAGCCGGTTTCTGTACCCTTGCGGGCGGCAGTCATTCATCTGGGCCGGACATTACTGACCGGCTCTAGCGACCTACCCGGAAGTCGAGCGGGGCGGGCAGCCCCTCCTCCCCTATTTGGTCTTGCTCCACGTGGGGTTTTCCCTGCCGGCAGAATTACTCCTGCCGCGGTGCGCTCTTACCGCACCATTTCACCCTTACCTCACCTTGCGGCAAGGCGGTATATTTTCTGTGGCACTTTCCGTAGAACCTTGCGATTCCCCCGGCCGTTAGCCGGCACGTTGCCCTATGGAGACCGGACTTTCCTCCCCCGTTGCCGGGAGCGACCACCCGTCCGGCAGCCTCACCATGTTTATTGTCGCAATTTCAGATGCAGTTTTGTACTGGGCAACACCTCGTACCAGGAACTAACCTGCTGGAATTCTTGCAGATACCGCTGAGTTCCGGTGTATTCTATTCTTAACTGCGCTTTTGGGCCCAGACTTGTGGCCCCAGCCGGGAAGTATGGTACTCCTGGCACGCTGTTGGGGACCTTAACAACGCCGTGAAAGTAAGCGGACGGAAACACCGCGAGCGAGCGGAGTGAAAAGGGTTCCCAATGAGTTTCGGTTTTCTCGCACATGTGGATAAAAGTTGAGGAGAGTTTGAAGACAATGAAGAAACTAGCAGCGATAGGCGCGCTCGGGCTGATGGCGTCCTGTCTGTTCGGTCAGGGGTTGAACACCGGCGGTCAAACTAAGGAAGATTGGGAAGAGATCAATTTTGAGTTCAATTCCTCGATTCTTTCAGACGGATATCCGAGCCTGCTGCGCCTGGCAGATTTGCTGACCCAGCATAAGGATTATCGCGTGAAAGTCACGGGGCACACGGATTACGTTGGCTCCGCTCCTTATAACGATAAACTGGCGCTCAAGCGCGCTGAAGCCGTCAAGGCGTTTCTGGTGAAGTACGGAGCCGCAGCAGACCAGATTTCGACCGCCGGCGACGGCAAACGCGCACCGGAAGTCGATAACAACACCAAAGAGGGGCGCTTCATGAACCGCCGCGTCGTCCTCACGGTGACGGACGGACAAGGCAAGCTCATCAAGGAAGGCGGCATCAACGATGTCCTCAACGCCCTCCAGGACTTCATGAAGAAGCAGGAAGAATGCTGTGACAAGATCCTCAAACGGCTGGACAAGCTGGATGACATCTTGGCCGCATTGAAGGGCCTGCAGGGCGAAAACGACCAGTTGAAGGCCGAATTCAACGATCTGCGCAATCAGCACAACATGCTGCGCGACCTGGTGGCGAACTTACCCAAGCCGCTCACCGCACAACAGACCACGGACATCGCTCACACGCAGGCCGAAGGGGCAGCCCAGGGCGCGCTCGAAGAGGCACAGCGGCGCAACAAGAAATTCTCCTTGCTGGGGCTGAACATCGGTCCTACGTTCGGAGCCGGCCGTTCGGGCGACTTCACGTTTCAGGGGCGTGGCCAGTTCTTCTCGCCGTTCGGCGGGGATGGCACGCACGCCGTGCAGGCCCAGGGCGAGTACATGTATTATCCGGGCCGCAAAGAAGGCCAATTCGATGTCGGTCTCGTGAACCGCTGGGGCAACGTACAGGCCGGCGGATTCGCCAGCGTCAAGTGGCTCGATCTGGGCCAGTATCAGAGCGGCGGATCGCTGGGCCAGGCGGCGTTCCTGGTGGATTATCTCTTCGACGGCGGCCGCATCGGCGCCTTCGTCACCCGCGGATTCAAGAATTACGCGGTCCTCAACAGTGTCACGCTGGCGCCGGGCGCGTTTCTGGAGACTTACGCTCGGGTAGTCAACCAGCAAGGCGTGAACTTCCTGTTCAACGCCTGGGGTGACGCGCGCTTCGAAGGCGACTTGGCCTACCTGCAACTGCGCGAGGTCCACAAGGCCCGCCCGGGCGCCAACCTCACGTTGGTGCAGCCCATCACGGAACACGTCGCCTTTACGGTCGGCGGTGCTTATAACGAGTCGCTCGTCAGCGCCGCCGGCAGCGGCGAACTGAAGGTCGGTCTGCAAGTGGGCAACTTCATCAAGGCGAGCGAGTACGGCAAGCTTAAGACTCCCGTCCCGATGGATATTCCCCGCATCCGCTACGAGATCGGCACGCGGCGCGTCGGCGCCAGCCCGCCGGTTGCGGACGCTGGTCCGAACCGCGTGAATGTACCGCCGGGAACGATCACCCTAAACGGTTCCGGTTCGTCCGATCCGCTCGGCGAGACGTTGACGTTTAGCTGGGCTCAGATCGACGGTCCCTCGGTTGCGATCAATAATGCGACCGCCGCGATCGCCACCTTCACGGCCGCTGCCGGACAGTCCTACAGCTTCCGGCTGACGGTGAGGAATACGGACGGTCTGTCAGCTTCGGCGTCCACTTCGGTATCGGCCGCTTCACCGGCTCAGATCCAGATCACACAGTTCAGCGCTACTCCGGCATCCATCCTGCCCGGACAGAGTTCGACTCTGACCTGGTCGGTGCA
>PMTT01000308.1 GCA_003167275.1 Bryobacterales bacterium | reverse complement strand
CCAGAGCCGGCTTTCAGCCGGCTCTGGCCTCGTTTTCAACACTTGCGTGGTACCCTTTGCGGTAGATGGGAAGTAATTGCGCTCTCGCCGTCGTCACGGCTGTAGCCCTGACAGCGCCGTTTTCTTTCGCGGCAGAAGACACTGGGCGAATCTACGTATACGCACAGCGTCTAACGGCTGCAAATAAGTGGCTTCCGATCTCGTGCGGCGACGCCGTGGTCGCCGAACTGAAACAGGGGATGTTCTTCGCGATCAATGTCCCACCAGGCCGATATACGCTGAGCCCCGCGAAGGGCGTACCAGTGGCCATCGATGTGAGTTCAGGCGAGGAATCCTTCGTGCGCCTCGATTGGAACTATGGAGTGGGCCGGTCGCCCGTTCCCGAACTGCACGCCGTCCGCAAGCAACAAGCACGCGAGCAGATGAGGTTCCTCAGCTACCTCAACGCCAACAAGATGCTTTCCAGTTCCGTGTCGAAGACCGATCCGCGCGAGCCGGAACTGCGCCTGATCAGGCGTAACCCGGAATAGATCGATCTCAGGCATTCAGCTTGGCCTTCCCGGGTGCGGCTGAGGTTTCGAACGGCGGCACATGCCCAAGATACGGCGTGTCGCCTATGCACGCCGGCGTTCCTTCTCCAGTCGTTCGGCAAGGAACACCTTCAGCAGCGATTGGTAGGGCACGTCTTTCTTGTTCGCCAGGACTTTGAGGTCCTCGATCATGGAAACGGGCAGCCTCAAAGAAATGGTCCGCAGTGTGGGCTTGAGGTTCGGAAACTTGCGACGCGGGGCAGCCTGCCAATCGATGAACTTCGTCGAATCGTGTTCGGCCCAGAACTCGCGCTCCTCGTCTTCAGTTCGAAACTCAGGTATTGGCATCTTCTTCACGCTTGCCATAGGCATCTCTTTCTTTTCGGCTCATGTCTCGAACGGAAATGACACGCAACAGCGCACCGCGGATCGTGAACGCAACGAAAGGGTGCCGCGCGGCGTTGGTCTGCCCAAGCGCGTAGTACCGTTTCTCCTGGCTAGAGTGACGAACATCGCTGCCAACTACCAGGGGTTCATTGAAGAACACTTCTTCGGCTTCTTCCGCCCTGACCCGATGCCGGTCCCAGTTCTTATTTTCGTTGGCTTCCTCCCATTCAAACCCGGTACAGCCATCCAGCGGGTCTTTACGTTCCACTTCACCAGTATATATCTGGCATATACATCTGGCAAATTCGAAACCCTAATCCGCCCCCTGTAACCGCTGCCACTTACCCTTATCGAAATACCACGTGACCGAAGCCTTCCCCAGAAACGCGTCGTCGATGCCATGGTGGTCGATGGGCGGCGGCTCGGGACCGCCGTAGGCGCGGTAGTGGCCCATGATGAAGTCGCGCCCGACGGCGGTGATCTCCCGCGAGTAGCCGATGTGGTCTGCGTCCAGCCCCTGTAGATGGTCCCGGTCTTCGCCGGTAGTGAGCGTGTCCGGGTTAGTGTCGCGATCGTTGCGGAAAGCGATCAGCGCCGTCCGGTTGTTGACTGAGCACAAGACCGCCCAACCGGCCTCTCCCTTGGCGAAGAATTCGCCGCGAATCACGTTTCGCGGAACGCCGCCGGAAGAGGGTTGGGGCGCCCTGCAGTTCCGTGCCCGCAGCACTCCGGCAACCACTGGCGGGAGTTCGGGGAATGCCTCCACCGGGAGACGACGGATCTTGGCGATCGCCGCCTCGGCGCGCGCTTGAAAATCCCGCTCGGCGCGCAGCTCAGTTTCCCGCGCATGCGCCGTCACCTCCGCGTCGAGTTGTGGCAGGATCGCCTGCCGGTCGAGCTTCGGATCGAGAGCCTTGGCACGCAGGAAGTAGCGCTCTGCCAGCTCCGCCGCGCGCGGGTTCGGTGCTCCCCTTTGGACCGTCTGATTGTATTGGCTCTGAAGCATGTAAGCGGCGTTGCTGAGCACCCACATGTTTCTCGACGCCTCCAATCCGGCCTGCGCGTGCGACGCCAGCGGCCCGCGCTCCAGAATCGAGAGGGCATAGAGAAACGCCAAGGGACGCAGGGCGAATGGATGATTCGGGTCGGCCGCGGCGGTAGCTTCCAGATGCCGCATGTAGAGTTCGGGATCGAGATCCTGAAAGAACGACGCGGCATTCCATTCGACCGCTGCGTCGGCCTGGTTCGCTTTAGCTGCGGCCTCCCAGAGGGCGGCGGCGCGCCGATAGTCTGGAGGCGCCAGTTCGCCTTTTGAGAAGCGCGACACGTAGGAGTGGAGAAGCTCCGAATCGGGGTGATGCTCAATCAGCCAGAGCACGTGCCGTAGGCGTTTGGAGTGATCGTCCGGATGGCTGGACCGATCCGCGCGCAGATGGTACGCCATCAGCTTGAGGCGCGTCGGGAAGTCCTCCGGATTCACCGCGAGGTTCTGTTCGAGGCGGGCGACATCCCCCTCCTCCAGTTTCAAGATGTCGCGTAAGGCCTCGGCGTACCACGGGCTGAACATCGGTGGAGGTGGCATCACTCGAGCAGGGCGGGACGACTCAGGCGCGGGGACTTGCGCCTGCGCCGGCAGCCCGATCAGCAGAATTACGGCTACGAAGGCGGCCGGCACCGTGGCAATTAAGAAACGAACGCCCATNNTGCCCGTGTCACAGCGGAATTCCTGCATCCCGCGGCGCGTGGCGGGCGTTTAATGAGTTATGAAGCCGAGCCGTTTATGGGTGTTGGCGTGCCTTCTTGCGCCGTGCGTGGCCCAGACGCCCTTTCGCGTCGACGTGCAACTGGTCAACGTGGGATTCTCGGTCCGCGATAGCGCCGGGAAACTGGTCACGAACCTCACGCAGGACGATTTCGAGGTCATCGAAGATGGCGTTCCGCAGAAAATCGCGTTTTTCGCCCGGAGCGTGGATGTCCCCCTGAACCTCGGGCTGGTGGTGGATATCAGCGGCAGCCAGGGGTCGTTCGTCAAGCAGCACCACAAAGACCTGAAGACGTTTCTGTCGGAGGTGCTGACTCCGCGGGATCGCGCGTTTCTGGTGTGTTTCGCGGGCAACCCGCGGTTGGTGACGGATTACTCGCAATCGGCGAAATTCCTGGCCGATGCCCTCGAAGGATTCGAGGGAACCGGCCACAAGGCCGATTACCCCATGCTGGGCCCGCGCGAGATCCGCACGCAAGGCACTTCGTTTTACGATGCGATCTACCATTCCGCCAGGCAAATGCTATCGAACGTGGAGCGCGGCCGAAAGGCGCTGATCATCTTTAGCGACGGCGAGGACAACGCCAGCGCCCACCACATGATGGACGCCATCGAAGCGGCCCAAACCAACAATGTGCTGCTTTTCTCGATCCGCTACACCGACGTGAGGAACGGCCAGCTCAACGCGCGGAACAAGTACGGCACGAGCGTGATGGCGCGGATCGCGCGGGAGACCGGCGGGGCGGATTACGACGCCCGCGAGAGGGGGCTGGCGCAGAACTTCAAGGAGATCGGGGAACAGTTACGGTCTTCCTACGAACTGGGTTACCACTCAACGAATCCCGAAGCCGACGATTCCTTCCACAAGCTCGTGATCAGGGTGAAACCTGGCACGGCAGGGACGGGCCTGTCGGTTCGTGCCAAGACGGGGTACTACGCACACTTCACGGAGCGCTAATCTCAGCACCGGTGGGACATTCGGCTCCGCGTGTCGAGCCCGCTTGCGGGCTATTCTGTTCATATTCAGCCTCGGTTCCGTGGAGCCTCGTCGCCGACCGCCCCAGGCAATCCGGCGACCGTAAGTGATCGTCCTCTACCGCGCTGCGATACGATAGAACTATGCGCTTGCTCACGTACACTCTTGCCCTGGCGATTGGATGCGCGCCGTTGCTCGCCAAAGACGACAAAACCAAGAACGCCGACCGTCTGGACGATGCGGCCAGCCTCTTTTCCGAAATCATGGGGGCGCCCGACAAATCGATTCCGCAGGACCTGCTGAATAAGTCCCAGTGCATCGTGCTGGTACCCGGACTGAAGAAAGGCGCGTTCGGCTTCGGCGGAAAGTACGGACGGGGTTTCGCGCTATGCCGTACCCCGAGCGGAGAGGGATGGGGACCGCCGGCGGCCATCCGCATCGAGGGCGGCAGTTTCGGCTTGCAGATCGGATTTTCCTCCAGCGACGTGGTCCTGCTGGTGATGAATGAGCGCGGGATGAAGAAGCTCACCGCCAGTAAGTTCACCATCGGTGCGGAAGCCACCGCCGCCGCCGGTCCGGTAGGCCGCGACGCCAGCGCCCAGACGGACGCACTGGTCACTGCGGAGATTCTGTCCTGGTCCCGGTCGAAAGGGCTATTCGCCGGTGTGTCGCTGGACGGCGCCACCTTGCGCAATGATATCGACGAGAACGAAACCATGTATGGCCAGCGCTGGAACAGCAAAGCGATTCTGGATAGCGGCGCCAGGACCCCGGAGGCGGCGGCCAAACTGCTGGCAGAACTGAATAAGTATTCCAGCCGGAAGACGAGGTAAGAGAAACGTAGAGAAACGTCGGCCGCCGGAGCGGGTAACAGCAGACGATAGCGTCATGGTGTCCACCCAGCTCCGGTTGGAATCGGTAAAACGGCTCCCAAAAGATGGCTTGATGTATAATGAACCTCTGGCCAGGATGTCCAAACGGAAATCCTGGCCTGTGAAGCGGTCCTTTGTCCGTCGCGCCAGGATCGGCCCGGCGAAGTCTCTTCGCCGGCGTATGCTTCTCACACGCGAGGCTCTCCATGACCATCCTCGGGGGAATCTTCCTCTACGCAGGCTTGGCCGTCACATTGGCCGGAGTCCTATCGATCCTGATCCCTCTCCGCTTCCTCCGCATTCGCACCCGGAAGCAGGGACTTCTCACGCTCATCTTCGGTCTCCTCTTATTCGGAGCCGGCGTCTATATGCCCGTCACCGAAACGCGCGTGGAGCCCGCCCGCACGCACTTCGACGAATTCATGCCGGCTTTCCAATTCAGGGAG
This sequence comes from Bryobacterales bacterium, assembly GCA_003167275.1. GTDB lineage: Bacteria > Acidobacteriota > Terriglobia > Bryobacterales > Bryobacteraceae > JAIQFL01. Next base: position 13,892 of record PMTT01000308.1, on the reverse strand, counting down.
TTTCACAGCGTGACCGTCGGCGCGTCCAAAGAGCGCGTCGACCGGGCCATCCGTGAAGTCTGCCCGGAAGAAGTGCGGTTCTTTAACACGCTGATCCGCATTCGGGGGCTCAAAGCCCTGCCTGAAGGCCGGCCGATGCTCCAGGGCTTCACCACCGGTTGGTGGCAGAGCTTGGCCAACGAACCCGGCCGTGAAATCGTATTCGGATTCGGCGGCGGCACTCGCATTGCAAAAACGCCCGAAGAATTCAAGGCTCTCGGCCAACCGCCGCTCATCAGAATGGCTATGAATTTCCGCATCCAGGAACTGGATGCCGACCACTGCATCCTGACCACCGAAACGCGCGTCTTCGCCGAAGGCACCCACCTGCTCCGTGGCTTTGCCACATACTGGCGCATGATCTATCCGGGAAGCTCCCTCATCCGCTACATGTGGCTACGCGCCATTAAGCTCCGGGCGGAACGCGAGCCGTCGAGCACTTTGCTTAGAACCGCGACTTACTCCGTGAGCGGTCAGCAGTTATAACTTGCCCGTCGTTTGGTTTGTTGTTCTTTTTGAATGCGCAAGCTAAAGCATGCGCCACGGAACTCCTTACCGATTCGATGGTTCTAGCGGCACTACTTCCACGGTATGCGTCTTCCCCAGCGGCGTCACCACGCCGTTCACCGACTTCCCCAACACCACCTGGTAAGTCCCGGGCTTGACCATCGGGCTCGACCGGCCACCACGGCCTCCGAAACCTCCACGCCCGCCGCCACGCCCGCCTTGCGGGGGCGCTTCGGTCTCCTGCTCTCCGTCGGCCACCGTTTGCGGAGCCCTCTGTCCCCCGCGCGCCTGCTGTCCCGGCGCGGTTCCCCGGCCCGCCTTGCGGATTCTGAGGCGCCGCCTCGCGCAGATCCCAAGGGGTCCGGTGCACGCCCGCCTTGCTGGATGCGTCCAGTTGCCGGACCGTCTTGCCGCTTGAATCAGTCACCGTCAACACGATCTTGGGACCGTTTTGCCCTTCCGCGCCGGCCAGATCCTCACGTAGATAGTAAGTCAGCAGCGCGCCGGCCGGGGGGTTCGGCGAAGCGGCATTATCACCTTGCGCTCGGTAGTAACCGATCTCCTCATACGCCCTGGCTTTGCGGCCCACGGAGAAGAGTGTGCCCTCCGCGGCGAGTGTCTCGGGAGTCAGTTGCCGCAGAGCCGAGTAATCGTCCAGCACGAAGAAGCCTCGCCCGAAGGACGCCGCCACCAGATCGCTCTCGCGCTTCTGGATCTCCAGGTCGCGAATTGTGATAGTCGGAATGCCCGACTTGAGCTTCACCCAGTGCCGGCCGCCGTCGGCTGTGAACGATAAGCCGAACTCGGTCCCGACGAACAACAGGTTCGGATTCATGTGGTCCTGCACCACGGTCCACACCGGATCGCGATCCGGGAGGTCGCCGCTGATGGAAGTCCAGGTCTTTCCAAGGTTCGTGCTCTTCAACACGTAGGGCTTGAAGTTCCCCCGATGGAAGTCGTTAAACGTCGCGAACACGGTATTGACATCGAGTGGGGAAGGGAAGACGTCAGTGACATAGGTCAGATCGGGAACTCCGGGAAACTTCTCGACTTTCCGCCAGTTGGCGCCGCTATCTTCCGAGATTTGAATGAGTCCGTCGTCGGTGCCTACGAACAGAACGCCCTCCTTGACCGGCGACTCGGCCACCGCCGTCCCATTGCCGTACGAGTCTGTGAACATATTCTTCCAGACCGCATCGGGTCCCCAAACCTTGCCCATAACAGGGATCGTGTCGCGATCGATCTGGCGCGTCAAATCGGGGCTGATCAACTTCCAGGTATTGCCGCGATCGTCGCTGCGCATCAGACGGTTGGCCGCGATGTACAGGCGGGTGTGGGAGTGCGGGCTGACGATAAACGGAATATCCCAGCGCGACCGCAGACTGCCATCCTCCGCGCCGAAGCGCGGCCGGATCGGCGTGCTGACGCCGGTCTTCAGGTCCAGCCGCACGCATGAGATGTTCTGCGAACAGGTGTAGACGGTGTCGGGATCGTCCCAATCGGCGCGTGACTGGAATCCGTCCCCGCCGCCGGTGTTCATCCAGTCGCTGGTTCGGATGCCCACGCGGTTCACGGTGCGCGACGGCACGCCTTGCGATCCGTTATCCTGCGCGCCGCCGTAGACGTTGTAGAACGGCAGTCCGTTATCCGGCGACACCCTGTAAAACTGCGTAACTGGAATGTTGTTGAAGTGCCGCCAGGTGTGGCCGTGGTCGTAGGATTCGTAGAGCCCGCCATCGTTGCCCACCATCAGATGGTTGGCGTCGGTCGGGTCGAAGGTGAGCGAGTGGTTATCCGAGTGAATCTGGAAACCCGCCACAGGCAGCGTTTTGCCGCCGTCGTTGGTCACATGGATCGCCATGTCCATGGTGTACACGCGGTCGAAGACGAACGGATCGGCATAGATCTCGCCGTAATACTCGGGGTCCTGGACAATGTAGTCACTCATCTTGGTCCAGTGCCCGCCGCCATCTTCCGACCGGTAGAAGCCAGTCATCTTATCGGTTCGAGAAGTGGTGACGGTGGCATAGACGACGTCGGGCTTTTGGGGGGACACCGCCAGCGCGATGCGCCCGGTATCCACGTTTGGAAGCCCCTCGGTCAGCTTGTTCCAGTGGGCGCCGCCATCGGTGGTCTTGAAAATCGCGGACTCCGGACCGCCCGCGATAATGATGCTGGTGTGCCGGCGGCGCTGGTAGGCGGCCGCGTACATCACATCGGGATTGCGTGGATCGATGTCCAGATCCGTAATGCCGGTGTTCTCGCTGATCTGCAGCAGCGGCTTCCAGGTCTGCCCGCCGTCGGTAGTCTTGTACAGGCCACGGTCACCGCCTGGGGAGAACAGCGGTCCCTGCGACGCCACGAAGACCACATCGGAATTGCGCGGATCGACCAGGATCTTGGCGATGTGCTCGGAGTTCGGAAGCCCCATCTTCTTCCACGTTTTGCCGGCGTCGACACTCTTATAGATGCCGTCGCCGTATCCGATGGCGCGCTGGCTCTGGTTCTCGCCGGTGCCCAGCCAGACGACGTCGGAGTTCTTCGGGTCCACTGTCACGCATCCCAGCGAATAGGAGCCGCCATCGTCGAAGATCGGTTGCCAGGAGATTCCGTGGTTGGTGGTTTTCCAGAGTCCGCCCGAGGCCGTCGCCACGTACCAAGTGCTGCGGTTTTTGGGATCGACGGCGACGTCGGCGATGCGCCCGGAGCTGAAAGTCCCGGTTATGTTCCGCACTTCGAGCCCGCGGACTGTGTCGGCGGTCAACCGGGGGGCCGGAGTCTGTTGGGCGATCATCAGGCCCAGGGCGATCAATCCGGCGGAAATGGCATAAAGAAGGATGCGATTCATGGGTGCTCGAACCAGTATATGCAACAGGCCAAAGTCGTGACACGGGTTCGGGGACCGTCTGGGGTTGTCGGCCACGGGCAACCGTCTGGGAGTTTCGTGTTTGAGGGGCCGAGGGGTCGCCATCAACCCTGGCAGTTCCACTCCGCGCTCAACCGCGCTTGTGGCGTTGCGGTGGATCCTGTTTGGCCAACGATCGATCCACAAGGAAACCGGGCAGGCGGCGAGCGAATTCCACGAAGAGTCCGCGATAGCTGGTGTAGGGAAGATACAGCATGCCCGCGAGATCGCTGGCCGTGGTAATCGACTCGTGTTTGTTATTGATCTTGACAGTGCGTTTATTGCCGTAGTTGAAATAGAAATACGGCTTTCTCATGCCGATTGCCGCGCCGAGCTCGATCAAAACGTTCGGCCGGACCTCGGTCTCGCGATCGTCGAATATGGAGAAGTCGGCGGCGCGGATTCGCTCCAGGATGGTCTCGAACACCGGACCATTCGGCATATCGGAGTCGGAGTAGACCGGGCGGATTCCGTAAGGCCGGAGCACGATCTGGAGATTGTGGCGGAGGTTTCTGGTGACGACAGGTGTGAATCGATGCCCGACAAATACGCGCAGCTTTCGCCCGCACCGAATCCGTTTATTCACGGCCATGACGGTTGGAAATTCGCGGCCGTCCAGTTCGCGCAGATTCGCGATCCAGGACTCGTGGCCGCCGAGGCGGGCCTTCTCTCCTACCAGGAGCGTTCGGGCAAATGCGCGGCTCAACGACAAATCCCGGTACCGCCGGAGACTCCGCTCGGCGATATCGTTGTATTGATTCAAATGGTCGATCCACGCCTGGATCTCTTCGCGGACGTCTGTCAGTTGTGACACCAGCTATTCCGCGGCGAGGGCGACAAGTTCCTTCGCCTCGGCCGGCGAGATACCCTCAAGAATGAGGTTTCGCTCCAAGACCTTTTTCCAGCTTTCGCGGCGGCGGACAGGTCGCTTGGCGCCAGCAGTCTTGCGTACCGGACCCTTCCGATGCGTCCCATTCGTCGCTGCGGTTTTGCTTGCCATAAAGCCGGCTCCTGCTTTCTACTTTGTCACACTCTCGGGCATCTCGCAAAAGGCGGCGAACGAAGGCGGCGCCTGCGCGGATTTCAGGCCTATTTGACCCAGATTTGACCCGATTCCGAAACGTGCCTCGTCTATGCGATTGAAAACACGTTCTAACGAAGCTATGACGCCAAGGTCTGCAAACCTTTATTTGTTCGATCCCGAATCGCGCCTCCAATTTTTCGGCATCAATGCGCCGCAACGCCGGCGGGAACAAAGGCCACTCTCTCGGCCGAATTCGCCATCGCCTCCACCGACAGAAACGCCAGGCGCACGATTTTCGTCAGCTTTGGATAATTGATCCGGTTCCAGGTGTCGCGGTCGGTATGGTAGTCCGGATGGAGGCCGGTCTGAAATTCGACTTGTGGGATGTGCAGCGTCGCGAACCAGAAGTGATCGCTGCGCGACCATAGCGAATCCGGGTCCACCACGTCCATCTTGTAATCCAGTTTCAAACCGACTTGCTGATTTTCCTGCTCGATGATCTTCTTCAGGCCCGGATTGTAGCGTGTGCCTAGCACGTTCACCATATTCACGTTGCCATCCGGCGGGACGGGCCAATTGGCGTCATCCTCATTCCTGCCGATCATGTCCATATTGAGGTTGGCCACGGTCTGGTCCAGCGGAACGATGGGGTGAGTCACATAGTAATACGAGCCGAGGAAGATCCGCTCCTCGCCGTCATAGGCGACAAACAGCACGCTGCGCTTGGGATGAAGGTTGCCGCGCACGAATGCTTTGGCGATTTCGAGGAGTCCGGCGACTCCGGAAGCGTTGTCGTCCGCGCCGTTGTAGATGTGGCCGTTCGACATGCCCATGTGATCGTGATGCGCCGTGACGAGGATCGCCTGCGACCGGAGCTTGGGGTCCGAGCCTTCGAGCAGAGCCACTACGTTGCGTCCCGGATGGGATTGAAGACCATCGAAAGACTTCGTCATACACGCCGAACTGGCGGGCACTTCGAGCGAAGCTGGCCGCAAGGTTCGATCGATTTCGGTCTGGAGCCCGTCGATAGTCTTGCCGCCAGGCGCCAGGAGCTGGTCGGCGACCTCGCGCGGTATCGTGAAGGTCGGAATGTCCCACATCTGACCGGCGAGAGCGTAATCGGGGCCGCCACTCGGCCTTGGCGAGCTTGCGGGAGTCTGCTTGAAATCGCGCCGGACACGGTCCTGAACCAGCAGGAGCCCGGCCGCTCCACGCTTGCGCAGTTCCTCGACCTTCTCCCAATTGAATGCGTGGTAGGTGTCCCACGTGCCCATGAACTTCGAGTTTGGATCGTTCGCCTGTGGTTCGCGGCTCAAGACCAGCACCACTTTGCCCTTCGCGTCGAAGCCGTCGAAATCGTTATAGCCATATTCGGGAGCGTTGATGCCGTATCCGGCAAAGGCGATTCCGCCGCAGGCGGATGCGGCGTGGAGGCTCTGCCGCGACCAGCGAAAATCTTTGTTGAACTCGTAGCGGTGCTCGACTCCCGCGATCCTGGCGGTGAAGGTGGTCCGCTCGCGATCGACCTGGGCGGTGTCGATCTCCATGTTCTGGAAGTAGGTGCCGTTGTCGCCCACGGGTTTGAGGCCCAGCCGCATGAACTCCGCCGCGATGTACTCCGTGGCGATGTGATCTTCCGCGCTTCCGGCGTCGCGGCCCTTAAGATCGTCGGAAGCGAGAAAGGCGATATCGGCCTGAAGATCGTGGGGCTGGATCAGCGTGGCAGCCTGCCTGACGTCCTGCGCGAAGAGCACCACCCCAACGGCGGCGCACTGACAGACTCTTGTGAATAGGTTCATGGGGATTGGGGCCTGTTCTTGAATTCAGGATACTCTTGTCAAGCATACCTGGTCGGGCGGATCCGACTCGATAGCTCTTTTCGCCTTGCTATCTTCTCCTTTTAGCCGCACAATGCAGGCATGAGAAAGTTCTGCATTCTGCTCGCCGCGTCCGTACTTCTGCTTGGGGCAGCGGGCAAGGACCCCTTTGCGGGCAGATGGGACCTTACGGTGAAGACTTCCAGCGCGGTGTATCCGGCGTGGGTCGAGGTAGTCGATAAGGATGGCAAACCTGAAGCGCGGATCCAGCCGCGGGGCGGCAGCGTGCGGCCCGCCCATGAGGTCAAGGTTGAAGGCAACCATTTGATCGTCACGATTTCTCCGGCCGCGGAGGATCGTCCGGCCATCACATGGGACATGAATATCAAGAGTAATGTGATCACCGGCGCCGTCATGCGCGGGAAGGAAGTGCAGGGGCAGATCGCCGGAGTGCGCGCACCGGAGTTGAAGACCAAGCCGCCCAAGAATTGGATGCCCCCAGAGGCCCTGTTCAACGGCAAGGATCTCACCTGGTGGGCGCCTGGAACTCCCGAGGAGAATCACTGGGTGGTGGAGAACGGCGAACTGGTGAACAAGGCGCCCGGCTCGAATCTGCGCACCACCGGCAAATTCGACGACTTCAAGCTGCACCTGGAATTCAACTGTCCCGATGGGGTCAACACCGGCATTTTCCTGCGCGGGCGGTATCAGGTCCAGATCGAGTACGCACATGAGGGCGTGAACGATAAGTTGCACGGGATGGGCTCGATCTACGGTTACCTGGCCCCGTCTAAGGACGTGCCGAAGAAACCGGGCGAGTGGGAAACCATGGACATCACGCTAGTGGGCCGGTGGGTGACGATCGTTCGCAACGGCGTGACCATCATCGATAACCAGGAGATTCCCGGAATCACAGGCGGCGCTTTGGACAGCAATGAGGACACCGTGGGGCCATTTAACCTGCAAGGCACTCACGCCACGGGTATCCGGTTCCGGAACCTCACGATTTCGGTTCCCAAGCGGACGTAAGGACTTGGGCGCAATACTGTTCAGTTTGGGCGCGAGCGGACACACGACGTCAACGGGCGGGTTGCCAACCCGCNNTTGACAACCTGCCCCACATTGCGGCAATCGTCAGTGCAGGTACCCTCCGCCGTCGCAGAGAATCATCTGGCCGGTGATCATCTCGGCGTCGTCGCTGGCGATGAAGGCTGCCAGTGCCGCGAAGTGCTCCGGCGTCACGCGCTTCTTGATGCATTGGTTCATCATCACGCGGTTGAAGGCCTCTTCTTGTGAGTTGGCCGTCGTTCCGGGTGTTGCCACCATGCCCGGCATGATGGCGTTGACAGTGACTCCGTCGTCTCCGCATTCTTTAGCCAGGACGCGCGTCATGCCCATAACGGCGCCCTTGCTCGCAACATAGGCCATCTGGCCTGGATTCGCCAGGAAATAGGTCCTGGATGCCACGTTGATAATCCGCCCGGTGCTGTTCTTCCTGATCAGCGGGTACAGTGCCTTGGTCACCAGGAAGTACCCGAGGAAATTGATATCCACAAACCGCTCCATCTCCGCGCGGGAGATGGTGTGCCATGGCGACCGGCCGGAGAGAATGCCCGCATTGTTCACCAGGATGTCGACCTGGCCATGTCTCTCGCCGATTCCGTGAACGGCCGTCGAGATCTGCGCTTCATCGGTGACATCGCAGATAGTCGCTTCGGCCGAGCCGCCGGACGCCGCGATCTCCGCGCACGCCTCCGACGCATCTTTGCGGTCCAGAATCTCAATCGCCGCACCTTCCGACGCCAGGCGAATCGCAATCGCCCGGCCCAGGCCTCCGGCTGCGCCGCTCACTACCGCGACGCGGTTTTCCAAACGCCTCATGGTTTGGCCTCCCTCCTCATGCGGCGAATCTCGGCCTGCACGACGACAATCGACATCAGCGTGCCCAGCGGATGCGCCCCTGCTTCCACAATCGGATGTACTTTCTCATTACGCAACAAGTCGATGTCCTCGTCGAGCAGCGTGTCGATCACCGCCGACTCGCGCGGCGTCAACTGGCGCTCCTGCGCCACTGCGGCCGGGTTCTCGATCATGCGGCGCCGCAAATCGGCATCGTGCCGCAGGTCGAAGAGCAGCTTGTTCAGGTTGTAGGAAGACGGGGCCGGATGGCGGTAGAAATCGTTGACCTGGCCTGAGAACTCGTAGGGCGCTACGGCCTCGGTTTCCGCCGCGCGTTGTGGAGCGGGAAGGAACCGCATGACCGCATGGCCGTGATGCCAGGTGGGCTGATACGTCAGCAGTTCACCGCGCTGGGCGCCGATGGCTCCGAACAGGACGGCCCACGGCAGCAGTTCCGTGTTGCCCACTTCATCGAGTTGGCGATTGGTCAGGCTCAGAATGGCATCCAGGTTACCCCGTTCCATCTGCGCGATCGCCCAGCGATCGAAGTCATATGCGGGTTTCGGGTACTTCCACGTGCCGGGATAGTGGGACATCCCGCCGGAAGCGAGAATGGCCACACGCTCCGGCCGGGACTGGAGGTAATCCGCAATGGCCTTGCCTAGCGCCGCACACCGCCGCGCCGTGGGTAGAGGGGGCAGGTAAGTATTCACGAAGATCGGGACCACGGGGATGTCGCGCTTCTCGCGCACCCACTCGAAGGGCGCCGCGAAGGCGTGGCCCAGTTCCGCATCCTGCGAATAGACCATGTCGAAGCCCGCATCCACTAAGTGATCCAGCAAGCCTTCCGCCATGGGATGGCAAGGCAGGTCGTAGGTGCGCCCCGCAAATGCCGCCTTGATGCGCTCGCCTGAGATCAAGGCGAACGTGGGCGCCGCCGAGAGGAAAAACGTTTCCAGATGGTCGCTGCCGAGAACAATCAGGGCGTCCGGTTTTGGATCGTCGAGCATCTGGTGGCCGAGCTGCCGCATGGCCGCAATGCCGGCGTCCAGTTGTTTGAAATCCTCGGTTGGAGGATAGGTGAAGAACTGCGGAGCATGTACGGTGGCGCCCGCCGCAACGATTTGTCCCATGATCTCTCCTTACCGAAAGCCCCCGCCAACGCGCCTCATGAAAGCACGTCCGTGACTTGCGGATAGATCCGCTGGTAGGCCTCCGCGTATTTGATCGCGCGGCGTCCGGAGTTACGCACCGCCTGTACACCGCGCCGTTTGCCGAGATCGGTGTAGTAGTGGACCAGGTGCTCCTGCGCTGCCATCGATTCCATTGCTCGAAGCTTCTTCTCCCATACCGGCGTGATGTCGAGCAGCACCTGCGGTTTGAAATTGCACTGCTCGGGTTGGTGGGGCTCGAAGAGGAATACCGGCGGCGCGTCGTCCTGCCGTCCCTTGCCCTTGGCCGGATAGCCGGAGGCCTGCGCGTACACGCGGGCTTTCAGGGTAAGGTCGTTGGCCATCGGGTGATCGGGGTTGTAGGGATCCTCGTAGCTGTGGGTCAGCACGATCTCCGGCTTGTGCTCGCGGAATTCGTTCACCAGTTCGACGATCTTCTCCGCGGTCGGCTCGATCGGGTAGTCGCCCATATCGAAAAACCGGATCTCCGCACCCAGGATTTCCGCCGCGCGCGAGGATTCCGCGTGGCGATCCTCTTTCACGCGCTCCACCGTCATGCCGGGAATCTTCCACAGCCGCTCCGACTCCCCACGTTCGCCGTACGAAAGGCAGAGAATCCGCACACGGTAGCCGCGTTCCGAATAGAGCGCAATCGCCCCCGCGGCTCGCCAAACGAAGTCGGCCGCGTGCGCGCTCACCACCAACACTGTCTTGTGATCTTCCATGGATTGTCTATTCCACCCAGGCGGCCGGATTCGTCACGGCCATGCGGCGGACTTCCGCGACGGTAAAGCCCGCGTCCAGCAGTTTCTGCGCGAACATCGCGAAACCTTCGGAGACCGGCGGGTTGATGGTCTGGCCCAGGTCGGTCGAGAGCAGGCACCGCTCCGGCCCGGCGCGCCGGATGCTTTCGAAAACGCCTTCCCACGAGGCCTTGCCTGTGAACATCGTAGTGAAGCAGTGTTCGATCACAGCGCCCAGCCCGGCCAGTTCGGCTTGCTCGTCAGCCGAGAGATTCTGCGACGGGAACTCGGCGTGAGTGACCAGCACCTTGCGCAAGCCCATCTCCTTGCCCGCCCGCACGAGTGCAAAGATCTCGCCGCAGCCCAGGTGCCCGGTAGCCAGGATCATGTCGTGGCGGCCGATCAGTTCGAGGCACATCCTCGCCTGCGGAACCAACTTGCCCGTTTCATCGATCACCCGCATGCGCGGCGGCGAGATTCCCATGCCTGCCAGCTCGCGCTGGATTTCCGCCCAGAACGGCAGCTTCTTATTCCCTCCGGTGGGCAAGCCGGCAGTCTCGTTTTCCGCATCCACCGTGGGCATCCAGACGATCTTGCACCCAGAGCGGCCCGCGATCTCTACTGCTACCGGGTTGAGGCCGCCCACCGCATGATTCAGCGTAATCGCGCCGAATGCCGAGATCCCGGGCACGGCCTTAGTCACGACCTTGGCACGCTCCGCCGTGGGCACGTAGTGGGATTTCAGGACGAACCCGCGCAGACCGCGCGCCAGGAATTCATGGGCCAGATCGAGGTCGTCGATTCGTCGCCCGATCACGTCGGGAGCTACGTGGACCTGCAGATCGTAAGCCCCGGCAATCGCCTCCCAAGCCTGATCGGAGACGGTTATCGGCTGGGCGGGCGGCGTATGTGCGCTCATCTATAAGAGATATGGTGAGCCCAGCCCAGAGCGGCTGTCAAGCTGTGGGGATTTATCGTGGGGCATGCTTTAGCTTGCCAAACCTGTCCGGGGCAAGCTAAAGCATACCCTACGCGCTGACTCAGTCCTTCCAGTCGGTCGCCAGGCGGGTCAGGGTTCGGACGGCGACTCCCGTCGGGCCCTTCGCGAGGAAGGGCTTGTTTTCGTCGAGCCACGCCGTTCCGGCAATATCCAGATGGACCCAGGGCGTATCCTCGGCGAACTCCTTCAAAAACACCGCAGCCGTGACCGCGCCGCCGTACCGTCCGCCCACGTTCGCAAGGTCTGCGAAGGCGCTCTTCAGGTAATCCTTGTAATCGTCCTCCAATGGGAGTGTCCACATACGCTCGCCCTCGGCTTTGGCGGCCCGGAGCACGCGGTCGCGCATGCCTTCGTCGTTGGCAAACAGTCCCACGTTCAAGTGGCCGAGCGCCACCGAGACCGCGCCGGTCAGGGTAGCCGCGTCCACCAGGTGGGTACAGCCCTGGCGGCGTGCGTAGGTGAGGGCATCGGCCAGGATCAGGCGGCCCTCCGCATCGGTGTTGATGACCTCGATGGTCTTTCCCGACATGGCGGCCACTATGTCGCCCGGCCGTTGTGCGCGGCTGCCCGGCATGTTCTCCACGCAGGGGATGAAAGCCGACACTGCCATCGCGGGCTTGAGTTGCGCGATCGCCTGCATGGCGCCGAGCATGGCCGCGCCTCCGGCCATGTCGTACTTCATCTTCTCCATGCTGTCGGCAGGCTTGATGGAGATCCCGCCGGTGTCGAAGGTCACACCTTTCCCGACCAGGCCCAGGTGAGCCGCGGATTCGGCCTTCTCCGGTTTATACCGGATCACGATGAAGGCCGGGGGTTCGGCGCTCCCCTGCGCCACACCGAGCAGGGCCCGCATGCCCAACTCCTCCATCTGCGCGCGATCCAGGACTTGGCATTCCAACTGGTGCGCGGACGCCATTTGCCGTGCCGCCTCGGCCATTATGGCGGGCGTCAGGAGGTTGCCCGGCTCATTCACCAGGCTACGCGTGAAGTTTTGCGCCTCCCCCAGGATGCGCCCGCGGGACACGCCTGCTGGGCTCTCGTCTGGCCCGGTGCCCCAGGCGCCCACCAGAAACTCGTCGACGGACTTCTTGTCGTTTCCGGTCTTGTAACGATCCGTCTCGTAATCGCCCAGCAGCGCGCCTTCTACCGCTGCGGACACGTAATCCGCCGTGGCGTAGTCCGGATCGATTCCAAACGCGATCCTCTTGACCGATTTCGATTTCAATAGCCGCACGGCGGCTCCCACTACTTTGCGCAACTCCGCAGGCTGGAACTTCTCGGACTTCCCAGCCCCGGCCAGCAGGACGCGTTTGGCAGCGACTCCGGGCGGATGGTGCAGAAGTGTCAACTCCAGGGACTTACCGGAGACTTCCCCAGCATCAAAGAGGTCGCCGGCTCCGAATCGCTCCTCCTTCGTCCCCTCGAAGACTGGAACAATCAAGGCGTCGGCTTCCAGGAGGTCTAATGGCACTAGTTCGATCTTGATTTGCATCACCTTTGATTGTGCCGGAAGCGCACCGGCCTAAGCAAACACGCGGAAACGATGTATTTTTCAACAAAATTCCATTTTTGGAATCGCAGGAGGGGGTAAATGCATCCCCAACTTGGCGGTTATCTCGTTGTTTTACAAGCCGCTGAAGCAGAAACTATGGTAAGATTCTCGTTGAGATCCCTGGGGACGGATTTTCCAAATCCCGTAACGTATTGATTACCTGATTCGTCCATTAGCTGTACGGCAGCGGTTCTCCAGGAGAATCGGTGGATCAAAATGGCTGACCTGTCACAACCGAACAACCCATTTCATAACAACGCCGACGACCATCTGTCGCGCCTTCTGGTTTCGCAAGTGGAGGATCCGTGGTACCAGTCTCTCTACCGAAGCCTGAAGGAAACCTTCAACCCTCCCAAGCTGCCACCTCTGGAGTTGACATCTAAGCCTGTTGCGGTGAAGGATATCTGGGGCCTCTATGGGCGCCAGAAGAAGTCCTTCATGATGTCCACTGGGTTCCAGGTCCTTGTGGTTGTGATTCTCTTTACGGTCTTTTCCAACAAGCATGTGCAGAATGCCGTGAAGTCGACGATGACGCTGATCATGCCCACGGATTTGAACGAATACACGCCGAAAGCGGCTCCCAAAAAGCAAGCCATGGGCGGCGGTGGTGGGGGCGGCGACCGGTCTCCTTTGCCGGCCAGCTTCGGCAAATTGCCGAAAGCCTCCTTGCGGCAATTCACTCCCCCGATGGCGGTCATCAACAACCCGAATCCCAGACTCACGATGGAACCCAGCATCATCGCGCCTCCAGACGTCAGTCTGCCGAACGTTAAGGCGGATAACTGGGGCGATCCGCTTGCGAAAATCGGTGGTCCCCCGTCGAATGGTCCTGGATCGGGCGGCGGTATCGGCTCGGGTTCCGGCGGCGGCGTCGGCTCCGGCAAAGGTGGTGGTTTCGGCCCCGGTGAAGGCGGCGGCGTAGGCGGCGGGGTTTACCGCGTAGGCGGCGGAGTGACCGCTCCCATCGTGCTGTCCAAGAAAGATCCTGAGTACTCCGAGGAGGCCCGCAAGGCCAAGTACCAGGGCGTGGTCCTGCTTTCGATCGAAGTCACCGCCAGCGGTACCGCCAGCAATATCAAGGTCGTACGGAGCTTGGGATTAGGCCTGGACGAGAAGGCCATTGACGCTGTGAAGCAGTGGAAATTCAAGCCCGGCTACAAGGACGGCAAGCCCGTGACGGTAGCTGCGACCATCGAAGTCAATTTCCGATTGCTGTAACACGGGCATTCTTGCC
>PMTT01000054.1 GCA_003167275.1 Bryobacterales bacterium | reverse complement strand
CGGAACCGAGCCGCGCGCGTCAGCAAGCGGTGCCATAGTCGCCACGAATCGTGCGGTCGAGCCAATGGTATCTTGCGGAGCGGCGCCGGCGTTACTTCGGACAGAAGAGTCACCTGCCGCCGTCCTCCATGCTCACAAAGAATCGAAACTCAGCGCCGCGGCATCCAGGTTCGATCCACATCTTTCCTCCGTGCAACTCGATAATCTTGCGGCAGATCGTCAGACCCAGGCCTGCTCCGCCGCCGGGAGACAGCTTCTTGAACGGCCGGAAAACCCTCTCCGCCATGTCGGGTTCGATGCCAGGTCCGTTGTCCGAGACCGCTACATACCAACTTCCGGGTCCGCTCGCGACGGCCGAAATCCGCACTTCGGGCGCGCCCTCAGAGCAGCAACGGATGGCGTTTGACAGAAGCTCCTGGAACAACCAGGTCATCAGGAACCGGTCGGCGGGCACTGTTGGCAAGGCGGAACAGTCGACCTGCGCCCGGGCATTTTCGATCTCGCCCCGCAGGCTGTCGATGGCAGCGGCGACGGGCACTCCAAAATCCAACGGCTCGCGCTCGAGCGGGCGGGCGCAGATCTCCGCGTACCGGCTCAACCCCGCCGCCACCACGCCGACCGCGTTGGCGGACTCCTCGATATACTGCAGCAGAGTCCGGGCGTCCGCGTCGAGCGCCGTGGCATTCCGGTTCAACAATTGGGACACCAGACCGATCCGGGACGCGGGACCCCTCAGGTCGTGTACGGCGGATTCGAGCAGATCCGCAATGGCTGGATCGAGACCAGTCGTGTACATAGGCGGCCGGCTAACCAGGGCCCAACCACGCCGCGACTTTGCTTTTCAGCGTCCGAAAATCGAATGGCTTCTGCAAGAAGCCAGTGACTGGCTTACCTCGTAAGCGGCTTTGGACGTCGGCGTCGCTGTAGCCGCTACAGATCACCACGGGCAAACCGGGATTGATGCTGCGAATCGCATCCAGCGTCTGCTCCCCATCGAACTCCGGCATGCCCAGGTCGAGCAACACGAGGGAGTAGCCGTGAGGCGAGGCGGAGACCATCTCCACAGCCTCCCGGCCTCCGGTGGCCACCTGAACGACATGCCCTGCGCGCTCCAGAGCGGTGCGGGCGGTGTTACAGACGATCGGCTCGTCGTCTACCAGGAGGATTCTGCCGCTGGAGGACTTGCCCGGCTCCGTGGGAGGCTCACTCGCCCGGATTTCGTGAGACGGCGACGACGCCGGCAGCCGCACCCGGAAAGTGCTGCCCTTGCCGGGCGAGCTGTCGACCTCGATCGAACCCTTGTTTCTACGAACGATGCCGTCGACCGCCGCCAGCCCCAGGCCGCGGCCCATAAACTTCGTGGTAAAGAACGGGTCGAAGACCTTCCCGAGGTCAGCCGGTTCGATGCCACAGCCGTTGTCGCTGACTTCCAGCACGACGTAGTCGCCCGGATCGAGATCGGCGCTCCAGGTGGATGATGGCGCATCGATTCGTTCCACGCTGGTGCTGACGATGACGATTCCCTGCTGGCCGGCCGGGATCGCCTCGCTGGCGTTGATGATCAGATTCATGACGATCTGCTGCAATTGCGTGGGATCTGCGTGAATCGGAGGAAGGTCCGGGCGAATCCTCAGTTTCACATCGACGGAGCCCGGTATGGAGGCCTGGATAAGCTGCCAGGTCGCACGCACGATCTGCGCCAGATCGACGTTTTCCACCTGGAAGCCACCCTTTCCGGCGTACGCCAGCATCTGCCGGGTCAAATGAGCGGCACGGTCGCTGGCTTTGAAGGCCATTTCGAGGACTGGCCGCACCTCGTGGTCGGGTGGTAGAACTTCCAGGGCGTAGGTCACTCCGCCGATGATGCCCACGAGCAGATTGTTGAAGTCGTGGGCAACACCGCCGGCCAGGACGCCGATACTCTCAAGCTTTTGGCGTTGATGCAGCAGGCGCTCCGCCCGCCTCTGGTCCTCTATATCGGTCAGGGTTCCGAGCCACTTCACAGTCCGGCCTTCCTGCATCAGGGGCAAAGCGCGCATGAGTTGCCAGCGGAACGTATCCCCGGTGGAGCGGACGCGGCACTGCGCCTCCAGGGGAGCGACCTTCGCGACGGCCGAGTCCCAGGACTCCGTCACATGCGGGCGGTCCTGGGGATCGATGAAATCCAACCAACCGAGCCCGAGCGCGCGGTCAGGGGGGGCGCCCGTCAGCCGCGACCAACTCTGGTTCACGTAATCCCAATTGCCATCAGGGTGGTCCGCCGTCCACACGACCTGCGGCATTGCCTCGGCAAGGGTCCTGTACCGCGATTCACTCTGCTCGGCCGCATTGCGCGCGTCGCGTTCGCGTTGGAGCGCCGATTCCAACTCGCGATTGCGCTCTTCGATCGCGAGGCGCTGTTGTTCCACCTTACGTTGGAGCGCCCGTTTCTCCAGGGCATTCTCGATAACGTGAGACAGTCCTTCCTCAGAGAGAGAGCCCTTGACCACGTAGTCGGCGGCGCCCGACTTCATCGCTTCGACGGCCACCCGCTCATTCCCGTGCGCCGTGACCACAATCACCGGACAGGGGTCAGGCTCCTGCAGGATGGAGCGGAGCACCTCCAGCCCATCCATATCGGGCAAGTTGAGGTCGAGCAGGACACAATCCGGGTGCGCGCCGCGGAATTGATCGAGCCCGGCGCGGCCGTGCTCTTCCTCGATCCAATCGAAAGACAGAGTCCCATTGCGGCGCTGCAGGAGGCGACGGAACAGATCGCGATCGATGGGGCTGTCGTCGATGATCAGAATGCTGGTCCGCGCGGGCATATTCGTGCTTCTGTTCACACTCTCCAAAACAGGCATGTTAGAAGCCGACGGCCATTATAGCCGAGCCCAGCCGACAGCCAGTTTTTTGTTGTGTACTTAGATACAGGCAGCCACTCACGACTCCCTTGTGGTAGATCATGTTTGCGTTGTCAAGCAATTCATGATCCATAGTCACTGGGACAACCGGCAAGCGCCCGAGGTAAGAAAGAACTTTAGCCACGGATGAACACGGATGAACACGGATGAACGCGGATAAGAACACAGATAAGAAAGAACAAGGGTTTTATCCGTGTTCATCCGTGTTCATCCGTGGCTAAAGTTCTTTCTTGTTACAAGTCGACGGAATTTGCCGATGCGGCCTTGGTGTCCCGATTCGCCCAGGCACGGACTTTGTTGTGGAGGTTCCGGAGACTGATCCCCAGAAGCTCGGCCGCCCGGTGCTTGTTGTTCTTGGTGTAGGCTAAGGCCAGGCGGATGTAGGCCTCTTCCACCTCATTCATGGGTGTCCCGACCCTCACGCGCAGCACGTCGGCCGATTGATCCTGCGGCACGGGAGGCGGCGCCGGCGCCAGAGCGTCCGGAAGATGGCGGAGCTGGATCTCACCCTCGCCCGCCATGATCACGGCGCGCTCCAGAACGTTGCGCAACTGGCGTACATTGCCGGGCCAGGAATAGACGTCGAATCGGGAGAGCACTCCCGGACCGACATGCGTCACGCGGCAATTGTGCTTGCGGTTCAGATGGCAGAGCAAGGCCGCGGCGATGGGTGGAATGTCCTGCTTGCGGTCGCGAAGCGGCGGGAGGTGAATTTGGAATACGTTGAGCCGGTAATACAGGTCTTCGCGAAAGCGCTTTTCCTGAATGGCTTTTTCGGGCCGCTGGTTGGTGGCCGCGAGGACACGTACGTCGATGGGAATGTCGTTGGCGTTGCCGAGGCGGCGAACCTTGGATTCCTCGATCACGCGCAGCAGCTTGGCCTGCGTGCCGACGGGCATATCGCCGATCTCGTCGAGCAGCAAGGTCCCATGGTGCGCCTGCTCGAAACAGCCTGCCCGGCGTTCCACCGCGCCGGTGAACGCCCCTTTCTCATGGCCGAAGAGCTCGCTTTCGATCAGGCTCTCCGGCAGTGCGGCGCAATTCACGGCAATGACCGGGCCGGCGCTACGCTTGCTCAACTGGTGGATCCCGCGAGCCACCAGTTCCTTTCCGGTGCCGCTCTCACCGGTGATCAGGACCGACGCGGTCGTGGGCGCAACCTGCCGGATCAGGGAGAAGACCTCTTTCATTTGGGGTGAGTCTCCCACCATCTCCCCCAGCACGCCCTGGTAACTAAGCTGGCGGCTTAGCCGCTCGGTCTCGGCGACCAGGTCATGCTGCTGAATGGCACGATCGAGAAGCGTGCGTAGGACGCCGGGTTGAACCGGCTTCTCCAGGTACCAGAAGGCCTTCAGGTTATGGACCATCGAGATGGCCTGGTCGAGAGTTCCGAACCCTGTCAGCATGACCGTGGGAGTCCGGTCGCCCCGGGCCGCCAGCTCCCGGAGGAGCTCCGCTCCGCTCATCACGGGCATGACTAAGTCCGTCAGAATAACGGAGACTGGCATGGCCGTCAGCTTTTCCAGCGCTTCCCGCCCGTTCCCCGCCGTCGTGACCTGGAAGCCGAGGGCGGAAGCCATCTCGGCCAGGTCCGATCTCTCGCTGGTGTCGTCATCCACTACCAAGACTCGCGTAGGCATATCCCTCTCCCGTCTGCGATCATTGTAACCCTGGAGGGCGGCGGCCGGCGGGAGCCAGCCCGTCAACCGGCTACCGCTCCCTCACGGTCGCGGCTCGGTAGCGCACCTCAACCTCCGTTGGCCTGGCTCATCTGAGCGTCTCCCGAGCCGAGTGTGCTCCGGACCCGCTGGAGAAGCTCCTCCATTTCGAAAGGCTTGTTCAGTAGACGCGGGTCCGTCTCCGGCATATAATAAAACTTACACAATTCCCTGCCGGCTTGGCCGGAAACAAAGATCACCTTCATGTTGGGGCGGACAGTGAAGATCTGCGCAGCCAGTTCGTATCCATTGTTTCCGGGCAGGGCGATATCTGTGATTAAGAGTACAATTTCACCGTGATGTTGCTCATCGATCCGCAGGGCGTCCTCGTAAGTGGCCGCATCCAGCACCGTATAGCCGCAACCCTGCAGAGCAGCGCGAACCGATTCCCGAACTGAAACCTCATCATCCACGAGTAGGATTGTACCTGGGGTTGGCGGCATTAGTGAAATTCCCTCTTACGCCCCCGAGTGTACCTCGGGCATTTGACCGATGGTTTGGGAATAAGCAAGTGAAACTCCGTAACGAATGGGTGTGATTTTGTACGCAGAAGTCTCTCGCAAGCGTCCTGGAGTGGAACGCGGCATGCACCGATTCGCCCGGTTTCGTGATGGATGTTACGTCTTGGGAGGAGCATCTGCGTGGGGGAGAACGAAATGGGGGGTCCGCAAGGATTGCATCCAGTGCCAGCTTTGCATTACCGTGCAAGAAATGCATCCTTCCAAAGAGTTGAGGAGACCATGACTGAGATCCTGCTAGCCGAAGATAATCCGGCGGACGTTTACCTGATCCGCGAAGCCCTGCGCGAGCACGGGGTGGACGTCCCCGTTCGAGTTGCCGCGGATGGGCGCGAAGTGCTGCAACTGATTTGTCCCGAGAATTCTGGAGCGGTAGTCCCGAGGCTGGGCCTGATCATTTTGGACCTCAACCTGCCACGGCACGACGGAATTGAGATTCTGGAGCAGCTTCGCGGCTCGGCCGACCTGGCTGAGGTTCCGGTGGTAGTCCTGACCTCATCGGACTCGCCCCGCGACCAGAAGGTCGCGAACCAGCTCGGGGCTACCTGTTATCTGCGTAAGCCATCGAGCCTGGATCAGTTCCTGGCGCTGGGAGCGGTGCTGAAGAGTTTGCTGGATGGAACGTACGCCAACTCTGCCTGCAAGTGAGAAGAGGCTTTTGTCGAAAGTTGAAACCTGTCGAACCCTAGGAGTGTGTCATGACCGCTGAAATGGAAAGCCGCGCGTTGGATACGAGCATTCTGCTCACCACTTTGATTGCGTTCCGGGATGGCGATTTTTCGGTTCGTCTGCCCCCGGACCGGACCGGCGTGGAGGGCAAGATCTGGGATACCCTCAACGACATTTTCAAGTTGAACGGACGCATGGCAAGCGAGTTCGCGCGGATCGCGACCGCGGTGGGGAAAGAGGGCAAGATCACCCAGCGCGCCAACTTGGGACCGGCGTCCGGCGACTGGGCGGAGTGCATCGAGTGTGTCAACAGCCTGGTGGGAGATCTGGTTCAGCCGTCCACCGAAGTCGCGCGGGTGATCGGTGCGGTGGCCAAGGGCGACCTTTCGCAAACCATGGCGGTGGAGGTGGATGGGCGCTCTCTCAAGGGCGAATTCCTGCACACCGCGAAGGTGGTGAACACCATGGTGGAGCAGTTGAACTCTTTTGCATCGGAAGTGACCCGCGTGGCGCGCGAGGTGGGTACCGAAGGCAAACTGGGCGGCCAGGCGGAAGTCAAAGGCGTGGCGGGCGTTTGGAAGGATCTGACCGACAGTGTCAACTCGATGGCCGGCAACCTGACCAACCAGGTACGCAACATCGCCGGCGTCACGACGGCCGTGGCCAAAGGCGATCTTTCCACCAAGATCACAGTGGACGCACGCGGCGAGATTCTGGAACTGAAGAACACCATCAACACCATGGTGGATCAGCTCAATGCATTCGCCTCGGAAGTGACCCGCGTGGCGCGCGAGGTAGGTACCGATGGCAAGCTCGGAGGCCAAGCCGAAGTACGGGGCGTGGCGGGCACCTGGAAGGACCTTACCGAGAGCGTCAACTCCATGGCCGTCAATCTCACCAACCAGGTGCGCAACATCGCCGGCGTCACTACCGCGGTGGCCAAAGGCGACCTCTCGACTAAGATCACCGTGGACGCGCGCGGCGAAATTCTGGAGCTCAAGAACACCATCAACACCATGGTGGATCAACTCAACAGTTTCGCCTCGGAAGTCACACGCGTGGCGCGCGAAGTAGGTACCGAGGGCAAGCTCGGCGGACAGGCCCAGGTGAAGGGCGTCGGCGGCGTCTGGAAGGACTTGACCGACAGCGTGAATTCCATGGCCGGCAACCTCACGGCCCAGGTCCGCAACATCGCGGAGGTGACTACCGCCGTAGCCAACGGCGACCTTTCGCGCAAGATTACGGTGGATGTGCGCGGCGAAATTCTGGAACTCAAGAACACCATCAACACCATGGTNNCAGGCCCAGGTGAAGGGCGTCGGCGGCGTCTGGAAGGATCTCACCGACAGCGTGAATTCCATGGGTGAGAACCTGACCACCCAAGTCCGCAATATCGCGGAGGTGACCACCGCCGTAGCCAATGGCGACCTGTCGCGCAAGATCACGGTGGCCGTGCAGGGTGAAATCCTGGAGTTGAAGAACACCATCAACACCATGGTGGACCAGCTCAATGCCTTTGCATCGGAAGTCACTCGTGTGGCCCGCGAAGTCGGCACTGAAGGAAAACTCGGAGGACAGGCCCAGGTAAAGGGCGTCGGCGGCGTGTGGAAGGACTTGACCGACAGCGTGAACTTCATGGCGTGAGCAACCTGACGGCGCAGGTCCGCAACATCGCCGAGGTCACCACGGCCGTGGCGAAAGGCGACCTTTCCCGCAAGATCACGGTGGACGTGCAGCGGCGAAATTCTGGAGCTGAAGAACACCATCAACACGATGGTGGACCAGCTCAATGCCTTTGCATCGGAAGTCACTCGCGTGGCCCGCGAGGTGGGCACGGAAGGCAAGCTGGGCGGTCAGGCCGAAGTGAAGGGCGTGGGCGGAACCTGGAAGGATCTTACGGATTCGGTCAACTCCATGGCCAGCAACCTGACCAACCAGGTGCGCAATATCGCGGAAGTGACCACCGCCGTAGCCAACGGCGACTTGTCTCGCAAAATCACGGTGGATGTACAGGGCGAAATCCTGGAGTTGAAGAACACCATCAACTGGTTGATGGACCAGCTCAACGCATTCGCCGGCGAGGTGACGCGTGTGGCGCGCGAAGTAGGCACGGAAGGCAAACTGGGCGGCCAGGCGGACGTTAAAGGCGTGGGCGGAACCTGGAAGGATCTCACGGACAGCGTGAACTCCATGGCCGGCAACCTGACGGCCCAGGTTCGCAACATCGCGGAAGTCACTACCGCGGTGGCCAAGGGCGATCTCAGCCGCAAGATCACGGTGGATGTGCGCGGCGAAATCCTGGAGCTCAAGAACACCATCAACACCATGGTGGACCAGCTCAACGCCTTTGCCGGTGAAGTCACTCGCGTGGCGCGTGAAGTCGGCACCGAAGGCAAGCTGGGCGGCCAGGCGGACGTGCGCGGGGTAGCGGGTACCTGGAAGGACCTGACTGACTCGGTCAATTCCATGGCCAGTAACCTCACTAACCAGGTGCGTAACATCGCCGGCGTCACCACGGCAGTGGCCAAGGGCGATTTGACCACCAAGATCACGGTGAATGCCCGCGGCGAGATTCTGGAGCTGAAGAACACCATCAACACCATGGTGGATCAGCTCAACGCGTTCGCCGGCGAAGTCACTCGTGTGGCGCGCGAGGTCGGCACCGAAGGCAAGCTGGGCGGCCAGGCGGACGTGCGCGGAGTAGCCGGCACCTGGAAGGATCTGACCGATTCCGTGAACTCCATGGCCGCCAACCTGACCATGCAGGTTCGTAACATCGCCGAGGTGACCACGGCAGTGGCGAAGGGCGACCTGAGCCGCAAGATCACGGTGGACGTGCGTGGCGAAATCCTGGAGCTGAAGAACACCATCAACACCATGGTGGATCAGCTTGGCTCGTTCGCCGCCGAAGTGACGCGCGTNNCTTGGCGGACAAGCCGAAGTGCGCGGCGTGGCGGGCACGTGGAAGGATTTGACTGACTCCGTGAACTCCATGGCGGGCAATCTCACGGCGCAGGTCCGCAACATCGCTCAGGTCACCACGGCCGTGGCCAATGGCAACCTGAGCCGCAAAATCACGGTGGATGTGCAAGGCGAGATTCTGGAGTTGAAGGACACCATCAACACCATGGTGGACCAACTCAATAGCTTCGCATCGGAGGTGAC
>PMTT01000826.1 GCA_003167275.1 Bryobacterales bacterium | reverse complement strand
AATACCAACCGGAAGGTGTTCACTGCTTCCTCTGAACCGGAGGCGGCAAAGCGGGAGTGCCTGCTGCCGGAGTTGCCGCCGGAGAAGCGGCCTTCTTGGGCGGCGCTACCGCGGGGGGCTTGGCCTTCTTGAGCCGGTCGCCAACTTTCGCGGCGGTCGTGCCCGAGGTCGCTTTAGCAACCGAGAACTTGTCCTGCACATCCGTGACCACGATCGTCTCGATGCGTTCATCCGTTTCGATATCGTTGCCCGCACCGTCCTTCATGGTGCCTGTGACGCGCCGCACGTCGTAGTAGTCGTTGACCTTCACCCCGACATTCTCTCCACCCGTGAGGTAAACCTTGTTCCCGTCCACTCTGCCCACTGTCAGCGCCGTCGAGTCCGGCAGCCGGGTGGAAACCGTCGAAGATGAACTACTCGATGAACCCGAATCGCGCGTAACCGTTACCTTCGGCGGCGGACCACCACCTCCGGTGCGCGTGGGCAAGGCGTCCGCCTTGTCGAGCATGCCCTTCGCAATCGTATCGGCGGCCCCTTGGATCGCCAGGTTGACGGCAACGGCCTGCGGGTGCTGGCTGAGCGTACCGCTGTCGCCCCCGCCACTCTTACCGACCTTGGCGCCCTGACCCAAACTATGGGTTTGCTTGTTGTTGACCTGGTCGGCCATAAAGATCTGGGCAGTCTGCGTGCTGATGACGCGAACGCTGACGGTCACTTCCGCCACCGACTGTATCTTGCCTACTCCAACCGGCCCCAGGCCGACGCGATTGTTCTGCACTTCGCCCGAAATCGCATCCACCGATCCGGTCACGATCGCGTCGACATTCAGCAACTTGCCGAGTTTGGGGGCATCGCGCGGATCGAAACGATCGCTGAATTTGAGGTTCTGTTCCTTCATCAGGTTGTCGATCTGGTTGCGATCGATCACCTCAAAGCCCGCCCGACCGACCAGCTTCGAAACGATCCGGCTGGCCACTTGCTTTCCAACATCCTTGTCACCACCGTAGATGCGCGAGACTTCGCCGCGGACGGCCTTGTAGTCGAAATCGTAAACCGCAATGCGCTTCGATTGGCCCAGTGCGGCCAAGGGGAGGAGGGCGAACGTGGAGCAGATGCGGAGTACAACTCTGAGGTCTCTAGAAAGAAGCACGTCGCGTCACCTTCTTGAGTGAGGCCAGTATACCCCAAGGCTTTGGGTGGGTGCAATACAGTATGGACAGGAGACGTTCCGCGCCACGGAACCGAGCGAGCTTCGCTCGGCTGCGGACAGGCGAGTCGCCTGTCCCACCAGATGTCCAGTGTCCATTGTCGGCCCGCGGACTACTGCCCAACTCCGACCCGCCTCTCACTTCCTTCAGCGGGCCGGCCACTCTCGGGTGCCGGGCCCGTGTAACGATCGCGCGGACGGATCAACTCGCCGCTAGAATACTGCTCGATGGCATGCGCAATCCAGCCAGCCGTTCGCCCTAGTGCGAATAGGACTAACGGAGCCCCTTCGGGTAAGCCGTATGTTCGTGCCAGCGCGGCCAATCCGAAATCCAGATTTGGAAGTTCATTAAGCAACTCGGAGCCCGCTTTCCGCAGGGCCCGTACCAGCCGCCACTCCGCCTTGTTCCCGCTCGCCTCAGCCAGCCGTATCAACAGCGCGGCGCGGGGATCGCCGGCCGGGTAGAGGGGATGGGTCTTCTGTGCCGCAGCCTGGTAATTGCCAGGGGGTAGACCGGTGAATTGGAACCGGCCGGCAGCATCGCTGGTCGTGTCGAACGTGGATTCGCCGTTGGCGGCGGAACTGAGGAAGATGGCGGCGCCGGGAATGCCGGAGTGGGTCACGGCATCGGTAACCGTGCCCGAGACGGTTTGGGCGATCAGGGGCGAGGCGAGGGCGACGAGGAGCCAGCCAAACATGCGCGCTACCAAGACAAGGATAGCGCAGACCGGAACGGAGGGCCGAGGGCCATGGAACAGCTCACAATACCCGGAACAAACCCCGTTTCACGCTGGTTAAATTCCCACCCCTAGCGGCGATAAGTGCTGAACATCCACCCTGCCACTAACAATATGCCGAGGAAGAATACCAGGTAACGAGGAAGCCCCAAGATTCGGTCGTCGTTCGGGACCGGCGCTCCGGACAAGCTCGGGTCCGGCTGCGCAATCTGGGGTTGCGTTGGCGACTGTGTAGCCGGCTGAGTTGGAGATTGTATCGGCGCCTGGGTGGTCGGCGGCTGTATGGGCGGTTGCGCCGTCGGGGGCTGGCCGTTGGATGGCATAGCGTCATAGAACGCGGTCACCAGGGGAATCCAATTGTCGCAACCGGAGGCGCAGTACTTATAGCGGATCTGCTCGATGGTCTCGTACCCGCGGTTGAGATAGCTCAGACGCAGGAATTTGGTAACGTGCCCGGCGCCTTCCTGGTAACTGGTGAAGGCGGATGCCGGACACGTCCCGCGGTGAAACCAGTTCCAGGCGTTGTTGACGGTACACTGGTGCTGGCCGAAGGTGGTTTCCGCGCCGGCGATGGCCACCACCAGCCGCGGATCGACATCGTAATCGCGGGCCAGACCAGACAATACCGCCCCAATGCCCGCCAGCGGCGAGTGCTTTTGGGTCAGAAAGGCGTCGATCTGCGCCGCGTCGGGGCTCGCTGGGGAGTAGTCCAACCCGGCGGCCATGGCAGGGGCCACCACCATCCAGGCGGCCAGGCAGGCGCCCCAAAGGGTGTAGTGCCGCGTGGTCAACGGAGTTGGGCCTCCTTGAGCACCTGCTCGTACGCCGCGGCCAGTCCCTGCTCGTTGCGGTTGCCCGACCAGTAAGAGAGATAGAACTTGTAGAGCATGGCGCCGTGCACGATGTAAGACACCACCGTCTTCAGGGAGGCACCGGCCGAAATGCTCTCTACATAACTTGCCTGGATACCGGACTTCTCGCCCGCCACCATCTCCTGCAGCTTGTCGACCTTGGCCGGTTTGAGTTCCCTCTTAATGTAATCCACGAGGTTGGGAGGGGCCGGAACGCTGGTGACCTCGATCTCAGCCCCGCCGGGAGGTAGCAGGCCGCCGGCCGCATACGTCCCGCCGAAATTGGTCATGTTGACGGGTCCGGAGGCTGCCACCAATCGCTCGTTATAGGACCACCCGTTGGGCACGTGGACGCGGGCGCCTCGATCCTCCACCCAGGTTCCGGACGCCGGCCGAGTTTGGGACAGCAACGGCGCCGGATACAAGAGGAGGGCCGCCACCGCCGTCGCGATGGGAGACGAGGCGTTTTTGATCATGGCATTCATATTACCTCCGTCCCAGAGCTGCCGCGCGGGCGCACCTGAAAACGCTGCCTGGGGTGGGAAGGCCGCCCTGGTCCAAAGTCAACCCCCTGGTCGGCTTGTCGCCGCGAACACGGGAATAGAAGTGGTCGAGCGCCGAAAGGCGACCAGGGGGTCGCCAGCGGACCAGGGGGTCCGCCCCACCATTCTCACCTTGCATCGTCTCGCCGTCTGGCGTACAGTGGGGGTCTTATGGCCTTTTGTACGGTTTGCGGCGCCTCGGTAAATGGCGCGTTTTGTAATCAATGCGGGACACCCGTCGGCGCTGCCGGCGGACAGGCGCCTCCGCCCCAGGCGCCGCCGCCACAACCGGTTCAGCCTATGAGCCCCCCCGCTGGGATGCCGATGAGCGCTCCAGGGGGAATGCCTCCCGGCCCGCCTCGCACAACCAGCCCGCTGGTCTGGATACTTGCGATTGTGGGGGGACTGGTTGTCCTGTTCATCCTTGCGGTGGTGGGAGTGGGCTATTACGCCGTCCACAAGGCGCGGCAGGTGGGTTTCGATCCCGACCTGATGCGGCGTAATCCTGGGCTGGCAGTGAGCAAGATGATCGCGGCGGCCAACCCGGACGTCGAAGTGCTGAGCACCAACGACAATGACGGTACCATCACCATCCGCGACCGGAAAAACGGCAAGGTCGTCACCATGACGTTCGACCAGGCCAAGAACGGACAGTTCAGGATGAGCACCCACAGCGACGATGGCAATGCGACCGTGGAGGTTGGCGGCGGAGCCAACAAACTTCCGTCCTGGGTTCCCACTTACCCCGGGTCCACTGCTCAGGCTACCTTCGCCGTGCGGGGAGATGCCGGCGACGGGTCGGGCGATGGCGGCAACTTCACCTTCACCACCAAAGACCCGGCGTCGAAGGTCCTGGCGTTTTATCAGGACCGGGCTAGAGAGATGAGCATGAAGGTCAACCTCAACACTACCACCGACCAGGGAGGCATGATCATTGCGGCGGATGAGGACAGTAAGCGGACGCTCACAGTCGTGGTCGGCGGCGGCTCGGGCGACACTACGGTCAACGTGACTTACGCGCGGAAGAGGTAGGGGCGGGAGTGGTCGCGGGCGCGTGAGTGCGCCCGCCGATGGTGCCGAATCACAGGCTTTTCAAGTCTTCCAGGCGCTTCACGCGGTCGGCCAGATCGTTCATTCGCCGGAGAGTCTCCGCTTGGAACAGATCCTGTTTTTCGGACCACTCCACCAGACGAGTCACATAATGGGCACCCGCCGCGATCTTGTCCAGCCGCGATTCCATGCGGTCCAGACGCGCCTCGACACGGTCGAAGCGCTCCTCGTTGCGGGCTTCGGCACGGTCGAAGCGCTGATTCATCTCCGTCTCCAGCGAGCGGAAGAGCCCTTCGAAAAACTTCATGCTCTCTTGGTCCACATATTCTCCTCCCGGCCCCTCGGCTGGTGATGGCGTGGGGAAGCCGGATCCTACTATACTGCTTCGTTTTACCCGTGGCCCAGGTACATCACCCAGCCGATGCCGAAAAGGGCTACCAGGAAGCACCCGAAGGTGTAGGCGCCGTAGTGCAGG
Organism: Bryobacterales bacterium; assembly: GCA_003167275.1. Lineage (GTDB taxonomy): Bacteria > Acidobacteriota > Terriglobia > Bryobacterales > Bryobacteraceae > JAIQFL01. The sequence continues at coordinate 3,360 of PMTT01000826.1, read as the reverse complement.
CGATCGCGGTCGTTGGTCTTGGTCACTACTCCCAGCACCACCGAGGTGAAGAGCGAGAACAGGAAGGCCGCCTCGAAGTGCGACAGGTTCATTTTGGGCATTAGTCTTTCCTCCCGGCGGCGATTTCAAACGCGTCCACCATGGCCAGCACATTCAGCAGGCCGGCGGTGACCAGGAACTTGGTACCGTAGTCGTGGACGTGGCCGGCCATGTCCGGAGTGTTGTAACCCAGCCACACGCTCAGCAGATACAGGATGCCCGAGCAGACGTCGCCGATGAACCCGCCGGTATTGATCAGGGTAGTAAGCAGGTCGCCGCTCTGCGGTTGGAACATGGCGCCGCGCATCATGAGCCCGCACAGGAACATGGATGTGACCGACACCATCAACAGGACGCCCCTGCCGGTGCGCTTCAGCAACAGATGGCCTCCCCCTGGGATGAGCCAGCCCAATGCTACAGCGGGCGCCCATGCGCTTATGGGAGCCATGGGGCGTTTCTCTTCTTTTTCCTTCGCCATTTTCTTTTGAGTGTAGCAGGTTGGCCGTAGCAGTTAGGATTTCGCAGCTACTTCGGATCGAGGATGCTGCCCCAGATCACCTGGTAGGCTTCCACCTGATCGTAGAGGTCCTTCCCTGCCCTGACGAAGACTCGCATATTGGGCTTCAGGGTCTCGGCCTCGACGGATTCGCCATTCTCCAGAAAGCGGGTGTCCTTGCGGAGCAGAATGGACTGATCGCCGCCTTCGCGGGTGTGCAGCACCAGCCGCTCGCCGCTCACGCGGAAGACCACACCGGCGTAGGTCAACGTGCCCGCGGGCAGGCTCCGATCGGCGATGGTTCGAGAGGCGCGCATCCGCGCCGCGAGGGAGCGTGGGGGCGGCGGTTCCTGGGACACGTGGATGGTCCGCGCATAGCGCAATACCGACCCTGGAACCGTATCCGAAACCACTTCCAGCTTCTCGCCGGGCTCCAAGCGCCGGACATCGATCATCTGATTCTCGCGCTCGACATAGGTCTTGGCGTCGTAGCGGTAGCGAAACACCTGATTGTCGACCGCACGCACGCTCAGCTCGCCCGAAGCTGCCGGGGTATCGCGCTCCAGGAGAACGCCGCGAACGAGTGCCGGGGAGGGTGGCGCCGCCGTTTGCGCCAAACCGATCGACGAGACCAATACGAGGAGACAGACCCTGCGCATCCGCGCCTCCATGAGTACACGGTACCATGGCCGGCCGAACGATCGGTATGAAAACCGGTGCCGGCATTGCCTTGGTGGGGCGGACCCCCTGGTCCGCGCGGGTCCCCCCGGACCCGCTGTCGCCCTTCAGATCAAAGTCCGGGGCGGTGCCAACAGGCCGACGAGGGCGTCGACCGCGGACCAGGGGGTCCGCCCCACCAACGGTGGGGAAGGGGCGCAAGAAAAACCAACACAGGCACGAATGCCTGTGCCACCGGTCTAGTTCAGCGCGTTGATTTTATCTACCTGGAACTTGGCGCTGAATTCCAGGTTCTGATTCAGCCTGGCGTCGAACTGGATTCTCTGAGTGCCGGTCTGGAGCAGGCCGCCACGAATGCCCTTCTGGTCAAAGGTCACTTTCCACACGCCGGCATAGCCGCCCACAAAGTCCAGGTGCTTGGCGGGGACAATGTCCTTGGCCTTCTCGTCGGCCAACGATGCGTCGAAGGGGCGCATGAGCCGCTCGCCTTCATTGGCGCCGATCAGCTTTCCGGAGCCAACCTTACCGCCGATGGACACCATGATGTAAAACTGGCTGGCGTCCGGGCTGGACAGTAGCCCGGCAAGCTTCGCGGTCTGGTCGGGGGTAAGCTCCTTGTCCAACATTTCCAGGCGCGCGAAAGCGTGCGCGAACTGGTTGTCGGCCCAATAGACATCCAGCGAGCCGTACTGGCGGTCGAAGAACCCCATGAGACTTCCGGTGAGTCCCACCTTCCCGGTCCGGTCGGCCACGATCTTCTGGCAGTCTTCCCGCGACCATTCCATGAAGGCCCTGTCACCCGAGACGGGAGGAAGGGTTTGGAGGTAGTCTATGAGCCCCAGTTTGTCTTCCTTGCGGTCCACGGCGAAATCGTAGACGTCCAGGATCTCGATGTTGGAGGTCGACTTACTGCCGGTGTTGCCTTCCACAAATCCAAACTCGCCGGAGGGAACATCTTCGCGCGGAGAGATGCGGTACAGGTCTTTCACGGCGGTCGGGCCAATGTCGCAGGGCACTTCGTCCTGATTCTGTTCGGTGCTGAAGAGAATGGAAGCGTTCGCCAGGGTGCGTTGATCGAACCGCTGGCCGGTGATTTTGCATTGCAGCAGCTTGAATTTACTTACATCGCGGCTGGGCGGGAAGAAAGCGAAGAAGGTCGGGCGGAAAATTTCGTACCGGCTGGTGGAGTGCGCGCCCGGGATATCGATATCGATCTTCTGCCTCACGAATGGGATGTAGCCTCTGAGCAGGGAGCGGAACTTGCTGACCTGTACCTTGGTCTGGACCCTGCCGAGCGGTTTCAACGCCCCGTCGGACCAGATGTAGACACCATAGTTTTCCGGCGCCGAGTTGACCACCACCGGCGCCGGGCCTTTCCGTGCCACGTTGGTTTCGTTGGCCACGACCTCTTTCGCTGCGTTGGAAGCCGTTCCGGTTGGTTTGGAGGCAGCCGCCCCGGTTGGTTTGGAGGCGGTTGAAGAGGTGGTGGCGGGCGCCGAGGGGGGGGCGACGGGGGCAGCCGGGTTCATCATCACGGAAATCAGGTTGTCGCTCACGCCGGCTTCCTTGAGCGCCACCAGGCCATCGACGGAAACATCGAACTTGGTTTTCGAAGTTTTGATCTTGTTGATGATGACGTCTTCGGAGATCTTGGCCTTAACCAGCCGGATGACGTCCTGGTTGGTCATCGCCGCCGGGACCGCCGACCGGGCGGGCGGGCTCTTTTGAGCGGCCGCGGGCGCCTTGGGCGGCGTGGATGTTTGTGCAGGCGGTGAGGCTTGCTGCGCCAATAGCCCAGTCAAGACCGCCGCCCCGGCCAGCATCCCGAAAAGCAAACCGTACGACTTCAGGCGTTTCATGGTTTCCCCCCAAAGTGTAGTATATGGCGAGACTGCGGTTTTGGGAACGCCGGGTTGAGATCTTTCGGTTTATCTGCCAGGTCCGTCCACTTAAGGACACCGGCACCTTGCTGCCAATGATGCATCCCGCCGCATGATGTCGAGAATCCCGGTCGCGTCGCCGGGCCCGGCTGAAATTGCCGCCGCAACGGGGATGTCGAAGCCTTCCATCCACAGGACCGTTTAGCCTAAAAACGGCAGTTTGGTCATAGCGTAGGGCAATTTGCCGGTGCTGCCAATCACCTTGCC
>PMTT01000880.1 GCA_003167275.1 Bryobacterales bacterium | reverse complement strand
GCCGTTGCCACGACGGCGCGCAGCTCGCCGGCCTTGAGCCGCCGTTCCGATTCCAGCCGCAGCGCGCGCGACAGGCTGCCGTGGTGCGGCAGCACGGCATTTTCCCCCAGGCGCGCGGCCAAGTGGTGCGCCACTCGCTCGGACAGGCGGCGCGTGTTGACGAACACCAGGGTGGTGCGATTCTCGCGGATCAACTCGGCGGTACGGTCGTAGATCTCGCCCCACATTTCGTTGCTGGCCACCGCACCGAGCTCGTCGCGCGGCACCTCCACGGCGATATCCATGGCGCGGCGATGGCCCACGTTCACGATGTGGGCGTGGTCGCTGAGGAAGTCCGCGACCTCCTCCACCGGTTTCACGGTGGCCGAGAGGCCGATGCGCTGCGGTTTCGGGCCGCCGTTCTGCTCCACCAGGAGGTCGAGGCGTGCCAGCGTGAGCGCCAGGTGCGAGCCGCGCTTATCGTCCGCCACGGCGTGGATTTCATCGACGATGAGCGTGCGGACGTGCCCCAACATCTCGCGCGGCTTGGCCGCGGTCAGCAGAATGTAGAGCGATTCGGGGGTCGTCACCAGGATGTGGGGCGGCAAGCGGGTCAGCTTCTGCCGTTCCCACTGCGGCGTGTCGCCGGTGCGTAAGGCGGTGCGGATGGGCGCGAGCGCGATGCCGCGCTCCTTCGCCAGCGCGGAGATTTCGGCGAGAGGGATGTCGAGGTTCTTGTGGACGTCGTTGCTCAGGGCCTTCAGCGGCGAGACGTAGACGACTTCAACTTGGTCGGGGAGCGGACCGAGACGGGCACGCCGCACCAGGCTGTCGATTGCCTGCAGGAAGGCCGCGAGTGTTTTGCCGGACCCGGTGGGCGCGGAGATGAGGACGTCGTGGCCTTCGCGGATCTGCGGCCACCCCAGCGATTGGGGCTCGGTAATGGTGGGGAAACGCGCGGCGAACCAGTCGGCGACCAGGGGGTCGAAGTGGGACAGCGGGAGCGGCAGGACTTCGGGGGTAGGCAGCACTGCTTCTATTTTAAGGCCTCTGCGCTCGTGCGACCTGCCCCACGGTTGCGGCCCAGAAGCTTTGTGGGGCAGGTTGCCAACCTGCGGCCGATTGGCAATCGGCCCGGTGGAGGGGTGGGTCGCTGGCGCGGAGGGGCGGTCACCGTTCGGCAGGCGGATTAACAATCCGCCGCAGGTTGACAACCTGCCGCACCTGCCCCACAACTCACCTTGACATTCTAGGTGGGCTTGCCGTATCATTCACCCAGAATGTCTACCCATGACGATCAGGATCGCATCGAGCTGCTGCAGGGCACCCTGGACCTGCTGATTCTCCGCACTCTGCTGCTCGGCCCCGCGCATGGACATGCCATCGCCAAGGCCATCGAACGGAATTCCGAGGACGTGCTGCAGGTGGAACAGGGGTCGCTCTATCCGGCGCTGCATCGTCTCATTAAAAGAGGCTGGATCTCGGCCGTCGACGGCACTTCGGAAAACAACCGCCGGGCAAAGTTTTACAAGCTTACCGCCAAGGGCAAGAGGCAGCTTACCGTCGAGACCACCAAATGGGAGAAACTGGCGCGGGCCATCGCCGGAATTCTGCGGCCCGCGAACCAGGAGGGGAAACTATGACCCGCCGCCGGAGAGACGAGGAGTTGGACCGCGACATCCGCGTGCACCTCGAGATGGAGATTCGGGACAATCTGGAACGCGGCATGTCGCCCGAAGCGGCGCGGTCCGCCGCCTTGCGCAAGTTCGGCAACGTCGCCCGCATAAAGGAGGAGACGCGCGCCGTGTGGGGCTGGACGCGGCTGGAGCAAATCCTCCAGGACGTACGCTATGCGCTCCGCACGCTGCGGAAGAATCCAGGGTTTGCCGCCGTTGCGACGGTCACGCTGGCCCTGGGAATCGGCATGAACACGGCGGTCTTCAGCGTGGTGAATGCCGTGCTCCTCAAGCCGCTGCCGTATCCCAACGCGGATCGGCTGGTGTGGCTCGCGGACTACAACGAGAGCTTCAAGATGGAAGCCGTGGCGGGCCCCGATTTCCTCGATTGGAAGCAACAGGCGCAGTCTTTCGAGAAGATGGCGGGCTACGGTTACTTCAACAGCACCATCTCGATCAACGGCAATGCCGACCAGGCGATGAGAGCATTCGTCTCGGATGACTTCTGGGCGATTGCGGGCGTCCAACCGTCGCCGGGCCGTGCCTTCGCGCCGGGTGAACGCGGTGTGGTAGTCCTGGGCCGCGGTATTTTCGAGCGGCGGCTGGGAAGCGATCCCAACATTGTCGGAAAGACCGTGACGCTGGACGGCCGGGACGTCACAGTGGTGGGCGTGATGCCGCCGGGTTTCCGTTTTCAGTTCCCGCAGTCTGCCCCCAGCGTCACGGAACCAACTGAAATTGAGGCGTATGAACCGAGCGACCTGACGCCGGCAAACCAGGTTCGCGGGCGAAACATGGCCATCGTCAATGTGGTGGCGAAGCTCAAGACGGGTACTTCCATCCAGCAGGCCCACGCGGAACTGGAGGCCATCCAGGCGCGCATCGCCCGCGAGAATCCCCAGGGGTTCTACAACCTGGTCACACTGCGGGTAGTGCCGCTCCAGGAAAAAATCGTGGGGAACGCGCGCCGCGCTTTGCTGGTTCTGCTCGCCGCGGTGGGTTTCGTGATGCTGATCGCCTGCGCTAACATCGCCAACCTCCTGCTGGCGCGCGCCAGTTCGCGGCAAAAGGAGATTGCCGTGCGAGCAGCGTTGGGTGCCGGGCGCCTCCGGGTGGTCTGGCAGTTTCTGGCGGAAGGCGCGGTGCTGTCGCTCCTGGGCGGCGCGGCCGGGTTGTCGCTGGCGCGGTGGGGCATCGTCCTGATGCTGCGGTTGGGCCCGCAGGCGGTGCCGCGGCTCGCCGAGACGTCGATGGATGGGCGGGTGCTCGGATTCACCTTCGTGGTGTCGCTCTTGACGGGCCTGATCTTCGGGCTGGCGCCGGCTCTGGCCTTTTCCCAAACCATGTTGCACAACGTGCTAAAGGAAGCGGGGCGGACTTCGGGAAGCTCCGCCGGATTGCTCATGCGCCGGCTGCTGGTAGGCGGCGAACTGGCACTGGCGCTGGTGCTGCTGGTGGGAGCGGGCCTGATGTTGAAGAGCTTCTGGCGGATGAACGCGCGGCCTGCGGGGTTCCAGCCCGAAAGCATTCTGGTGATGAGAGTATCGCTTTCCGGCCCGAACTATCGCGCGATGCCGCAGCAACTGGCCTATATCGACCAGGCGTTGCAACGGCTCGAAGCCGCTCCGGGTGTCGAGGGAGCCGGCATCGCTATGTCACTGTTCCAGGGCTTTGTAGGAGTCGAGGGCGCGCCACCGTACCCGCCCGGCCAGGGGCCGCAGACCACCTACCATACCCGTTCGGCGGGATACTTCCGGGCGATGGGAATGCGCCTGCTGAAGGGACGCTGGACCACGGACGCGGAATCCACCGAGGTGGTGCTGGTCAACGAAACCTTCGCGCGGGTTGTGTTTGGAGACGCCGATCCAATCGGGAGACGCATCCGCATTCCGCGCCAGCAGCCCGCTCCGGTAGCCGCTATCGTCGGTGTGGTGGCCGACCTCAAGACCACCAGGCTCGACGCCGACCCGGGGCTGGAAGTCTATATTCCCTACCGCCAATCCCCCTTCTTGCGCATGCACGACGTGGTGGTAAAGACCGCCGGCAATCCGTTGGCGATGGCGTCCGCGCTGCGCGAGTCGGTCTCCGCCATCGATCGGACGCAGCCGGTTTATCACGTTCAGACCCTGGAACAGGCCCTCGCCGACTCCATATCGCCGCGGCGCTTCAACCTGTTTCTGCTGGGAGTGTTTGCGGTAGTGGCCGTGGTCCTGGGTGCGGTGGGGATCTACGGAGTGATGTCGTACATGGTCACGCAGCGGACTCAGGAAATCGGAGTGCGGATGGCGCTTGGGGCTCGGCCAGGCGAAGTGCTAGGGATGGTGGTGAGGCAAGGGATGCTGGTGACGGCCATCGGAATGGTCTGTGGCGTGGGCGCGGCGCTGGCGCTCACGCGGCTGATGGGAAGCCTGCTGTACGAGGTGACGGCGACGGACCCCTCCACCTTCGCGGCGGTGTGTCTGGCATTGGGGGCCGCGGCGCTGGTGGCGTGTTGCGCGCCGGCGATTAAGGCCGCGCGCGTTGCCCCGATCGTAGCTCTGCGGTACGAGTAACGTACGGTATGCTTTAGCTTGCCCAGCCGTGTGGGGCCGGTTGTCAACTACCAAAATGGGAGAAACTGGCGCGGGCCATCGCCGGAATTCTACGGCCCGCGAACCAGGAGGGGAAACTATGACCCGCCGCCGAAGAGAAGAGGGACTGGACCGCGACATCCGCGAACACCTCGAGATGGAAATTCGGGACAATCTGGAGCGCGGCATGTCGCCCGAAGCGGCGCGGTCCGCCGCCTTGCGCAAGTTCGGCAACGTCGCCCGCATCAAAGAGGATACGCGCGCCGTGTGGGGCTGGACGCGGCTGGAACAAATCCTCCAGGACCTGCGGTATGCAGTTCGGATGCTGCGCAAAAATCCAGGCTTCGCCGCCGTCGCGACGATCACCCTCGCCCTGGGAATCGGCATGAACACAGCGGTCTTCAGCGTGGTGAATGCAGTGCTCATCAAACCGCTTAGGTATCCCAACGCGGAGAGGCTGGTGTGGCTGGCGGACTACTACGAGCGCGAGCACTTCAAGGGGGAAATCGTGTCGAGTGCGGATTTCCTCGATTGGAAGCAACAGGCGCAGTCTTTCGAGAAGATGGCGGCCTACGACTACGGCAACATGACCATCTCGATCAACGGCAATGCCGACCAGGCAATGAGCGCAACCGTCACGGACGACTTCTGGGCGATCACCGGCGCGCAGCCGTCGCCGGGCCGCACCTTCGCGCCGGGCGAGCGCGATGTGGTCATCCTGGGCCGCGGTATTTTCGAGCGGCGGCTGGGAAGCGATCCCAACATTATCGGAAAGAGCGTGACGCTCGGCGGCCGCGCCGTCACCGTGGTGGGCGTGATGCCGCCGGGTTTCCGATTTCAGTTCCCGCAGCCGGGCCCCAGCGTCACGGCCACGGAACCAACTGAGTTTGAGGCGTACGAACCGGACGACATGACGCCGGCGAACCAGATTCGTGGGCGCAACCTCGTCAATGTGGTGGCGAGGCTGAAGCCGGGCACATCCCTCCAGCAGGCCCAGGCGGAGATGGAGGCGATCCAGGCGCGCATCGCCCGCGAAAATCCCCAGATCAACTACGACATATTCACGTTGCGGGTAGTGCCGCTCCAGGAAAGAATCGTGGGGAATGCGCGCCGCGCCTTGCTGGTTCTGCTCGCCGCGGCTGGCTTTGTCCTGCTGATCGCCTGCGCGAACATAGCGAACCTGCTGCTGGCGCGCGCCAGTTCGCGGCAGAAGGAGATCGCGGTGCGGGCGGCGCTCGGCGCCGGCCGCCTACGCGTGGTCTGGCAGTTTCTGGCGGAGGGCGTGGTGCTGTCGGTTCTAGGGGGCGTGATGGGGCTGGTGCTGGCGCGGTGGGGGATCGCGCTGATGTTGCGGTTGGGCCCGCAGGCAGTGCCGCGGCTCGCCGAGACCTCGATGGACGGCCGGGTGCTGGGGTTCAGCTTCGCGGTCTCGCTCCTGACCGGCTTGCTCTTCGGGTGTGCGCCAGCCTCGGCGTGGTCCCCGAGGAAACTGCATCACGTATTGAAGGATGGGGGCTGGGCCTCGTCAGGATCGTTAGGATTGAACATTCGCCGGCTGCTGGTGGGAGGGGAACTGGCGCTGGCGCTGGTGCTGCTGATTGGCGCGGGCCTGATGCTGAAGAGCTTCTGGCGGATGAACGCGCGTCCCGCCGGGTTCGAGCCGGAGAACATCCTGGTGATGAGAATCTCGCTCTCCGGCCCGAATTATCGCGCGATGCCGCAGCAGCTCACCTATATCGAGCAGGCGCTGCGGCGTCTCGAAGCCGCGCCCGGTGTCGAGGCCGCCGGCATCGCCAATACCCCGGTGAGGAGCGTGGTGGAAATCGAAGGCGCGCCGCCGTTTCCGCCGGGTCAGGGACCGAGGACCACTTACAACACCCGCTCTGCGGGATACTTCCGCGCGATGGGAATGCGCCTGGTGAAGGGGCGCTGGATCACCGACGCGGAACCCAACGACGTCGTGATGGTCAACGAAACCTTCGCGCGGGTTGTGTTTGGAGCGAGCGATCCGATCGGTAGGCGCATTCACATTCCGCGCCAGCATTCCTCTCCGGTGGCCGCGATCGTCGGAGTGGCGTCCGACCTGAAGACCACCAAACTCGATGCGGACGCGGAGCCCGAAGTCTATGTGCCATACCGTCAGTCGATCTTCGTGGGCAGGGACGATGTGGTGGTGAAGATGGCCGGCAATCCCTTGCCGATGGCGTCCGCGCTCGAAGAGTTGGTCTCCGGCATCGATCGCACCCAACCCGTCTATCACGTCCAGATCCTGGAGCAGGCCCTCGCCGACTCCATCTCGCCGCGCCGGTTCAACCTGTTTCTGCTGGGAGTGTTTGCCGTGGTGGCGGTGCTGCTGGGAGCGGTGGGGATCTACGGCGTGATGTCCTACATGGTCACGCAGCGGACTCAGGAAATCGGCGTGCGGATGGCGCTCGGGGCGCGGCCCGGCGAAGTGCTGGGCATGGTGGTGAGGCAAGGGATGCTGGTGACGGCAATCGGAATGGCATGCGGCCTGGGCGCGTCCCTGGCGCTCACGCGGCTGATGGGCAGCCTGCTGTACGACGTGACGGCGACGGACCCCTCCACGTTCGCCGTTGTGTGCCTCGCATTGGGGGCAGCGGCCCTGGTGGCGTGTTGTGCCCCGGCGATCAAGGCCGCGCGCGTGGACCCGATCGTGGCCCTGCGGTACGAGTAATGTGGGGCATGCTTTAGCTTGCCCAGCCTTGTTGGGCAGGTTGTCATCCTAGCGCTTTCCCACCCCTACGACCACTTTCGATTGCATATTTCCTTTGCTTTCTCGCGCTGAGGTCGTGTTACAATCCACCATGCGCCGGGACGGGTCTCGGCGTGGCAAGCGAGGTGCCGAGCGTATCCAAGGCCAGTGTGACATCCGTCACGTATCCTCAACGCCATGGGTAAGTTCGGCAGTCCAACTGCTAGGACCCATCTACCATAAGGAGGAATCCCATGTCCGAAACCGTGGCTTCCGTTCTGAAAAGCAAAGGTAGCGCGATCTGGTCTATTGCTCCAGACGCAACCGTCTATGAAGCCATTGCAATGATGGCAAACAAAGGAGTCGGGGCCTTGCTGGTCCTTGCAGGAGGACGGCTGGAGGGGATCATCTCCGAACGCGATTACGCCCGCAAGGTGATCCTGGAAGGGAGATCCTCGAAAGACACGCCCGTGCGGGAGATCATGACGCGCTCCGTGAAAACCGTCACGCCGGACCACACGCTTGACGAGTGCATGCAAATCATGACGGAGAGCCGGATTCGCCATCTTCCCGTCATGGAGCGAGACACGGTTGTGGGGATCGTTTCCATCGGCGACATGGTACGCGCCACGATTGCGGCACAGGCCGCGACCATCGACCATTTGCACACCTACATCCTGGGCACCACCTATCCGTCGTAACACGGGCATTCTTGCCTGTGTTGCTTTTTCCGGAAGACAAGCACACNNATGTCCCTGCCTGCCATCCGCACCGTTCGCCAGGTTTTTCCGCATGCGCACATCGCCGTAGTCGCGCGTCCATGGGTTGCCGATCTCTACGCCCGCGAGCCGTCCGTCGACCGCGTCATTCCCTACACGGCCCAGAAGGGGCTTGGCGCCAAACGCGCATTTGCCGCACTCCTGCGCCCGCAGCGTTTCGACGGCGCCATCCTGCTGCAGAACGCTTTTGACGCCGCGCTGATGGCCTGGCTCGCCGCGATCCCGGAGCGGATCGGGTACAACCGGGATGCCCGCGGCCTTTTGCTGACACAGCGCATCGCCGTTCCGGAGCCGGGCGAAATCCCCCGCCACGAGCGATTCTATTACCTGGAACTCCTGCGCCGCGCCGGAATGATCGAACGCTTTCCTAAGACCGAAGCCATCCGTCTCGGCGGCATCGAAGCGGCCCGGGAATCGGGCGCTGCCCACCTGGCCTCGCTGGGCATCGCGGGTCCGGTGATGGGTATCAGTCCAGGCGCCGCCTACGGCAATGCAAAGCGATGGCTTCCCGAGCGGTTCGCCGAGGTGGCACGGCGATTTCAGTCTGCGTCGCCCGCTCTGCTGGTCTTCGGCTCCGCCTCCGAACGCCCCCTCTGCGAGCAGGTGATTGCCGAGCTTCGCGGGTCCGGCATGGAAACCCGCAACCTGGCCGGCGAGACCACCCTGCGCGAATTCATCGACCTCACGTCCGCCTGCCGTCTCTTCCTCACCAACGATTCCGGAGCCATGCATGTAGCCTCCGCCCTGGCGGTACCGACTGTCGCGGTGTTCGGCGCCACAGACGACACCACTACCGGCCCCACCGGGCCGCTCGCCCGCGTGGTCCGCGAGCATGCCGAATGCAGCCCTTGCCTGCTCCGCGAATGCCCCATCGATCACCGCTGCATGACGCGCGTCACCGCCGATCGCGTGGCTGGCGTCGCCCTCGAACTCTGGGAGGAATCCGCACCCGCGTGGACACAAGAAGCAAGATCCTGACCCTTGCCGCGGCGCTCGAAATCGGCGAGCGCCCCATCACCATTGTGATCGGAACGTTCGATGTGCTTCGAGCTGCACACGCCCGCGAACTGGAAGAAGCGCGCACCGGCGCCGCCCGATTGCTGGTAGTAGTCCTGCCGCGTGCCGTCGAGTTGCTCCCGCAGCGAGCCCGCGCCGAACTGATAGCGGCTTTGCGCGTCGTCGATTACGTGGTACCTGCCGGTCCGAACGAGGTGGATGCCCTCATCCACGCGCTAGCCCCCACCCAAGTAGTCCGCCTGGAAGAGGCCGACGAGTTCCGCTGCCGTCAACTGCGGGAGGAGATCCTGGGGCGGCAAAACCACATTGACGCGGGGACGCTGAGAAAAACGCGGAGAAAATAAACTCTACTTCTTCTCCGCGTTCCGATCTCCGTGTCCCCGCGTCTCCGCGTCCAGTCCTCTCTCTCCGCCCCCTCCGTTCTCTCTACTGCCCGCTCACCACAATCGCCACCATGTTCCCCGCCGTATCCCACATATACTGGACCGTCCGTCCGTCGCCCAAAATCGCTTGCAACAGGCGATTCAACGCGTCGTAAGTGTTGGTGGCGCTACTGTTCGGAGTGAAGCCCGAGCCGATGGTTGACAGCAGACCGCTGGCGGCCGCCGTCGCATTCCCCGCGGCGTCCGTGGCGGTGACCCGGATCACGGCCTTCCGCCCAGGCACAATATCCGCCGGAATGTTCCAGTTATATACCTGCGTGTTGCCGCTCAAGCCGCTGGCAATGGCGGTCGGGAACGTCTGGCCGCCGTCGGTGGAGAGAGCCACATCGTGAGTGACAACTCCTACATTGTCGTCCGAAAGCCATTGAATGCTAAACGTCGTTCCTCCAACGATCACTTCGCCGCCGGTCGGTTGTACCAGCGTGATCGTGGGCGGCTCAGTGTCATTCACGCTACAGGAATTCGAGTCGTCCTGTAGGCTCAGCCGGTAACTGCCGGTGTTGACCCCGGCGCGATCGCGCACCAGAAGGTTGTAGATCCCGGTTGCCGGCAATTTGGTTTTCACTTGCGCCGCCGAGCTGCTCACCAATAAGTTGCCCGAACTGTCGTACAACTCCACCAGGGGCGAGTAACTGCCCGAGCGTGTCGCCAGCTTGAGATCGGCCAGATCTCCGCCCGTGCCCGTGAAGGTAAAGCCATCGATCTGGCCCGGCGCATTCGCCTGCCGCAGGGCCGACTGGCCGCACGTCAACCCAAAGGGCGAACACGGATTGTTGGGCCGCTGGTAAGCCACGGCGAATGAGCCGGTTTCGCCATTCGAAGTGGACGGGCTGACTACTATCAGGTAACTCCCGCTCGCCGACGCCTTCTGAGTAATATCGGACGTCTGCGCCAGCTTGGTCCCGGTGGGGTCGAAGAGCTCCATCTGTGGCGAGAAATCATCCGAGAGCCGCGTGAAGATCAGTCGCATCACGTCGCCCGCGGCTGCCGTGGCGGAGTAATAGCGGAACTCCGCCGAGGACGTCAACGACGCTGTGGCCGTACCACCGCAGGGCAATGCCGCAGTTCCCGCCGGATGATTCAGCAACTGCCAGGCGAGCGAGTAGGCGCCCCCGGTCCGAACCCCGGCCGCGCCTACGATTACCGTGTAATTCCCGGCCAGCGAAATCTGGTGGGAAATGCCGTAGGTCTCGGTGTCAAGCCTCGCCCCCGTTGGGTCATACAGGTCCATCTGGGCGGAGAAGCCCGGTGTGAAGGAGGCGCTCCGGACGGAAAGCATATCGCCGCTCGACGCGGGGATAGTGTAGGAGAGGTACGGTTGTGCCCCGCTGACCAGGCTGGTGACTGTCTGGCCTTGCGCCGGAGTCGCTCCGCAAGCGTTGACGGTTCGCAGGAGGTCGACACTAAAAGGCCCTCCCGTGGGGTGCGTGCTGGCATCTGACGCGATGATGGTATAACTTCCACCCGTGGCCTGCGTAATATCAATCCCCGTTACGTTTCCGGAGCTGCTCTGTCCGACGGCCTTCCCTTGAGCGTCGTAAACTGCCACCGCGGGCTGGAGTACGCCGCTGTTATCCAACATACGAACCGTGAACGATTCGCCCGGCGCCGCATTGTACGTGTAGACCGAGGATGCCAGTGGCCGCGAGAAGCTCCCGGTCGATACCGCGCCGCAACTCAGTGTTGCGGTGGCACAGGAGCCGTTAACTGGCAGCAGCGATAGCGAATAGGTCCCGGATTGCGAGCCATCGAAGCCGTCGCTGACCACCAGCGTATAAAGGCCCGCCGAAGGTGCCGTGAAAACGCTGCTCTTCAGGCCGTTTGCGTCCAGCGACTGGACCGCGTTTCCGTTAGGGTCGTAGACATCGACGTGCGGAAAGAAGGAACCGCTCTGGCTGCCGCGGAGCAGCCGAACCAGGAACGTGTCATTACCATTGGCCTTGACCGTGTATATGGCGGCCCCCAGGAGGCCACTCACCGATCCGTCCACCGGACTGCAAGTCAGTCCCTGAGCATTGGTGCAAGGTTGGTTAGCGCGTAAGATCGAAATCGCATAGCCACCCGTGTTCGTAAGAGCTTTCGAGCCGTCAAAGACCAAAATCGTATAGGAACCACTGAGCATGGCGGTGAACGCATAGTGAATGACTTGGTGGGATCCCGTGACTGGAGGGGACCCATAGGCCACAACGTTACCCTGGGGATCGTATATCTGGAGGATCGGCAACAGGGCGCTGCCCACGTCCACCGCCGCTGTGAGCAGGGACACAGGATCGCCCGCCGCCAGATTGACGGAATAGGAATCGATGCTGAGAGGAGTGGCGATCTTACTCACGGTCGGCGACCCACAATTCAGAACCGCATTGCCGCATGGTCCGTTCAGCCTCGAGACCGAGATTGCGTAGCCGCCCGTCAGGTTGGCTCGATCGAAGACCACAATGGTAACGGGCCCATCCGTGGCGGGCTGGACAGTAAAGCCTGTCGGGTTACTCGCGAGGATATCGGCCGCCGCGAGTGGCGGCGGGGGGGGCACCTTGGGGCCGACAACCGCGTACATCAGTTGTCCGTCCGCCGAGAATGCGAACATGGCGACGTCGAAGGCCGCGTCCGCGGTCCCCACCCGGGAGAGGCGGAGGCTCAAAAGGTCGCCGGCCTTTCCTGCGAAGGAATAGCTCCGGGTCTGCAACTTAGCGGTAATCTGGTCCAAAGCAGCCGCCCCGCACGAGAGGGTCAGCGAGCATGGCTTGTTCAGCCATACGAAAACCAGTCGATAAGTGCCCTGGTCCGAGCCCGCGTTTTGAACCTGGATCTGGTAAGTACCCGCCCTCAAATCGAATATTCCCGCGAACGTGGTTCCGTCCTTGATCGGGTCAAGTTGATTGAATTGAAGGGGAAAAGGAGTAGGTCTGGCGGTAACCGACTGGTTCTTCGAATCTACTACGGCCACATTCGGCGCAAAAGAACTGGTACCCGCGATGGGTAGGAAACGGAGCCAAATCGAATCGCCAGCCTGGGCGCTAATCGTGTAGATGTTGTAAGCCCCCGGAACAAGAGTACTGTCAACCGGCGTACTGCAATTCAACGGCACCGGCGGCGCCTGTGCGAACGCGGCAAAGCTGAAAGCCAGAAGGGCAATACCACCCTTGAATACCGTGGCACAGGCATTCTTGCCTGTGTTGGCTTTTCTCGCCCCGAAAACCAACACAGGCAAGGATGCCTGTGCCACGGTCTTTTCAGGCCGACCCTTGTCAGCCACGGAGGGCAGGGTAACACCCTTGAAAGCAGGCGTGGTGGGACAAGCTGCCCCGGTAGAGTGACTGCTCCTCAGAGTAGCCCTCATCGCTCCCTCCGGCCAGTCGCGAACAGGCAACCCACAACGCCCTCCACGAAACACGCCCCGGCCCCTGGGAGCTGCGGCAGCAGGTTGGGCGCGGGCGGCGATGGGTCGGCTGCCGCGGGCAGCGTCAATCGCAATGCGGGGAGCAGGTAGGCGTTTCCGTTGAAGACCAGGCCATTGCCGTCGTCGATCCAGCCAGCCTCGCCGTGCGCCCGGAACATGTTCTCCACGCCCTCGGTAACCGACACCAGCAAGCCCGTTGGATCGTAGCGGTAGCGGTTCACTACGCCCGACGCCGGGGTCGAAAGCGCAACTGTGTTGCCGTCGCCATCGAAGTGATAGAAGTACGGAGTCCCCGCGGCAGTCACTTTCCACAGCAGACCGAGACCGTAGACATACCAGGCGATAGGCGTGTTGGTGTTATCCGTCTCCATCACCACGCGGGGCTGGGAGCCCGAAAGATCGTAGACAAAACGCCGATCCGTGCCATTAGTCGTACGGACTACGCGCAGGCCCGTGGAATCGTAAGTGTAGGACGTGGAACTAGCCGCGCCGATGCTCTGCAATCGCCCGAAGGCGTCGTAGCCCAGCGTGACGGCGCCCGGCCCCTGAATCGCCACCAGGTTGCCGCGTGCATCGTACTGATAGCTCTGACCGTCGCTCCGGCCCACCGGATGGTTGGCCGCGTTGAATGTCAGTGAGTTCGCGGCAATCGTAAACTTCGCGGTGGAAGGCTCCAGCGCGCTCCCGGTAATGCGGTTGCCGTTGGCATCGAAGGTGTACCGATAGCCGGCCACCGGCAGACCGTCGGATCCCGTGCTCATCAGCGCTCGCAAACGGCGGGCGGGATCGTACTGGTAGACGGCGATCGGTCCGCCCGAGACGGTCACACTGACCGGGTAGCCCGCGGCGTCGTAACGGTACACCGCGAAATTGCCGGCCCAATCCGATACCATGCTCAATCGGTGCGTGCGATCGTACTGATACGTAACAGTGTTGCCTCCGGGTAAGGTCATCGCGCTTACCTGCCCCGCGGCATTGTACTGATAGGTAACCTGGTTGCCGAAGGAATCGGTATAACTCACCAGGCGGTTCGAGGTGTTGCGCTGCAGACCCGAGTAGTCGAAAGAGATCTGGGCATTGCCCGCGCCCAGTCCGGTGATGCCGTTGTCCACGCCATAGCTCGCGGAGAGAGTCGAGCCGCCTGGATCGGTGCGGCTTGAGGCGCGCGCGGCGCCATCATACTGATACACCCACTTGCCGGCGAGCGCGTCGATGAATGTGGTGAGCAGCCCGTCGCTCGAATACTGATAGCTGGTCTTATTGCCCAGTCCGTCCGTGAGACTGGTGATCTGTCCGGCCGCGGAAAGGGTAGCGGAGATTCCGCCGCCGGCCGGATTCGCCACGCCGGCGAGGTTGCCGGAGCCATCGTAGGTGAAGGTCCAGACGTTGCCGTTGGGATCGGTGATGTGCGCCGGCCCGGCGCTGGTGTAATCGGCCGACCATCGGTTGCCCGCATTATCCGTGATACCTGCCAGGTTGCCCGCCGAATCGTAACTGAACTTAGCCGTCTCCCCCGCGCCATTGGTGGTGGCGGTGCGCCGGCCCGCGGTGTCATAGGTGTAAGAAACCACGTTGCCGCTGGCATCTGTCACCGACAACAAAAGCCCCACTGCGCTCGAAACATAAAGAGTAGCGTTGCCCTTTCCGTCGGTCAGTCGAATCTGGGTCGGGTCGACCGGGACATCGTACTTGCGGACAACTCCATCCGCGGTGGTGATACTGGCCACGGACGTAAACGGCGGATCGCTGGTGTACGTGATAGCAGCCATGCCGCCCGTATAGCCGACGGACGTCAGGTTCCCGGAGCCATCGTATTGATAGCCAACCGTCTGGCCGTCGGCGTTGGTCTGTTGTGCCAGCCGCCCGTCACTGGTATAGGAATAACTCACTGTGCGGCCCGCCGAATCGGTAACCGAGGAGATGCGGCCGCCGGTCCCGTAGGTGAACTGGAGCAGCCGTCCGCGATAGTGCGCCGCCGTCATGAGTCCGGTGTTGTCGTAGTCCAGCGAAACCCTGGCGACACCCGAATCCTGAATGGCCAACAGGCGTCCATCGGCGCTGAAAAGCTCCGTCGTGGTGGACCCCACGCCGCGCAACGTGAAGGTGCCGTCGCCGTTCTTCAACAGGGTGTCCGTGGTGGCCGTCAGCGCGAAATACCCGCTGCTTCCGGACCCGGATGGCACCGCGGGGGCGAACCGGTCGATGCGTCCCGAGGCCCGCCGCAAAACCTGGCTGCCGTCCGGATTGCTGGTGAGGCTGTCGCCCAAGCTGAACGACCAGCCCGTCCCGAAGGGTCCCGGGCGCGTGTCATCCTGATTGTACGAACGGTCCAGTGAGAAGGCCGGCGAGGGCCCGCCAAAGGCCAGGTCCGTCACCCTGATGTATAAGGTCAGGTTGGAGAGGTTGACGGAAATCTGCGGGAACCCCGCTTCGAGGCACCGGTCGCCCCGGCAAATCGCATCGTAGGCCGCAAACCGGTTGTCGCCGGGACCTCCGAATCCTGCCGCCGCGCAATCACGGCAGGCACCCTGGGCCGCGGTGCGCATTGTCAATAGAAGACAAAAGAATAACCAGAATCTGTACAAATGGCGCACCTCTATCAATCGTGAGTGTAACAAATCGGAAGGCCCGGAAAGATACAATGGGGGTCTATCGAGGTACCAGGACTCCATTCCCCATGCCAAAGCGAATCGCGATCGTCGAAGACGAGGCCGAGCTCGCCTCGCTTATCGACTACAACCTCAGCCGCCAGGGCTACCTGACCCACGTCTTGAGCGGCTTCGAGGGGACCCTCAAGGCCCTCGAACAGGCAAAGCCCGACCTGATTGTCCTCGACGTCATGCTCCCGGAAATGGACGGTTTCGAGCTGTGCCGCCAGATCCGCCAGTCGCCCAGCCTGGGACGGATTCCGGTGCTGTTTCTCACCGCCCGGTCGGACGAAGTGGACCGCGTGTTAGGCCTCGAAATTGGCGGCGACGATTATATGACTAAGCCCTTCAGCCCCCGCGAGTTGATCGCGCGGGTAAAGGCCCACCTGCGCCGTGAAGAGATGGATGCCGACCCGCCGACGGTCGAGATCGGCCCCTTCCGCCTGGACCGGACGGCCCGCCGCGTTTACCTGTCCACCCGCGAATTGGCGTTGACCTCCACGGAGTTCAACCTGCTGGAGTTCTTCCTGACGCATCCGGGCCGCGCCTTCAGCCGTGACCAGCTTCTGGAGTCCGTATGGGGCGAACAACGCTACGTCACCCCGCGCACCGTGGACGTGCATGTACGCCGATTGCGTGAGCAGATTGAAGTGCAGCCCGAGAGCCCGCAATACCTGACGACGGTGCGCGGTTTCGGCTATCGTTTCGAGGAGACCGCTTGACCGGCAAGATTTTTCTCAAGCTGATTTTGGGCGTATTCTGCCTGCTCCTCCTGGCGCTAATCACCGTGGACTATACCGCCAGCCAGGTCGCCAAAGACACGTACATTCAAAACCTGGTGCAGCAACTGGCCGATAAGGGTCGCATGGTGGCGCTCTCGCTGCCGGAGCCATCCACGCTCAATCCCGCCCAGGCGCGCACCATGGCGGAGGCCGCCGGCGGGAGGCTGACCGTAGTCCGGTCGGACGGCAAGGTCCTGGTGGATTCCGAAGCCGACCCCGCCGGCATGGAGAACCACCGCACCCCCCTTCGCCCCGAGTTGATGCAGGCGTTCGGCGGCGAAGTGGGGTGGATCAAGCGCCATAGCGCCACCATTGGGATCGATTTTCTGTACGTGGCTGTCCCCTATCGCGGCGGCGCCATCCGGCTGGCCGTGCCGATCGCGGCAGTCTACCAGCAGGTCAATCGCGTTCGCGGGAGAATCCTGGCCAGCACCGCGCTGGCCTTTCTTCCGGCCATCTTCATAGCGGCTCTGTTCTCGCGATGGATCTCGGCCCGCTTCGCCACCATCATGTCGTACGCCGGAGAACTGGCTCGCGGCAACCTCCACGCCCGCCTTCCGCAGACCGGTAGCAGTGAATTTGCGCAGATCGCCGTCACCTTGAATGAAACCGCCGAGAATTTCCAGAAAACCGTGGAGCAGCTCCAGCGCGAACACACCGAGCTCGAAAGGGCGGAGCGCATCCGTAAGGATTTCGTGATCAACGTGTCGCACGAACTGCGAACGCCGCTCGCTTCCATCCAGGGCTATACCGAAACCCTGATCGATGGCGCTCTGAGCGACCCCGACCACAATATGCGATTCCTCGGCATCATCCGCCACAATGCCGAGCGTCTGGCGCGCATTACCGAAGACTTGCTCACGCTTTCCCGCATCGAACAGAAGCGCCAGAAGTTCGAGTTCGAGCCAAACCTGGTCAACGGCCTGTTGAATGACGCCCTGGAGCTGCTCGCGCCCATCGCGGAAAAGCGCCGCATCCGGCTGGATCTGGCGCTTGCGCCTGCCGACTCCGAAGCCTGGTGCGACCGCGAAGCCGTATCCCAGATCCTCAGCAACCTGCTCGACAACGCCATCAAATACACCCCACCTGGCGGCCGCATTACGGTGGGCGCCCACTTCCCGGACGGACGCTTGGAGCTGTACGTCCGCGACACCGGGATCGGGATCCCCGCCGAGGAGTTGCCGCGCCTCTTCGAGCGCTTCTATCGCGTGGATAAGGCCCGCTCCCGCGAGCTTGGCGGCACCGGCCTGGGCCTCTCCATCGTAAAGCACCTGGTGGCAGCCCACGGCGGCGTCATCCGCGTGGAGAGCCGGCTCAACGAGGGATCGACGTTCTTCTTTACGCTGCCAATGGATGAATCGGCACTCGGCCAGGAACAGCTTAATCCCGAATTCACTACCTCTTAACCATTCTGTAACATAGCCGCTGGTAAGTTGGAATCGGGCTCCGCGGGAACGGCGAACCCAGGAAGAAAGGCGGTCGCCGATGAATACGCATATCGGCGGCTTCCTGTTTTCCTACTGCCTTTTATGGGAGCGTTCAGTTTACAGCATGAAGAAAATCCTTTTGATTGAAGACGATGCCGACCTTTTCTCACTGTTGAAGTACAACTTGGAAAAGGAGGGCTTTTCGCTGACCGGATTGCAAACGGGAAGGGGCGCGCTCGACCTTTGCCGCCAGGTGCGGCCCGACCTGATTCTGTTGGACATCATGCTGCCCGATTCCGACGGCCTGGACCTCTGCAAAGGCATCCGCAAAGACCCCGACCTGGCCTCCACGCCCGTCATTTTCCTGACGGCGCGCGCCTCCGAGACGGACCGCATCGTAGGACTGGAGATCGGCGCGAACGACTACGTGGTGAAGCCGTTCTTCGTGCGTGAGCTGATCGCGCGGATCAAGCTACAGTTTCGCGGCGCGATGTGGGCCCAATCGGCGACGGTGCGGACACTCGAGGCCGGCGGCCTGGAACTGGACCCGAGCAGCCGCCAGGTCCGGTTGAACGAAGCCCCGCTCTCGCTCACCGCCACGGAGTTCCGCCTGCTGGAGTTTCTGATGAGCCGTCCCGGCGTGGTCTTCAGCCGCGAGCAATTGCTCAACGCCGTGTGGGGACAGGACCGGGCCATCACCGACCGTGCTGTAGACGTCTACGTTCTGCGTCTCCGCCAGAAGATCGAGCAGGACCCCGCCAGCCCGGTTCTGATTCACTCCGTCCGAGGCTTCGGCTACACTTTTGAGCCGCGGCGGGCGATGGCGACAGCGTAGAACACAGCACTGGCGCCCCTCGCCGCCCATATGGCCCGGCCTCCTTCGCTAATTCATCCTATGCGTTTCCGCCAGGGCGCCTTGCCGAATCCGCCGGTCTGCCCTAAATATCATATGTTGGAACCCATGTGATGCAGATTGATCTCTCGCCCGGTGTCCCGAAACTCTATGTGAAGTTGCAGATCAACCGCAGCAAGATTTTCGGCCGCGGTTTTCATTACAGCCTCGATCCTCCCGGTGAAGAAAGGAAGGGCACAGATGCGTGAGACCCCGAGCACGAATAGGACCGAATGCCCGAACTGCGGGAGCATGAATGTCTCGACCGGTGCAGAGATTGAAAGGTTCCTGTATGGAAAGGGCGAAGATGCCGTGGAGTTATCGGCAACCGTGCCGGTGCATACATGCCAGGACTGCGGATTCCAGTTCACCGATGCCTGCGGGGACGATGCAAAACAAGAGGCGATTTGTAGACATCTCGGCGTTCATGCGCCAAAGGAGATCGTTGGCCTTCGGACCAGGTAAGCCCCGGCCTGAACGGCTTAAACGCTGTCGATTGCTGCGGATTGAAGATTCCCATATACTCGATAGCCGGGGCGATCCCGATGGCTTCATCGATATCTCGGCGGCAGAGGTATCCTACTTCGATCCGTTCACCGCGCAGAGGCTCGACGGCATTGCGGCATTGCGCTCCCTGTACGATCAGTTTCGCGGCAAGATCAATATCGAGTCCGCTACTTCACGTAGATACGCGACGGACCCTCTATCTTCAACCCCGGCAACTCGGTTCGCAGTTTCACCGGTTCCACACCGTGCCCGTTCAACGCTTTAAACGTCATCAGATACTGATTATCCAGCCGGTCCGCGAAATCGCTCAGGAACGGCGCAATCGCTACAGGGTCGCTGAAATCCTCGAAGTATGCATAGCCGCCGGTCTCCTCGCTGAGTTCCATAAGACGCGACTGGGCAACGTTAGTCACCCATCCTCCCCTGCCATAGATACCAGCGCCGCGGAGATAAATGGAATAGACCGCCACGCCCTTCTTCAAAGCGTCCTGGATCGCCGTATCGACGTAGGGGTCGTCCACAATTTGCGTGTCGTAGTAGCGGTCCACACCGTCCGTCAGCGCCAATACAGCCCGGCGGCCGGTTGATTCCTTCGACGGCCAATGCTTCACCAGATCCGAAAGGCCAAAGTAAGGACTGCCATTCTCGCCCGGCATGGCTACCGGCAAGCGCAAAGCACTGGCCGCCTTCTCATGATCCGTGGTAAACGCCTGGGCCAGAGCGAAGGTCCCATTGCGCATGTAACCCACTGCCACCTGAGTCGTGGGGGGCAAAGCTTTGAGGAAGGTCCTCAGCTCGGGTATGTGAAGACCGAGGCTGGAAGACCGTGTGGAATCGTCCAGAAAAACGAAGAGCTGCATGTTCGCCAGATCGCCTGCTAAGCGCTGCAGGTGGACTACGGGCAGATTGGTATTATGCTCCACAACCGTCACGTCCCGAGGCTGCAACTCCTCGCGTACGCTGCCGTGATGAACAGGCTCGACGGTGATCACCATCTGAGCGGGCACGCCCGCGGAATTTGGTGAAGATGCCGGTAGAGCGGGATTGGCGGCCACCATGAT
>PMTT01000365.1 GCA_003167275.1 Bryobacterales bacterium | reverse complement strand
GCGGCCATTTTTCCCATGCTGGTGAGCTTCTCGATTTCAAGCATCCGCCGGCGCCAGTAGACGCGTTCGCGGATATCGGAGGTGACTTCCAGGAAGTACACCGGTCCCGCAGACTCGCGGAAGGGCAGCAGGCTGAGTTGCACGTCGAATGGCTCGCCTTCCCGCGGCAGCCGCATGGTTTCCACATCGAGCACCGCCTCGCCCCCTTCCACGCGACGCATAAACTGTTCCAGTTCTTCGTTCTTACCGGCGGGAACGATGGGCAGCGGGTTGCCGAAGATCTCCGACCGCTGGTAGCCGTAAAGGCGCTCGGCCGCGGCGTTCCATTCCATCACGCGCAGTCCTGCGTCGTAAAGCACCACCGCGCCCGGAAAGGCTTCCAGAAGCCCACGATAGCGCTCTCGCGAACGGCGCAGGTCCTCTTCGCTCATGCGCCGCTGGCGCAGGACAAACCATGCCGCCCAGAACGCGAGGAAGAGAGACGTCGCGACACCGCGCGTGATGTATAGATAGTGAAGCGTGAGGTAATTGGCGAATCGGAAGAATCGGTTATCGACCAATTCCCAAGCGGCAAACACCACCGACACAATGGTGAGGCTCGAAAGTGTAAGAGTCGCCCAAAACCAGCGCTTCTCGCCCATACTCTGCCGGAAACCCGACGATGAAAGGACTCATGTTAGCACTGTTACGCACGCTGGCGAGGAAATGATGAGGATGACGCCTCCCAGCGGTTGTCCGCCGGCTCTCGCGTGCGCAGTCAGAAGGCCAAGTAGCCCGATGAGCGATGATGGCTGACACGCGGAGCTGGCGGTTAGTGTCCCCCTTCCAGCGGCGCGTTCAGAAAGGCCACGACATCTCCGACGTCGGTTTCATTCAAAGTCGGCCAGGGCCGGCCAAGCGCGCTGGTACGCTGGTACATCTTAGGCCCATGCTGCCATAACGAGGTGGCCAGCGTAATCGCCGTGACGGATCGTCCCCGGCCGCGCAACTTCGGGCCCTCTTGCGCGCCTTCGGCCCCATTGCCATGACAGTAGCCGCAGCCACGATCCTGGAAAACCGTCTGTCCGATAGATTCAGATCCGGGCAGATCGAAGTAGCTCAGGCTCGCCAGAAAGGCGAGGAGGTCGGCGAATTCCTGACCTTGGAATGTCGGCCGCGGGATGGAGCGGGCTTCGGAAGCGCGCCACATCGCCGGCGAGTGATTCCACATCAACCCGGCGAATTGGACGATGGTGAGAGGCGTTTGTCTCTTGGCCCCTAAGTCCGGTCCCACATGTCCCCCCTTGCCTTCGATCGCATGGCACGCGATACAGGATTTACTCTGGAAAATCTTCCTGCCGCGATCCGGGCTGGCCGGCAAGAGTTCCGTTTCACGGCGCTGGCCGCCGCAGTTGGCCCGGACATACGCCAGCAGGTCGTTCATCTCGTGCCCTTCGAAAACCGGCCACGACATCTGCAGACTTTCGGTATTTTTCTCCATCGCGGGGGCGTGGTTCCACATGGCCTGGGTCCAACGAATAGGCGTGTCCACCCCCTCCAGGGTGGCGAGATCGGGACCGACCCCGCCGCCTTCGCCGCGTATGGCATGACAGCGTGCGCAGCCTTTCTGCTGGAACAGCCGTTCCCCGGCAACCTCGTCCCCCCGCTCGTCGAGATAACGCGCCGTGTAAAGGAACGCGAACAGGTGTGTCATGTCTTCGCTGCGCAGATCGGGGTATGCGATCTTCTCGGCGCGCATCTGCTCCCACATGCGCGGCGCGTGATTCCACATGGCGCTGACGATCTGGTTCAGGCTATCGTGCTGCGATCGCGAGAATCCGAGATCGGGCGCCAGCTTGGCGCCCACACCGTTCACGGAGTGACAGTGTGCGCAAGCGTCTTTTTCAAAGAAAAGACGAGCGCCGACGTGGGGGTCGCCGACCATGAAGATAGACCAGCGTGTTTGCTCGGATCGCCGCTCGAAGATGAGCGCAGCGGTCAGCAGGGTCGTGGCGCCGAAGGCAGCCACCAGCCAGATTACCATCTGTCGTTTGGCGGTCATACCGCACCTCGCTATCCGGACGATGTGTTCGCTGGGCACGCCAGCGGCCAAACGCGACTCCGCTGCGAAGCAGTGCCACCACTATCAGATCGGAGCAGCGGCGCACTCAGGCGGGCGGATCCGCAGACGGCTCCTGCTGTAAGAGTTTCAGCCGCTGTCCGAAAATCGGACATACGACTCAGTTTTAGAAAAATAGTAACAGATATAGAGACCCTATGGACTTGTTGTAACCCGTGGCGCCAAATTTGGGGTGGTACTGCGCTTGCACTGGGAAGCCGCGATTTCCGAAGGAAGGGCCTAATGCGAGGAGTGCCAAAGAGACATTCGTCGAAACTGCTGGTTCCGGCTCTGCTGATGGGCACAATCTTTTCCGCATCCGCGTTGCGTGCGGGGGACGCTCAATCCTATATTGGCAGCAACGCCTGCGAAGAATGCCACAAGCAGGGGTACAAGAGGTTCGCGGCCACGAAGATGGCCAGGGTATTCTTCGAGGCCCCGAGAAACGAACTGGAAAAGCAGGGCTGCGAAGCTTGTCACGGCCCCGGGCGTGAACATGCGGAAGCCGCGCGCGAGCACGACCGCGCTCGCGAACGCGGCGTCGCCTACCAAGGGCCGCCCAGCGGGCAGTTCATCCTGCGCCTGGGGAAGGACACAGCACTTCCAGTCAGGGACCAGAACGGGCGCTGTCTGCAGTGCCATGAGAAGGGCCAACGGCTGTTCTGGGAAGGCAGCTCCCACGAGTCCCGAGGCCTGGCTTGCGTCACTTGCCACCAGATCCACCAAAACGCCCCACCGGCGGTCGCCGCCGCGCGATTCACACCCACGCTCACCGGGAACATGGCGTTCACCAAGCGGACTCCGATGGAGGTCTGCTTCGACTGTCATCCCATGCGCAAGGCGCAGCTTCAGCGCTCCTCACACATGCCCGTGCGCGAAGGCAGTATGACTTGCATGAGCTGTCACAACCCGCACGGCAGCCCCAATGAGAAGATGCTGGTGGCGGCCACGGTCAACGAGACTTGCTATAAATGCCACCCGGAGCGCCGCGGGCCGTTCCTTTGGGAACACCCGCCGGTCATGGAGAACTGCCTCAACTGCCATGAAGCGCACGGCTCGGCCCG
Organism: Bryobacterales bacterium; assembly: GCA_003167275.1. Lineage (GTDB taxonomy): Bacteria > Acidobacteriota > Terriglobia > Bryobacterales > Bryobacteraceae > JAIQFL01. Next base: position 4,268 of record PMTT01000365.1, on the reverse strand, counting down.
CCCTCAGTTGTTGAAAATCAATCCGCCCAGACTTTGCCAGGAGTGTCACACCTCCACCGGCCATCCGGGCACCCCGCAGACGGCCACTGTTCGCTACGTATTCAACCGGGGATGCACGAACTGCCATTCCATGATCCATGGCTCGAACCATCCCTCGGGAAGCAGGTTTCAACGCTGACGGAGGACATCAATGGACACCCGGAATATCAGAATAATCGGACGCCTGTTCCATCCGGTCCTGCTTCTGGCGATGCTTCTGCCGGGGCCGGCCCTTCACGCTCAGGAAGGGAACCCGCCAAAGGGCGACGTGGAGATCGGGGTGCGCACCCTGGCTGGAGACCGGAGTTCATCCCAGTTTAACGAGTACCGCGATCTTACCCCTGGACTGTACATTCAGCGGGCCGACCTGGACCTGGAAGACTTGTTCCAGACCAAGTACTTTTTGACTTTCCAGACGCGGCAGAGCTGGCAAAAGGATCAGCGCTTTCTGGCCACCCTGGGAAGGTACGGCAAGTTCGGCTGTGACGTCCGGTGGGACGGAACGCCGCACGACTTCACGAATACTGCCTCCAGTCTGTTCGTCTCGTCCGGCCCGGGGATCTTCAGCATTCCGTCGGCAGTCCGCACCAACCTGCTAAGTAACTCGGCGAGCCTGCCTCAAATGCTCGCGGGCGCGGCTCCGCTGGATTTATCGTTGGAGCGCAAACTCGGAAGTGGAGTCTGCCGGGTTACTCCGTCGGCCGCCTGGAGCTTTTACGTGCAATACTCGCACGATTCGGAAAACGGCTACCGGCCGCTTGGCACCACTTTGAACAACACGACCAATGTGCTGGAGTTGCCTGAGCCGGTGGACTACAGAACCCACGACGTCAAGGCCGGGGTCGAGTACGGCACGAGTATGGGCGGCTTCCAGGCCGGCTATGCCGCCTCGATCTTCAACAACCAGGTCAGCGCGCTGGTCTGGGACAATCCTTTTAACGCGACCAACGCCAGTGGGAATTCATCCCAGGGACGGCTGGCGCTCTATCCCAGCAACACCGCCCAGAATCTGAATTTCGCCGGCGCCATCAAACTTTCCAAGTCCACGCGGCTGATGATCAGCATATCGCCCGGGTGGATGCGTCAGAACGAGGCCTTCCTTCCTTACACAATCAACACAGCCGTGGCCAACGTGCCGCAACTGCCGGCGACCAGTTTGAACGGGAGGAAGAGGACGCTGGCAGCGAATATCACGCTCACCAGCCATCCGCTGGCGCAATTGATCCTGACCGCCCATTACCGCGATTACGATTACATGAACGACACCCCCAGCCTCCTGTTTCCGAACTACGTCTCGACCGATTCCACACTGGCCAACCTGGCCAGGCAGAGCCTGCCTTATGGGTTCAACCGGCAGAGTGCCGGGACTACCGCCTCCTGGCTGCTGCACAAGGGCGAGACGGTCACGCTGGGATACGAGTTCGTGAGCATGGACCGCGAGCACCGCGACGTCGCCAAATCGCTGGAGCACACGGGCTCCGTCACCGTGGATGTGAATCCCAAAAAATGGTTTTCCCTCCGCACGTCGTATCAACGCGACGAGCGCTCTCCGGAAAGCTACGTAACCAACCTGGAAATCTACCCGCAGGGCGGCAACGCGGCCGTGATCCCCGGGTGGCAGATGTTCGATGAGGCCGCGCGCAGCCGGAATAAGGGCAGCGCACTGATGCAGGTGGATGCCTCGGACCGCCTCAGCTTCTCCGCTTCTTACGACAATACACAGGACCGGTACAACGACAGTGTATACGGCCTGCTGGGTTACCGGGCGCTCAACTCCAGCATGGACGCCACCTATCAACTGCTTAACAACGTTTCTCTGTTCGCCAGCTATGCTAACGAGCGGTACAAGTCGGATCAGCGATCGAGGCAGTACAGCGCCACCAACAATACCTCGAACAACGATTGGGAGAGTTACATCGCGGACGATATCAACACGTTGTCCGCGGGCTTCAGCGTCTCGCGGTTCCGCCGCAAGATGACGTTCGACGCCTTTTACAGCCTCTCGTTCGCCAAGGGCCAGATCGACAACCGTATTCTGGGCAATCCGTCGTTGACGGGCTTCCTGGTGACTACCGCCCAGGATTATCCGGAGACAGGCAACCGGTTCCATCAATTGACCGGCGCGCTTCGCTATCAGTTGAGCAACAACGTCTACTCCAGGGTCGAGTACCAGTGGGAGCGCTATGACAGTACAGACTTCCAGATTCAGAGCATGACTCCCTACATGGGGCTGATCGATTCCAACACCAAGACCTCGATCTTCCTGGGCGCGAATGTTCCTGGATACCAGGTGCACATCGTCTCGGTATCGCTGGAATACCGATTTTAAGTGATGAACGAACAAGGAGGCAAAATGCTAGCAACGCGTCGAACGATCACCGTAGTTTTTACAGCGCTGTGCGCCTTGGGCGCCGTGCGGATTGCGGCGGTGGCAGGCGAAACGACAGGAGGGCCGCGGATTATCGATATTACCGCGGACTCGGACAACCGTTTCAAGGTGCCGAAGCAGAAGGAACCGGTCATCACCATGAAGGTGAACGAGGTCGCCGTACTTCGCATCACCTCGCACAAGGGCGGGGAGTGGGATGAGAAGGACAGCACCATCCATACCTTCACCATCACCGCCTTGAAGGACCGCGGCTGGAATTTTCGCCTGAAGGAAGGCACGCAGAAGTTCCCGGTAGTGGCCCCGGCCGAGCCCGGCGAGTACGCAGTCGAGTGCACCGTCAAGTGCGGCAAGGGACATGACGACATGAAGATGAAGCTGGTCGTCACTCCGTAAGGTGATTCCTATGGAAACTACGCGGCGCAGTTTCTTCCAGTTCTTGGCGCGGGGCGCGGGGTTGCTCGTGGTCTCGGGCGTGGCCATGAGAACGCTCGCCGGCCGTCTGTTCCGGGAGGTTCTGCCCGGGCGCTCTGTCGCCCCGACGAACCGGAAGTGGGTAATGGTTGCCGATTTGGCCAAGTGTGACGGCTGCAAGGATTGCACCAAGGCCTGCACCAAGATGCATTTCGTCCCGTCTCCGCAGGAGTGGATGAAGGTCTACGAAGTCGCCGACAACCCGGCGGCGGGCTCCTACTTCCTGCCGCGCACCTGCATGCACTGCGACAATCCGCCCTGCGTGCGCGGCTGCCCGGTCGGCGCCACTTATAAGCGCACCGACGGCATCGTCATGATGGATCAGGAGCGGTGCATCGGCTGCCGCAACTGCATCGCTCAGTGCCCGTATTCGGCGCGTTTCTTCAACTGGGCCGAACCGCCGCACACAGCGGAGGAACTCCAGGCCACGTACTCGGTGGAACACAACTATCCCCACCGCAAGGGCGTCGTCGAAAAGTGCATCCTATGCCCCGAGATGCTGCGCATGGGCATGCTTCCCGGCTGTGCGGAAGCCTGCAAGATGGGCGCTCTTTACTTCGGCGATGAGTTGGAGGATGCAGTCACGAACTCCAAGGGGGAGACGATGCAGTTCTCCAAGATCGCGCAAAAAGGCGCGGGCTTCCGGCTCATGGAGGAACTGGGCACCGAACCACGGGTATATTATCTGCCGCCGGTCAACCGCAAATACCCGTCGCCGGGGGAGAAACACCAACATGACGCAGGCATGGCCTGAAGAGGGACAAATGGACCAACGAGAAACCAATCTGCTGCGGACGCTCAGCATGTCGGGGCCGAGATTTCGTGCCTGGGTGCTGTTCCTTGGTGCGATCGTGCTGTGGGGCGTGTTTTGTTACACCCGCCAGCTTCGGTTTGGCCTCATCGAGACGGGGATGCGAGACCAGATCTCCTGGGGGCTCTACATCTCGAATTTCGTTTTCTTCATCGGCATCAGTCATGCCGGCACCTTGATCTCCGCCATCCTCCGCGTCACCGACTCGGGCTGGCGATGCCCCATCACGCGGATGGCGGAAGGGATTACGGTGGTCGCGTTGTGCATCGGCGGCACCATGGTGCTGATCGATCTCGGCCGTCCGGAGAGGGCGCTGAACCTGTTCCGTTACGGGCGGATCCAGTCTCCCATCGTCTGGGACGTGCTTTCGGTGAGCACGTACTTGACCGGATGCCTGGTGTATTTCTATCTGCCGCTCATGCCGGATCTCGGAATCCTGGCGGCACAGCCTGGCATCGGCCCGGCGCGGCGGCGATTCTACCGGCTGCTGTCACTCGGGTGGACCGGCGCTCCTGCCGAATGGCATCTGCTGGAGAAGGCGATCTCGGTGATGGCCGT
>PMTT01000659.1 GCA_003167275.1 Bryobacterales bacterium | reverse complement strand
GACGAGGGCGTCCGCCCCACCCTAATGCTAGATTCGAGTAAGATGTCTGCCACCCCACAAGGTCCCACGCCCACCTCCAGTCAGACCAAGCGCGGCCCCGCCCGATACGTCGCAGCTTCCCTCGCTGTGCTGGTGCCATGTTTCTGGCAATCGCGTTTGCAGGCGGGCGACCTCTCGAGCCACCTCTATAACGCCTGGCTCGCGGAGTTGATTGAACAAGGACACGCGCCAGGCCTCGCCATCGCCCGCCAGACCACCAACATCCTGTTCGACTGGATGCTCTCCGCCCTGCTCGGCGCCATCGGGGCGGGCGCTGCTCAGCGCATCTCGGTCGCAATCGCCGTACTGGTCTTCGTCTGGGGCGCCTTTGCGTTCGTCTCCGCCCTTTCCGAGAGCCGTGCGTGGGGCTCGCTGCCGCTCATCTCGATCCTGGCTTATGGCTGGGTGTTTCACATGGGCTTCTTCAATTTCTACCTGAGCCTGGGCCTCTGCCTGGGCGCGCTGGCCCTGTGCTGGACAGGGGAACCCCCCCGATGCGCCATCGCGCTGCCCGTTTTGGCCCTCGCCTGGCTGGCGCACGCGTTGCCCGTGGTGTGGGCCTTGGGACTTCTGGCGCACCTGTGGACCGCGCGCCGCCTGTCGCTTCGCGCGCGCGCCTGGCTTCTCGCGGCTGCCTTCGTCGCCATGATATTGCTGAGCGCCGCGATACGCTCGCGGATCACCACACTCTGGTTCCCGACCCAGATCCTCTCGGCCACCGGGCTCGACCAAGTCTGGGTCTTCGACGTCAAGTATCTCACCCTGGCGGCCGGGATGGTGCTGCTTTGGGGGCTCCCCTTTATCGGAATGGCTCGCCGATCCGGGTTGGCGACCGTCATCTTCAGCGTCCCGTTTCAGTTCTGCGCGCTCACGGCGTTTGCGACCCTGGTCTTTCCCGCGTCCGTACTGATCCCGGGGTACAAGCATTCGCTGGCTTACATTTCGGATCGTATGTCGCTGCCGTTGAGCGTCTGCTTCTGCGCGCTGGCGGCTGCGGGGCCGAGGCGCGCCGCCCAACAGTACCTGGCAGGTGTCATGACTCTCGTCTTTTTTGCCTTCCTTTTCCACGATGAGCGCGCCCTGAACGCCTTTGAAGACCGCATGGAATTGAGCGTCGCCGGCCTGCCGCCGGGGCAACGCGTGATCAGTGCGATTGACGCCTCCGGACTGCGGGTCAATGGGCTGGGCCACATGATCGACCGGGTCTGCATCGGCCGCTGTTACAGCTACGCCAACTATGAGCCTTCGACGGCGCAGTTTCGCGTCCGCGTTATCGGGGAGAGCCCCCTGGTGATTTCCACCTACGCGGAATCCTGGGCCCTTCAAACGGGCAAATACAAAGTGAAGGAACGCGATCTGCCGCTCTATGAAATCAACCTCGACTCAAGCGGCAGAATGGTCACCCTGCCTCTGAAGGTCGGCTCAACGAGCGGCATCACCGAATGGAATCCGCTGTAACACGGGCATTCTTGCCTGGCATTCTTGCCTGTGTTCCGGGTTCATGCGCTGTGGCGTGCGGTACGAGGCAAATCGAAAAGGAAATTTGTTCTCCACGCCTCGCGTGATGACCAAGGCGCCGGTGGTGCTAGACTGCAATCATGAACCGGGTTGAGGAGATCGAGGCCGCCATCGACGGCTTGCCGCCTGAGGAATTCCGCCGGATTGTCGAGTGGCTTCGTGAGCGCGAACAACGGCGCTGGGACGAGCAAATGGATAGCGACTGCTGCGCGGGCAAGCTCGATTTCCTGTTTGACGAAGCCGACGGCGAGTCCGCGAAAGGGCTTTTTCGTGAGTGGCCGTCGCCGGAATGAGGGAGAGTTTCCGGCCGCCCCTACAGTGAGTTCAAGTAGGCAATCAGGTCCGACATCTGTTCGGCGGTGAACCTGGGCCACACCAGCTTTCTTTGGGTCATCAGGTCCAACATGCGCGGGCCGTGATCCCAGAGGGCGGAGACCATGGTGATGTCGGAATAGCCGTCCTTGCCTTTCGCCAGCTTCGGTGCGCCGCTCGACGGGTCATTGTGGCAGGTGGCGCAGTTCTTGTCGGCGAAGACTTTCTTGCCACGGTCGACGTTGCCATCGCCGCGGAAATACTGGCGGGCCCAGATATAGGCCAGGATCTGCCGCATCTCTTCCTGGGACAGATCGGGGGGCGGGTTCTTCATGCTGGGCTGGTGATTCCACATGTCCACCACGATCTGGGTCAGGGTCTGATTGCGCAGGCGGGTTTCCAGCGCAAGTTTCCCGACATGGCAGCCGATGCAGCCTTTCGACTGGAACAGCGCCTCGCCGGTGTCCGAGGGCGGGAATTGGAAATTCTGCGCCAGGGCCCGGGTTTGCGGGAGGTTCTGCAGGTAGACCAGCATGTCGGTGAGTTCCTGGGCCGTGAGCGCTTGCCAGTTGAGCTTCTTCTGAGCGAACGCTTCGCGCATCTTGGCGCCGTGATTCCACATTTGCTGGGCGAGGATGATGGGGTCGGCCAGGGATTCCCACTTGTCCACGGGCGGGGCGCCTGCGGCTTTGGAGTCCGTGATGCCGTGACACTCGGCGCAGTGGTGGGCGGTGAATGACTGTTTGCCTCGTGCCGCATCGCCGGGCTTTTCGAAGTAGTGCGCCGAGACGAAGTAGGCGAACAGGTCCGCGGCGGCCTCGGGAGTCAGCGCGGGCTTCGAGATGCCATGCTTCTTCATCGCCGCCCACATGTCGGGGGCGTGGTTCCACATCAGGCTAGCCATCACTGTGGGGGTGAAGTCGCGGTCGATTCTCCGGGACAGATCGGGGGCGAGCGTGCCCCCTTTGCCTTTCACGCTGTGACACTGGATGCACTGCTCGGAATCGAACAACTGCTCTCCACGCCGCGCGTCGCCGGGAATGATGCTCGCGGAAAACGCGGTGCAGGCGGCCAACCCGGCCGCCGCAACCAATCGAACGAACATTGATGGTCTCATCTGCTCACCCTGAACCCGGTCGTGAATACGTGCGTCCGGAAGCCCTCAAACAGGTAGAATTGTTCCCCGAAACCGTAATACTGCCACTCGGTGTTCCAGTATACGTGTTTATTGAGAGGAAGGCTAAGCCGCGCCAGGGGTTGATAGTAGCGGGACGGCTGGGTCCCCGACGCAATGAACAACGATCCGCCGAACGTGAGCTTGCCGCCGGTGAGACCGGGCAAGGCGATGTCGACGGCCGACGTAGCGGTGTGGGCGCGGTCGTAGTAAGACGACGTCATGGGGCTCAGGAACAGGCCGAGGTACGAGATGTTGGAACTGAGCGTCGAGCGGTCGTACTCGCCCATCACGCTGATCCGCTTGGCGGCCTTGGGAGTCCAGTAGACGGCCAGGGAGTTATCGCGGCTCTGGAAGTCGTAGCGTATACTGGCCGCGGGATTCTGATTGTTCAGCACCTGGAAGTTGGCCTGGAAGGAGAGCGAGGCGTTGGGCGTGTACCGCGCCCGGACGCGAGCCTTGTTGTAATCATTCAGGCTGGTGCGGAAGTAGATGCGGTCGCTGGACGCGCCCTCGTAGTCCACGTTGACCGAGAGCTTTTCCGACGGCCGGAAGGTCAGGCCTGCCAGCCCCACATTGCGGTTCAGTTGGCCGAATACCAGATTGCCGGTCTGGCTGAGCTGCCCGGCCAGGACCGTGGCATCGCCCCAGACGTAGCGATAGCCTCCGCGCAGAGTGAGTTTGGAGGTGACATCGAACATCACGTCAAACTGGTTCTGGTTGTAGTTCACGATCTGGGTATACGCCAAGGGGTCGAAGGTCTTGGGAGCGGCAGTGGTAGCCGTCAGGAGAAGTTGCTGGGTGAGCAGGGGGGACGCCGCGTCGTGGGAATGGTCCAACATCCAGGAGTCCATGAAGCGCAGGCGCCGGCCGAGCCGCCCTTGCCAGCCGAGGCTGGCACTAGTGTGCGGCTGGTTGGCAGCCCCGGTGCCGAGATTCTGCTGGCCGCTATAGAGAAGCAGCGCACTGAGCTCCGCGAAATTGCCCACCGCCAGGTCCGTGTAGTTCACGGTTGTCTTCGGCTCGCTGAACAGGAACTGTCCGTAGAAGTTCAGGTAGTCGTTCAGATTGGCAGTGGCGAGAACTTTGCTATATACGCTGGTCCCACGGATGCCGTAGGCCTGCGCCAGGCCGTCCAGGACCTCCGTCTGGCCGTTGAGCACCGGAGTGGTACGGTCGCCATAATTCACGCCGTTGTAGTAGCTCTGGTCGTCATCCTTGAAGGTGGTGCCGCCTTGTTCCAAGGTGACGTGGAAGCGGTTGTACTCAAACCGGACGCCCCCGCGGAAGTTGTTGGTGCTGTCGCGCAGCAGGGTGGGAACGGCGAACTCGTCATTGGCATCCTGCACCCAGGTATCGATCCCGTGGCCGTACCCCGAATTCCGTTCGAACGCCAGGTAGGGGATGATGTGTTTCCCGGGACGCAGATCGAGGATAAAGCTGAGGTTCCGCCGGCGGGTGTCGAACGCCTGCTCGTTGAAACCGGCCGGCGACAGGGGATTCGCAAAAGATGGCACGGCGTCGAAGTAGGCGATGTTCCGGTAGTCGAAACTGAAGTCATACACCCCCCTCTTGAGGGCGTCGAGGTGAGCCGTGGTGTAGGGGTCGCCGCCAAAGCCGTAGGCGCGCAGATCGAGCCGGTCGAAGAGACGCTTCTTGGGGTCCTGGATTGTGAGATCCAGGCCGAGGAGTTTGGGGCCCTGGCCCAGGTTTACGACGCTGCGGTATTCGGAGAAATTGCCGCGAATATCGGTGAGCCAGCGATAGCCGAAATCGACGTATCCGGTGAGCCACTGCTCGGTGGAAGGCGTGGGGGATTCGGCCTTGGCCTCGGTCTTCGCTTCGGGCTGAGGGGTCGCCTCGGCGGGCTCGGCATCCGGCTTCGCGGGCTGATCGGCCGGCTTCGCTGGGGGTTGGGCGGGCTGATCGGCCGGCTTCGCTGGTGGCTGGGCGGCCGGATCGGCCGGTTTCGCCGGGGGCTGGGCGGCTTGATCGGCGGCTTTCGCGGGCGACTGCCCTGCTTGACTGGGCAGGTCGGTGACCCCGGTCGCGGGCCGTTCCGGCTGCCCCACGGTCTGCGCCGCGGCCGGAATGAACAGTATCAGAGCCAGTAGGAATCTCATTTGAAGAAGTCCCGGCTCACGTAAGAGCCATGCACCTTCTGGTGGCAGAGGTTGCAATTCTGGAAGCGCGGACTGCGCAGGTCATGCAGCCCTGGCGGCACGGTTCCGATGGTTCCGTTGACGGGAAGCGTGGGCGCCGGAAGGTTGGAGTGGCATTCCAGGCACACGAACCGCACCTGCGGCCGGGTGAGCATGCGCGGATTGGAAGAGCCGTGCGGCTGATGGCACGCGACGCAACCTTCGAGCCGGACAGGAGCGTGCTCGAACGTGAAGGGCCCTCGCTTGTCGCCATGACACTTGAAACAACCGGGTTCGTTGGCGTTGACTGTCTGGATGGACCGCGGAAGGAGGCTGCCATGCGGATTGTGGCAATCCACGCAGGACATGGCGCCTTCCGGTACGCGGTGTTTGTAGGGCTTTTGAAAGCTGGCCCACACATCCGTGTGGCACTTGGCGCACAGTTGGTTGATGTCGGCAGTCTTGCGTGCGACCAGGCCATTGGGTCCGTTCTTGTGGATGGAGTGGCATGCCACGCAGCTCACCTGGTTCTTGGCGTGGCTGCTATTCAGGCGGCCTATGTGCGTGGGTTGATTCAGGTGGCAGGTGAGGCAGACCTTGTCCGTTTCGGCGGGTTTGAGCTTTCCGGGATTGCGGATGTCGGTCGCCGAGGTAGAATCCGCGTGCTTGCTGCCGGGGCCGTGGCAGGACTCGCAGGCGTTGTTTTCAAACCCGCGCTTCTTGTCCTTTTCCACCACTTCATGAGGATTCTTCTGAAACGCGTTGAAGATATCCTCATGGCACATCTGGCAGGTCGTGGAGCCGACGAATGTCGCCGGCTTGTTGTCCGGAGGGGGAGCAGCGGGGGCGGCAGGTTTATCCTGGGCGCCCCACGCATTCATCGTGAGCAGCAAAGCTGCCACGCAAAACACACAGGCTGGAGTGCCCATGCTACCTCTTGAATTGTGTAGCAGCCGAGACACAGCGATGATCTCCTTGACTATGACTACTGGCCCGCGTGCACCTGGTTGACGTCGTATGCGGCGCCGCTGGCGTGGCAGACACTACAGCTTTCGCCGAACTTCGGATCGGTGTTCGCCTGGGCGTGGGCCATGGTCGCGGAATCCAAGTGGCAGGCCGTGCAGGCCGAGGTGGTGGCCGGCGCAGGGTTGAGCAGCCCCTGCGGGTCGGTCACCGGGTTCTTGCCGATGGGGAAGACAGCTTGCGAGCCTCCCGTATGGCACAGACCGCAGTCGGTAGTATCGTGGACCGCACCGGTCGGGCTCATGGCGGGGAAACGCACACCGGAAAAGTCGTTGTGGCTGCCGCCAAATCCCACGATGATGTAGGTCTGGTTGAACGTTGCCAGGTTGACGCCGGTGTGGATTTTGTGGGCCATCAGGGCGAAGTTAATCGCCTGGCTCGGGAGGGCTTTGTCCGAAGCCACCACTGCACTGGGACGCTGGGTAAAGTCCGTGTTGCTGGGGTTGTGGCAGAGGACGCAATACGTGACATTGTTGCGCAGGTTACCGTGCACTTCGAGTTTGGCGTGGCAGTTGTTGCAGTTGCTCAAGGCCACCACGGTGCGCCGCGGCTGCACGGGGGTGCCATCCACAGAGAAGTAAATCACCTGGTTGACGCCGCCGTATGTGGTCGTCATCTGTTGGGTGGTGCCGGGCAACAGGGTGGCGGTGAGGCGTCCCTCAATGCCGATCGCGTAGCTGCCCGTGGCTTTCGCCGGAACGGCGTGCGTGAAGGTGTACTGGCAGGTGCCATCAGAGCTGCAGGAGGACCCCGTGATGGCGGCCTCGGTCACGTATCCCGGAGTGGTGGTGACGTCGGCGCCGAAACTGGTGTAGCCGTAATCCGAGGTGGGGCCGGCCATGGTGAGGGAGAGCGAGCCGGAGTTGCTCGTGAACGTGCTCATGGGGATCCCGTTGCCCTTGTTGTCGCGCACGGTGAAGGTCACGACCGGCTTCTGTCCGGCCCCGCCGTTGGTCACCTTAACCATGGTGAAATTGAGGCCGGCGATAGTCGCGGACTGGTCGGGGATGGTGTGCGCACCCATGATCGAGGCGTCGAACTCCAGTTCGCCCTGCGGGATGTGGCAGTTGGTGCACTGCGCATCGTCGACTTGGGGCAGGTTGACGTGGTTCAGACCGGTGGCGAAGTTCACGTCGTTGTGGCAAGCGCCGCAGGCCGCGCGGCTCGGATTCGTCAGCCAGTTGTTGGTCTGGGCTGCGCCGTTATTGGGATTGTGGCACTTCTGGCAGCGGCGCACATCGGCCGGGTCGACGACTGTCGACCAGTCCGTGGACCCAACTGCGTAGGGTTTGCCGGCGATCACGCTGGGAAGCGAGCTCCCCATGTGGATGGAGTGAATAAATACCTTCATATCCAATGAGTTGCCAGAGTTGGGGTCAGAGGTCTGCGGCTGGTGGCACATGATGCAGAGATCCACTCCGCGGCGCGATCCGCCGTGGTGCGACAGCGAGTCGTGGCAGGAATTGCAATCGGCGGTACGGACCACGTCGCGGGTCAGCGTTACTTTGGAGCCGTTGGGGACGAAGTCGAACGTTGTGGAGGCGTAGTTCGTGCCCAAGTCCCATTGCGTCAGGTTCCGCGAGCCGTATACCCCAATCCGGTTGGTCACAGTGGGATCGAAGTTCGCCGGCGCCTTGTTCTTGAAAGTGTAGATGTACTCGCCGACAGCCACTGTCGTGAGTACGCCACCGGAATCCCCGGCGGCCTGCGTCGCGGTGGCGCCGCCGGTAGTCGCGGTCACGGTATTCACCACGTAGGAGGAAAACTGAGATTGCCCCTTGGGGATATAAGCCGCGACGTACCTTGGGGAGATCGTCCCAGGAGTCTGAATGCCCGCAATGTCCAAGGGAAGCCCTTGAGGGTCCGTCACCTTATAATCGACGCTGATGGTGCCGTCGGACGCGATTTTGGCCGACACGACGCTAAATACCAGACCAGGGTTAACGTACTCCACGATGGCCTGGGGAGCGAAAAACGCCTTGTCCCGGATGGTGAAGGAGCTTTTCCGGGCGCCGCTCATCAAAGCCAGGGAGCAGGCGATCAGTGCCAGCGCCAGAGCGTAACGTCTAACCGAGAAGACGGAAGAAGGAATCCGCATACTGAATCTCCAATTCAAGTTCAATCAATGCCCAAACTGCGCAAGCATCCCAACGCCGGGAAAACAACCCTCCCGTGAGGTAAGTACCGCTGAAACTACCGAGCATCTACCCAAGAGCACTCACCAAGCCAAACCGGCGGCCGAAAATCAGACTTTCAAACCTTTTATTATCTGTGCGTTGGAAAATCCAGCAGTGGAAGGGTGGCGATGGTCCCCAATGAGGCTGGGTGAAAACACCGAGGGGAATTGGGTGAAATTGCGCTAATCGACTTGGATTCGTGGGGTTGCAGCGGAGTTGGTGAACGCAGGCGGACTGGGGTTTCTGAACGGAACGGACCCAATCGGACGGCGGAGTGGGGCTCTCATTTGGCCTTTGTTGGCAACTTGCACGAAACCATTTCGAGAACTGCCATCTGGACTTGTGGCGAGTGAAGACGGCCGATTGAAATCGGCCGCTGATGGAATCCTACCCCACCATGCGTCGCGGCAATTGTTGCCGCGGATGTGCAGAATCCGACACTACCAGCGTAGCGTCCAGCAAATAACTGGAAACATTGAGGCACTAGCAATGGCCGCCTAAAAAGGCGGCTGCAGCCAGGATTGGCTGCCCCACCCGGGAACGTTCTGACAGGGATCAGTAGCCAATCTCGTGCTGAATGGCGCGACTCGCCGGTTTTGCAGCACCTGGGTTGGGTTCCTCGACTCCACGGAAAAAGGCAGTGGAAGCCATCCGAGGGCCTTTTTGGGCACGCTTATATTCCAACCTCACCAATCCTGCGAGGCCGGCGACAATCAAGATGCAAAGAGCAATGGCAAATAAATGAGGCATGGGTACCTGATCACTGAGCATAGGCACGCTTGCGGCGCGCAAACAAGTACCCGTCGGTTATGCGCGGGCGCGGCACGGTGGTGGATGGCTCAAACCAGCCGGTCAATTGGCAAGGATAGTGAAGATTCGTACGGTCCTGACCGCCTCGTACATCTAGTACCTAAAGTATATCTGGGGCTTGCCGTGCTATACTTCGACTCCGTAGAATCGGAAGGCGGAGGGCTGTTATGCCATTTTGTGCGACGTGCGGTGCCGAGGTTGAAGGACGTTTTTGCGCTAAATGCGGTAGTGTGGTCGCGACAAGCTCCACGCCGATGGGCTCGGCGCCGGTGGGCCCGAGTGCCCAGCAGCCGATAGCCGCGTCGGCCCCCATGGCTGAGAATGTAGCTTCG
>PMTT01000939.1 GCA_003167275.1 Bryobacterales bacterium | reverse complement strand
GAGGCGATTGCCGAATACCAGGCGGCACTGCGGATTCGCCCCGATCTCGCGGCAGTTCACTACAACCTGGCAAACACCCTGGCGCGCATGCCGGGCCGGCTGCCAGAGGCGATTGCCGAATACCAGGCGGCGCTGCGGATTCGACCAGCATACGCGGAAGCGCACGACAACCTGGCAAACGCCCTGGCGCGCACGCCCGGCCGGCTGCCGGAGGCGATTGCCGAGTATGAAGCGGTCCTGCGGAGCGAGCCGGATTTCGCGGAAGCGCACGTCAATCTGGGGAACACGTTGGCCCAGGCGCCCGGCCGGCTGCCGGAGGCGATTGCCGAGTATGAAGCGGCCCTGCGGATCAGGCCCGATCCCCAGTTGCGGCAAATGGTGGACCGATTACGGGCGGGGCGGCAGCAGGCAGCGCACGTCCGTTGAACCGGTGGAAGCTCTCCGATCACCGGCACCTGGAAGGGAAGAAGTGTCGAACGTGCGGCGTCCTCTCGCCTTCACTCGCCGCTTTGCTGGAGCAACTTGGCTACCAGGCCGGTCCAGCCGGTCTGGTGGTTGGCGCCCAGGCCGGCGCCGGTGTCGCCGTGGAAGTATTCGTAGAACAGAATCAGATCGCGCCAGCGAGGGTCGGTGTGGAAAAAATCGTTGGCGCCGTTTACGGGACGGCGGCCGGTTTCGTCCTTGAGCAGGATGCGAGAGAGACGACGCGAGATTTCGGCGGCGACTTCCCACAGCGTGACCATCTGGCCGCTGCCGGTGGGACATTCGACCTTATAATCGTCGCCTAAGTAGTGGTGGAATTTCTGGAGCGATTCGACGATCAGGTAATTGAGCGGGAACCAGACGGGTCCGCGCCAGTTGGAGTTGCCGCCGAAGAGGCCGCTTGTAGATTCGCCGGGCTCATAGCCGACGCAGTGGTCGGCGCCCTCCCAGGAGAGCTGGTAGGGATGCTCCTGGTGCGCGCGGGAGAGGCTGCGAATGCCGAAGGGGGAAAGGAATTCCCGCTCGTCGAGCATGCGGCTGAGGACGCGGCGAAGTTTGTATGGATCGACGATCGAGAGCAGCCTGCGCTCGCCCTTGCCGGGAACCGTCATGGAAGCGACGTGCGCGGTGAGGTCCGGGCGGTTGTCGATGAACCACTGCATGCGGCGTTTGAAGCCGGGGAACTGCTCGATGCAACGGGGCTCCAGGGTTTCGACGGCAAACAGCGGAATCAGCCCGACCGCGGAGCGCACCTTGAGAGGGAGATGGCGGCCATCGGGCATGTGGAGCACGTCGTAGAAGAAACCGTCCTCTTCGTCCCACATGCCATGGCTGTGGTCGCCCATGTGGTTGATGGCGTCGGCGATATAGAGGAAGTGTTCCCAGAACTTGCTGGCCACATCTTCGTAGGCGGAGTCAGTGCGCGCGAGCTCGAGCGAGATGGCCAGCAGGTTGAGACAGTACATGGCCATCCAGCCGGTGCCGTCGGCTTGTTCGATGAAGCCGCCGGTGGGCAGGGGGGCGCTGCGGTCGAAGACGCCGATGTTGTCGAGGCCGAGAAAACCGCCTTCGAAGACGTTCTTGCCGCGGGCGTCCTTGCGGTTGACCCACCAGGTGAAGTTGAGGAGCAGCTTGTGGAAGACGCGCTCCAGGAAGGCGCGGTCGGGCTTGCCGCGGCGCTTCTGTTCGATTTTGTAGACGCGCCACGCGGCCCAGGCGTGCACGGGCGGATTGACGTCGCCCAAGGCCCACTCATAGGCGGGCAACTGGCCGTTGGGATGGAGGTACCACTCGCGCGTCATGAGGACGAGCTGGTCTTTGGCGAAATCGGAATCGACCAGCGCGAGGGGCAGGCAGTGGAAGGCCAGATCCCAGGCGGCATACCAGGGATACTCCCACTTATCGGGCATGGAAATGACGTCGGAGTTATAGAGGTGGGTCCAGTCGCAGTTACGGCCGGAGCGGCGCTCGGGCGGCGGTGGCGGGCAAGTGGGGTCGCCCGCCAGCCAATCGCGCACCACGTAGTGATAGAACTGCTTGGACCAGAGCATGCCGGCGAAGGCCTGGCGCATGACGGCGCGGCCGTCGATGGAAAGCTCGCGCGGGGTGACGGTCGAGTAGAAATCGTTGGCGTCGTCGCGGCGCTCCACTAAGACTTGTTGGAACGCGGGGCCGAAGGGTTCGACATTGGCGGAATCGGTGAGGCGCAGTTCCACCACGGCGGATTGGCCGGGCTCGATGGAGAGCGGATAATGCGCGGCGGCCTTGGTGCCGCGGTGTTCGGGATCTACGGCGGCGCGGTTGCCGTGGACGATCGATTCGCCGATGCCGTCTTTCACGTACGGCGCGCGGCTGGGCGTGCCCCAGAGCCGTTGGGCATTGGAGTCGTTGCCGGTGAAGAGGATCTCCGACGGGGCGTTGGCGTAGAGCCAGCGGCGGCCGTAATAGAGATCCGTGAGTTCGATGCCGCCGGGTATCTGGTGGAGTTCGGGTTGGGGCGAGCCGTCTTTCCAAGCCCAGGTGTTGCGGAACCAGATAGTGGGCAGTACATCGAGCGCGGCGGTTTCGGGGCCGCGATTGCAGACCTCGATGCGGATGAGGATGTCGTCGGGCGCGGCCTTGGCGTATTCCACGAAGACGTCGAAATAGCGGTTGTCGGCGAAGACGCCGGTATCGAGCAATTCATACTCGGGATCGTGGCGGGTGCGGCGGCGATTCTCCTGGACCAGATCGTCGTACGGAAACGGGGCCTGCGGATACTTGTACAAGCACTTCATGTAGGAGTGGGTGGGAGTGCTGTCGAGATAGAAGTATTGTTCCTTGACGTCTTCGCCGTGGTTGCCTTCATTGCCGGTGAGGCCGAAGAGGCGCTCTTTGAGGATGGGGTCTCGACGGTTCCAGAGGGCCAGCGCGAAACAGATGCTCTGATGGCGGTCGCAGATGCCGGCGAGGCCGTCCTCATTCCAGCGATAGGCGCGGGATCGGGCGTGATCGTGGGGGAAATACTCCCAGGCGGTGCCGTGGCGGCTGTAATCTTCGCGGACGGTGCCCCAGGCGCGTTCACTGAGGAATGGCCCCCAGCGATTCCAATGTGCGCGCCGCTGGCGGGACTCTTCGATACGCGCCTGTTCTTTGGTCATATTTGTGCGAAAACGATCACACTATCATGACACGATGGTCGGGGCAGTCGAGCTGGATGGCCTCATAAATCTGGTCGATCAGGTCGAGGCCGTGTTTGGCCAGAAACGGGAGGATGGAGTACACGCGCTCTTGGAGGGTCCGCTCGGGAAAGACCAGTCCGATGAGCGAGGAGGCGTCGCGAGCGGCGCGGGCATGGCGGCGCAGTGCCTCGCGGCCGGTCTTGCGTTCCACCTTGCCGAGCTGATACTGGATCTTGCGCCCGCTTCGCTCCAGAGCCATGGCCAGCGTGGGATCGAAGCCGGTCAGTTCGTTGCGAAGCCTCTCGATGGCGCGTTCGACACTGCTTTCGGCTTCCCGGATGGCTCCCGTGAGGGCCGGCGGAACGAGCTTCGCGGAGATCCGCTCCCGCAAGGCTTCCTCCCCATGGAAGAAGTGCTGCAGGTTCAGGCCGTACCGATCCATCAGCTTCTGGCTGTGCGTGTCCAGGATGGTAAAGCCGCTGCGCGGCACCGCGACCGGCATGCGCCCCAGAATCGCGCGGTAAATCGTTTCGGACTGCGCCAGGTACGCCAACTCCGCCGGCCCGCCGATGCAGGCCACCGTGGGCAGCATGGAATCCTGTACCACCGGCCGCAGCAGCGCGTTCGGCGATAAGGACGCGGCCCGATCCACCAATTCCTCGGTGGAGAACCGTCGCCCGTTGAGGGTGTACTCTCGACTATTCCGCCGCAGGGTGAGCCGTTTGCCATTCTCCAGCAGGAACACCAGCGACGTCTGGTCTTCGACATGGACTTGGGCGTGATATCCGGCATCCATCAGTTCCTGGTTGCGGGCCAGTAAACCGGCGGTCAGGTCAGGCGCCGCTTCCACGGCGGCGCGGATGGTGGGGGCTGCCAATTCCCGGAATTCCGGCAACATGGGGTCCACCTGGAGCACATCGAACTTCGCCAGCAGGTGGCGGAGCAGTTCACCGAATGCCTTCCCCATGGTGCTTCCGGACCGGTAGGTCTCTTCCACCAGGTCGGCCACCTCTTCTCCGAACGGCAGGCCGTGCAGAGCCGCACGGAGTTCGCGTACCGGCGGATCCGACAACACCACGCCGCCCACCGGCTGGGCGCTGGCGCTCCGGCGCATTTCGAGCTTGATGGGGCGGTGCTCCGCATCGAACACCCAGGCATGATTGACTTCCGGGAAATCGTGATCCTCGGTGGCCAGCCAGAAGGCGGGGACAGCCGGAATCCCGCTGGCAGTCAGCCACTCCGCCAATTTGGCGGCATGCAGCAACTTGTAAATTGTGTATGACGGACCCGAAAATAGCCCTACCTGCTGCCCCGTGACCACGGCGACGGTGTCCGGCTGGGCCAACCGCTCGAGCGAAGGGCTGTCCGGATTCTGAACACGCAGGGCGGATATCAGCGCCGAGCGTCGCTCCGCGGAGAACCGGATTTGAGCGGCAGCCGCCTGGTAAGCGTTCAAGTCGCGAAAAGGGTGGGGATAGAACCGCGCCGTGCGGTCCGGATGGTACAGCAAGTCGGCGAAAAGCGCCGAGGTGTGCGGGATGTCCGTATGCCGAACACAAGTACAGTGCATGCCCAAGGGATCAGCTTAGCAGATGATCCCGAGTCGCCGAGGGATTCACCGTTTGCGAGGGGGCGAGGGGGCGGGCCCTGGGGAAAACGGCCGGCTGGTTTAGCGCGACGAGACTGAAATGGAGCGCATCATGCTTTGAGGCCAATCCCCCAAAGACGAAATTTTTATTCCTTATGATCGAAAGTTTGAAACGGAAACGACCGATATATACTTAAGACGTGCATGTGCATGTGCGTGCTTGAGCTTCGTCAACGAGTATAGGAATTCTCATCAGCGTTCATGATGGCCTCGTCCTGGCCGCCGACAGTGCTTCAACACTTACCCTCATGCAGATGGGGCCACCACTTCCTAATCAGCAAAGTCCTGCGATCGTTTACGTTTACAATAACGCGAACAAGATTGTGAATCTCTACAAGGGCGAGCCCATTGGCTGCGTTGCGTTTGGCGCTGGCAGCATCGGAAATGCCTCTATCTCCACACTTCTAAAAGACTTCCGCTATCGGATCACAAACGGACTTGATTCCACGTTCGACGTCAAAAACTACACGATCGCTGAATTGCTCGCCAGTTTTCTGATGGAGCAGGTCACGTTGATCGAGCAACACCCACCGCTCGCGGCGGTTCCTGCCGGTCTTCCCAAGATCAGCCTGCCAAAGATTAGCCTTGGCGTCCTGCTCGGTGGTTACTCCTGGAAAAGTGCTGGCAAGAGAAATGGCCTCGGTGAAAGCTGGAAGATAGAAATACTGAACGGTGTTGCCAAAGAACAGGTGCTCCTCCGCCAGGAACATGAGGTGGGTATCATCTGGGGTGGTGAGGGAGAAGCCATTTCCCGTCTCGTGGTCGGCTTCAGTGACGGTCTCGCGCAAATCCTGCAGACGGTTGTTCAGCCCCCACAGGCAGCCAACCAGTTGCTTACCTTGTTGAGGAGCAATCTCCAAGCGCCCATCGTCTTCGCACCGATGCCGATACAGGACGCCATCGACTTGGCTGAATGGCTTGCTCACACAGCCATTATGTTTTCACGATTTAAGCCCGGTGCGCCCTGTGGGCGGCCCCATCGAAATCGCCGCTATAACGAAACATGAAGGCTTCAAATGGGTCAAACGTAAGTACTATTTCGATCGACAAGTTAACCCGGAGCCATGATTTACCATGAACATTAAGCTAGATCCGACCAAGTTAGACACCCAGATCATTGCCGGCCTGGTTACGACCGAACATCAAATTCCTGAACCCAGTGCTCGTGTCGAAGGCGTTTCTTTCCCAGCTCTTCCAGTGTTCAAGCGAGCCCTGTCAACCAGCGTTTTTGCTGTGGGAGCCATCACGGTGGGACAGCCTCTCAACGCTGCTGATCTTCGGGATTTTAGAGTCAATATAATCCTCGCTTCTTCCGAACTTGGCCCCCTCAATCTCGCCGAACACTATGCACAGCTCAGGCAGGAGATCGTTGCGTCTGGGGTTCCACTTCTCAACGATGAAGAAGTCCGTCTCGAAATTCGCGAGCGCAAAGGCAATAAGACTGAGAGGGAAGATTGACGCGAACCTACCCTGATTCAGGAGTTCTCATAGCAGCAGCCCGCGGGAGTGGCAAGCTCGCGCAACGCGCTCTAACCATCATCAGCGATACGTCCACGCGTGAATTTGTTTGTAGCGATTACGTGAAATTTGAGATCGTCCCGAAACCAACCTATTTTGGTCGTCAGGCAGAGTTACGGTTTTACGAGACCTTTTTTGCCACAGCCGCGGAGTGGGTGGCTTTTGATGTGAGCCACCTGCACAGAGTGGGTTCGAGGAGGCCTGCTAGTCCGGATTGTCTTGGCTCGATGCCGTCCACGTCGTCGTGGCTGTGCTCTCGGGATGCCAAGAATTGATCACTTCTGAGAAACCAACTTCCGCTATACCACCGAACATCCCTCATCCGCATTACGTCTTGCCTTACCGGGAAGGATCTCAGTCTGGGACCAGGCGGCCGTGAGGTCAGCCGTCGCCGCGTTGCCCTGTGGATCTGCCTGGATTCCCACGACTGTTACAGTAACGCCGGGCTTAATCGTCTCGACACACTGGACACGGCCGCAGCGACCGCGACTTGCGCACGATCTCTGGTCACCATAGCTTGGCTGCAAGCAGCCATGGCAAAGGCGAGGACCACCAAGAAAGCAAGAACGGAGTGTGGTGTTATGACTAAGCCAAGACGGGCAAGGCCGGGGATTCGGTCATTTCTTGCAAGTGTCACTGTACTGCTTGCCAGTGTCTCCCAACAGGTCTTGTCACGTCACGCCTATTAAACACCGAAACTTGGTGCCCGCGGATGAGCCAAACCGGTAAGGGCCGTTGCTCCCGGATTGCCAACTCATCCCGCAGGCAGCAGCCGCGAAATATCGTTGTAAATCGCAAAAACCACCAGCAACATGATGCAAACGAAGCCCACCTTGAGCATGGCTTCCTTCACGTTGATGCTCAGGTCCCTCTGCATGGTCATCTCGACCAACAGCATCAAAATGACACCGCCATCCATGATCGGGATAGGGAGCAGATTCACGATCGCCAGGTTCAGGCTGATCATGGACATCAACTGGAGGAAAGCCCAGGGGCCTTCCCTCGCGGCCTCGCCCGAAAGTTGGGCGATTCCGATCGGCCCGGTCAGGTTCTTCGTCGACATCCGGCGTTCCAGCACGCCTTTGAGGACCTGAACAATCATCATGGCGTTCTTGCCATTCTGCCGCAAGGCTTCCCCAAGAGCATTCGGGAAAGAAAGCCGGGTGGTGATGATCGTGAATTTCGGTTGAGGAGCGACTCCGATGTACCAGCGGCTCTGTCCTTCGATCTTCGAAAAAACGGGTTGGACGGTGACCACGCTTTTCTGCCCGTTACGCTCGTACTCGACCTCCACCGGTTTGCCGCCGCTGGCTTTAGTGAGTTCCTGGAGCCTGGCGGCGGAGTGGATCGGCTGGCCGTTAACGGAAACGATGATGTCGTTCTTCTTAAGTCCCGCCTGGTCGGCGGGAAGGCCAGGCTCCACCACCACCAACTGGATCTCGCCACGCTCGTCCCAGCCGGCCGATCCGACGCCGATTCTCTCGTTCAGCGT
>PMTT01000541.1 GCA_003167275.1 Bryobacterales bacterium | reverse complement strand
GTCACGTCGATAGTGAATCCTTCCGGAATCTCGTCCGGCAGGCATTCGATTTCGATCGCACGGGTGATCACTTCCAGCAATCCGCCCTGTACCTTCACACCCTTAGCTTCGCCAGTGGTATGGACCGGGACGGTGACGCGGATGCGCTTGGTGAGATCGATCCGCTTGAAATCGGCATGCAGCAGATGGCCTTTCAGCGGATCCACCTGCTGATCGACCACCATCACCGGGGTAGTCTCCCCACCCTGAATGGCCAGGCTGAAGATGGTGTTATAGCCGGTGGTGCTGTGGGTGATCTTGACGATCTCGCGGGGATTGACCGCGATGCTGACAGGATCCTGGAATGCGCCATACAGGACGGCCGGGATCTGCCCGGCGCGGCGTGTACGGCGCGCTTCATTCTTGCCGCGCGAGGTGCGCACCTCGGCGGCGACGGTAATATCCTTTAACACTTCATTCTCCTTGCGGGTTCGAAGTCCGGTTCACTCCAGCCTTTCTGGGGCTAACGTGGGTTCGAGGGCCCGAAAACCAAAACCAACACAGGCAAGAATGCCCGTGCTACTAAATAAACAGCACACTCACCGAGGTCTCCTCGTGGATCGATCGGATGGCTTCCGCCAGTAACTTCGCGACCGACAGCGATTTGATCCGGCTCGACTTTTTCCCCTCTTTCGAGAGCGGAATCGAATTCGTAAAAACCACTTCCTTCAAGCACGATGCTTCGATCCGGTTGACGGCATCTCCGGAAAGCACGGCGTGCGTGGCACAGGCCGAAACACTGGCCGCGCCCTTCTCCATCAGCGCCTCCGCGCCCTTAACCAGCGATCCGCCGGTATCGATCAGGTCGTCCGCCAGCAGGCAGTTCCGGCCGGCTACTTCCCCAACCACATTCATGACTTCGGCGACGTTGGCCTCTTCCCGCCGTTTGTCGATAATCGCCAGCGGGGCGTTCAACCTCTTGGCAAAAGCCCGAGCGCGCTCCACCCCTCCCGCGTCCGGCGAAACCACGGTCAGGTGGGGTATATTGAGCGCCTTGAAATACTCAATAAACACCGGCATGGCGAACAGGTGGTCCACCGGGATATCGAAGAAACCCTGAATCTGCGCCGCGTGTAAATCCAGCGTCAGGCACCGGTCGGCCCCGGCTGTTTCCAGCAGGGCCGCAATCAGCCTCGCGGAGATCGGAACCCGGGGTTTGTCCTTCCGGTCCTGGCGGGCGTATCCATAATAGGGTAACACTGCGGTGATGCGTTCCGCTGAGGCCCGCTTCAGGGCGTCCATCATCAGCAGGAGTTCCATCAGGTGCCGATCCACCGGAGTGCACGTCGGCTGGACGATGAAGACATCGGCCCCGCGCACGTTCTCCTGGATCTGGAGGTAGATTTCCCCATCGGCAAACTGCTTGATCATCGCACGGCCCAGTTCCATGCCCAGCGCCTGTGCAATCTCATGAGCCAGTTCGGGGTTCGCGTTTCCGGAGAAGATTTGCAAACGGTCGTGATTCATCGCAAGTACCGGCTTCGGGGTGGCCATACTCTCCCGTCGATATGTTGTTTCAGCGCTTGCCACCACATGGCGCGATAGCGCACACGGTTGACCAGCGAGATTCGAAACGTTTTTTCCTCTCTCAACGATGCGATCGCGCGAGTCACTTCGTCGCGATTGTGGAACAGTCCAAACAAAGCGGAGCCGCTGCCCGTCATCATGGCAGTGGAGGCCCCCGCCACAACTAGCCGCTTCTTCAGGATAGCGAGTTCCGGGTGCTGCTCGAAGACCACCTCTTCAAAATCGTTGGCGCCAGCCACCCCGGAAACTGGCTCCCATGTACGCGACTGGAAACTAACTATTTTATTTTGTAGCGATTCGCTTGTCAAACGAGGGCTCAGGCGGCGATACGCCTCGGGCGTCGAAACATGAATCCCCGGAGCTACCAGCACGCCGGGACAGGCTGGCTGATCGGGTAGCGGAAACAACTCGCTGCCGCGGCCGATCCCCACCGCCTGACCGCCCAGCAGGAAGAAAGGCACGTCGCTACCCAGTTGCTCCGCCAGTTCCCTCATCCGGGCGGCATCGAGTGTCCGCCCCACCAGCACCGGCAGAGCCAACAGCACCGCGGCAGCATCGGACGAACCGCCGCCCAGCCCCGCGCCCATTGGAATTCGCTTGACGAGGCGCAGCTCGACGCGCCCCCTGGCGCCCATGGCTTCCATGGCGAGCCGCGCCGCGCGTACCACCAGATTGTCGGGGATGTTCAGCGAATCTTCTGCTTCGATGTCGGTCTGGCGCCCGGGAGTGTAAGCGATGTCGAGAGAGTCCGCCAGCGAGATCGTCTGGAAAATCGTGCGAAGGTCGTGATAGCCGTCCGGCCGCTTGGCCAATACCCGGAGGTCGAGGTTGACCTTGGCCATGGCACGAACGCGAACCTGGCGGGTGGGCGCAAGGCGCACCTCTAAAGCTCTACTCATTTGTCGTACTGAAGCAAGGAGAAGACATCGTAGCCGGCGAGTTTCCGGCGCCCGTTGAGGAAGGTCAGTTCGACCACGAACCCGAGGCCCGCGACCGTGCCGCCCGCCTCGCGCACCATGCGTGCCGCTGCCGCCGCGGTCCCGCCGGTGGCCAGAAGGTCGTCCACAATCAGCACGCGGCTCCCTTCGCCGACCGCGTCTTTGTGCATTTCGAGGCAGTCGGTGCCATATTCCAGGTCGTAGGTGACGCTGACGCACTGGGCGGGCAGTTTCCGGGGCTTGCGGACCGGCACAAACCCGGCGCCCAGGGCATAAGCCAGCGCAGGCGCAAAGATGAAGCCGCGGGCTTCGATTCCCAGCACGACGTCCACCTGCGCCTCGCGATACTGGTGTTTCAGCCCATCGATGACGGCGTGAAAGCCGCTCTTGTCCTTGAGCAAGGTGGTGATGTCATAGAAGAGGATTCCCGGCTTAGGGAAATCGGGCACTTCGCGGATCAGTTTCTTCAGGTCTTCCATCGGGCCTCGATAGGGAATTGTACCGCACGGTGCGGGGACTTGAGGCTCTGGGACGGGGGACTTGACGCGGAGACGCGGAAACGCGGAGAAACACGCGGAGAAGAAAAGAAAGGAGAACCCACGAGAGAGAGAACGGAGGACGGAGGGAGGAGTCAGGAGGGAAGAGAGGCCGGAGCCGCACGCTTGGGGCGCGGACTGCCTGCTATTCTCGTATCACGCTGGTAAGGGCGGACTCCTCAATGCGAAGAGATACCGGGAACTGGGAATGGCCATCGGGGGGGATTCTCTCAGCCCTGTTCGTCCTGCTGGTCTATCGGGCGGCCACCCAGTCGCTGGTTCACGATGAGGCGTTCACCTATCACCTGTACATCGCGGGACCTTTCTCGGCCATTTTTACTGTGTACGATGCGAATCATCACTTCCTCTCGACGGTCCTGATGCGAGCCTCGGCGACGCTGTTCGGGCCCTCCGAACTCGCGCTGCGGCTGCCAAGCCTGATTGCCGCGGGGTGGTACTTCATCACCGTTTTCCGATTGGCTGTGCTGGCTTTTGGAGAAGGTTACCTCCTTCCGCTTACTGTCACACTGACGGCGGCAAACCCCCTGGTGCTGGATTTGCTGGTCGCGGCTCGCGGGTATAGTATTGCTCTCGCTTGCCTGACTTATGCCATCTACTGTGCCGTAGTCTACCTCTCGGGCGGTAAGAGGGCCGGCGCTGCGAGGGTGCTGGTGCGGGCTTCGATAGCGCTGGGGCTATCCATCACTGCCAATCTGACCGCGGTGATCCCGGCATTCGTGCTGACGGCTGTCCTGTTAGCGATGCTGGGTGCCCGGCGAAGCGCGGATTGGAAGCACCTTTTATTGCCTTTGTGCGCCATCGTTCTACTCTTCTTCGTATTCACCCCGGTTCACCACGCCACGGCTGCAAACTTTTACTATGGAGCACATTCCCTGGCAGCCAGCCTGAATGACCTGGCGGCCCTCTCCTTAGCACACAATGAAGGCCTGGGCGGGTGGAACCGCGAGACTACCTGGAAACCTTGGTGGCGCGGGTTCGCGCTCTTTATGACGGCTGCCGCTACCGTCTGCGGTATCGCGCTCAGCGGCCGCTTTGTCGGGCAGCGGCATGATACTGCGCCTGGCGACGCACTCTTGCTGCTGAGCTCTTGGATGATCGCAGGCTCGTGGAGCGTGCTCTTGATCGCGCACCATGCGATTGGGCTGCTTTACCCTCTCGACCGGACAGGTCTCTATTTCCTGCCGCTCGCAGGCCTGGCGATTCCGGCGACTTCCGCAGCACTTCAGCGCCTTCCCAGGGCAGTCGCGATCTCCCGTGCATGTGCCGCCTTCGGGGGCCTCATCGCACTCCAATATGCTCTCCAGTTGAACTGGACTCACTTCTACATCTGGCAGTACGACGCGGACACGAAGGCGATCGTTAAATTCCTGGTCGCCCAAGACCATAAGGCATCCGTGCGGGTGGGCACTTCCTGGCCACTGGACCCTGCCTTGAACTACTACCGGGAAACACGCGGGCTCACGTGGCTTCAACCGTTGACCCGCGAAGGGCCGGACGGCGTGTACGATACCTACGTTCTCTGTGAGCCGGAGCAGGACCGCATTGCCCGGTACCAGTTACACGTAGTCTATCGTGGTGCTGTCTCAGGCACGGTGGTGGCGCAGAAGTAGTCGATTCTGAGACGGCCGCTAGAGTTTCGGCTTCCTCATGTCGTAGACGTAGATTGAGTAGCCCACTTTGGCCGCCGGCTGGCGCTCCCGGAGCCATGCATACTCGGCCTCCGGGACATAGACCCCGTACAGGTAAGTCACGCTGACCGCCACAAAGCCGTCAATCGCAGCGCGCCCGGCGAGGTCGGCGGTTCCCGGCACATCCAGGCTCTCCAGTCCTTCATGCACGATCTGATCTCCTCCAAAGTACCGGAGATAGACCCGCCTGGTGCCGTGAGCGTCGAGCCACCGCGCCAGTTTCTTGAGATCCTGACCCCAATCGATGTTGGAATCCACCAAGTACTTTGGCCCGTTCGCCGGGCCACCGGAGAAGGCATTAAAGAAGGCCAGATAGTGAGGGTAAATGCTGGCACACTCCAGAGCCTGCAGCGTCAACACAGACGCCAGCAGGACGCGCGAGAACCTGAATCGCACCCGGACCAGGGCGACGGCCGCCGAAACGTACAGAAACGGATAGATCGGAAGTATGTGGCGTAACCCGATGTTGATGGTGCTGGTCATACTGACCGTGAAGAATATCGCCGGCGGCAGGACCAGGCCGTACCAGATGAAGGGCGCCTCCCGAAGGCGCGTCAGCAACGAACCTGCGGAGCGGACCAACAACCACCAGACCCCGGCAGCCAACACGCCCAGTGCCGCCAGGAGAGATGCCACGGTGCTCTTCACCAGAAAAGCCACCGGAAAGTAGTACCACCAGCCCAGTCGCGAATACTTCCCCATGAGGTAGGCCCCGTGCCCGACCCGGTTATGGTCGGCTACCATCTGGAGCCCGAACGGATAGGTGTGGGTCGGCAGGTGAAGCCATTTCCCCATCCACTGCAGGGTGCGCCCCACCAGCGTTCGCTCGTCGCCCCACTCCGCGAAGGATTCGGCGCCTCCTCTGAGGCACCGGAGGGTATCGGGCCAATATACAACCGCAATCACCGTCAGAGTGACGCCGATCAGCGTCACCATCGCCAGCATCAGCCGGCGGATGGGGAATTCGCTGGGCCGTTGCCACCAGCGAACCAGGTATAGGAGTGCGAACGCCGGCAACAGCACCACGGCGGAATACTTGGTAACCATGGCGACGCCGAACAGTAAGCAGGCTACCAGGAGATCCCGGACACGACTGGTTTCGAGGTACTCCACCGCCGCCACCGAGGCAAGGAAATAGATACCGGCGAGGGGTAAGTCGGTGGTCACATAGCGGCTGTGAGCGATGATATTGGGGTCGAGGCAGTACAGCGCCAGGGCGGTAAGGGCAACGGCCGCTCCGAATCTCCTACGGAGCCACCAGGCGATTGCCAAGCCAAACAGAATCGCAAGTCCCATTATGGGTAGCCGGCCAGCCCATAACAGCCGTTCGGGTGAGACGCGATTGTGATACAGGAATTCGACTCCGAATTCGCGATCGCGGTGCTCTTTCCAGGCGGGGGAATCAGTCGGCAGAGTCGGGTTCAGAAGGAGCAGTGGCGCGGCGGCGATCAGTTTGACCAGGGCCGGATGCTCCATATTGAATGGGTAAGCGCCGGCCTTCCAGTACGCATAGCCCGCCGAGAGATGGATGTATTCATCCCACGTCTGACATTCTTTGGCGGCCGTAGTCACCTGGATCGCGGCCATGATCGCAAGGAGGACTACGACAACGGGCTTGAAAAATCGCTCAGGTATGGACGTGGGGAGTCCTGGTTTCAACATCCTTCCTTTGGCCGCGACAATCGAATATGGGAGAATGATCGCTCATGCATCTGCGCGTTCCAGCCTCGGCCCGCGGAATCCTCATGGCGGGTACATTGGTGGGATTGCTTGCGCTTTCGATCTATGGCTTCTGGTCCCGCCATCTATTCCAGCAAGCCATCTGGCAAGCCCCCGGCCCGGAACGATTCCTCCTTTTCCTGGTGGTGATGTGTGTCGGGTTCGCGGCTACGATTCTCCTTCGTCCGCAATGGCTGGTGCCGCTGACCAGCGCCGTAACCGCACTCTATACTATAGCGGCAGTTGGGATTCTGCCGCTAGCGGCCACAGCCTTTTTTCTATTTGCCTGTTTTGTCCTGGGCCGCCTGTTCTTATCCTGGAGTGACACGTTCCGTGGGGTGTTTCCCGACCTGATCTCGCTGCTGACCGGCATGAGCGCCGTGATGTGGCTCATCGCCGGCCTGGCGCATTTTCCCTTAAGCTATCCGGCCACTTACCTGGCGATACTGGCGGCTGTTTTGCTGGTGAAGCCGGGGAATACAACTGCGTGTATGCGCCGGGTGGCCACACTAGTCCTTCCCGCTCCATTTAAGAGACGTCGCGACTACACACTGCTCGCCGTCGCTCTGGCGCCGCTGCTGGCGCATTGGCTCGTCGTGCTGAAACCTGAAATCGGCGAGGACGCTTTGTCGATGCACATGGTGGTGCCAGCCTATGTCGCACATCACCATTTATGGAGTTTCGATTTCAGGCACTTTGTCTGGGCAGTCATGCCCATGGGCGGCGACTGGTGTTACACCATCCCCTACTTGTTCGGAGGTGAGTTCGCGGCCAGGTTGCTCAATCTCGGCGTCCTAGGGGTCATATGCGCCCTCCTCTACCACGCCGCCTTACGCTGGGTGGAGCGGCCGACAGCGTTTCTTCTGGTCGGCCTCTTCGCTGCAACCCCGTTAGTTCAACTGGTGACCGGGTCACTCTTCGTCGAGACCTTCTATGCGGCGTTCCTGATCGGCGCGGTGATGGCTCTTTGGCAATATCATTCGAGCAGACACGTGCCCGCACTCCTGGCCGCTGCCTTTCTTCTGGCTTCGGCAATGGGTGTGAAATTGATGGCCGTCCTGTTTGTTGCCCCTGTGGGACTCGTACTGGTGTGGGAGTTATGGCGGGAGGTGCGCGCCACACGGGGCAGCGCGACCAGGGGGTCCCGCGCGGACCAGGGGGTCCGCCCCACAATTCCGCCGCTATGGCTCATTGCAGGCACCATCGCCGTCCTGGCCCTGGCATGCGAGCCGTACCTCTACTCGTGGTGGAAGACTGGGAATCCGGCGTTTCCCTATCTCAACAGTATCTTCCACTCGCCATACTTCTCGCAGGTGTATTCGCCGGATTCCCGGTTCAGTGAAGCACTCACATGGCGGACGCCTTTCGACGTCACCTTCGAGACTCACCGTTATTGGGAGGGGCAGGATGGTTCCGCGGGATTTCAGTTCTTTTGGCTGTGTCCGCTCGTGTTGCTGAGCATACGCCGGGAATGGCGATTCACCGAGTGGACTTTGGTCGCCGTCGCCGTAGCCGGCACGTTTACAGGTCTGCTTCTCAGGCCAAACGTACGCTATCTTTACCCTGCATTCCCGCTCCTGACGCTATCCCTCGCTCTGATTTTTCGCGGTGGCACGCCGCGATTCCGCTACGCCGCCTGGTCCGCTTGCGCCGTCTGCCTGGCCCTGAATCTGGGATTTCTGCCGTCCTCTTCGTGGTATCACAAGACGTTCTGTCTCAATCCCTTCGACCGGCACGAGGCGGAAAGCTATGTTGCCGTCAACGCTCCGGCGCGCCTCCTGGTGGATCGTCTGAACCACGACCATCCCGGCGAGAACGCGTTGTTTCTCGAAACCATGGACATCGCCGGCCTGCGCGGGCAGGCCTACTCCGACGGATGGCACGATTACCTCTTCATGGAACAGGTAGGCGATCTCAAGACAGAAGTGGAGGTGCTTCGGCTCTTTCGGGGACTGGGACTCAGCCACTTCGTCTTTCCCAATCCCTCCCTCGGCACTCCCGTCCGGGAAGCGCAGGTGCGTAGATTCCTCGCGGATTTCACAGAACCGGAGGTGGACCGCGGCTCTATGCGCCTCTCGAGCCTCAAGCCAGAGTTTGCGGTCGTCGATCCCGCCAGCGTCGCGGCGAAACGGGAACCGGCAGCGGCGCCTCCCGGCCATTACGACGACTTCGATTCCAGGATTGACTTTTTCGCGAATTGGTCGCACGATCCTCAGTTCGAATCCGCGGCCAACCATTCACTGACTTACTCCGACATACCCGACGCCCGATTCCGCTTCAAGTTCCGCGGTTCGAAGATCTGCTGGGTGTATACCAAAGCGTCGAACCGCGGAATTGCCGAGACCTTCGTGGATGGCATTCCACAGGGCGAGGTCGACCTCTATTCGGCGTCAACCGTCTGGCAGGCACGCACCGTTCTAACCGCCCGGGATGACGGCGAGCACACATTAGAAGTCAAGATTCTTGGCAGGAAGAATCCGGGCTCCTCCGGCACTTTTGTGGATGTGGATGAATTGATTGTGCAGTGACTGCTCAGAGAGCCCTGGGGGTGACTGCGACTGTCGTCTCGGCCATGGAAGATCGGAACAAAGACTTACGCGGCAGGAAGCGATACCGGATGAGTGTCCAGAGCGCTTCGAAACCATCGCGGGCGCGGATCTTCTTGCCCTCCTCGATGCCGCGGGCACTATAGCCGATGGGCACCTCGTGGATGCGGTAACCGAGGCGCCGCAGTTTGGCCGTCACCTCGGGACAGAACTCAAATCGCCGGCATCGCAGGCGGATCTGGCGAAGAACCGACGAGCGGAATGCCTTGTACGCGGTCGCCTCATCCGTGATCGCGGCGCCATACAAGAGGTTCGCGGCGGCCGCCAAAATCCAGTTGGCAATTCGATTTCTGAGCGCCATTCCGGTGGCTTTGCCCAGCAGGAATCGCGATCCATATACGACGTCTGCATCGCCCTTCACGATGGGCTCCAGTATTTTGCAGTAATCGCCCGGGTCGTATTCAAGGTCGCCGTCCTGGATCAGGATGATGTCGCCCGAACCTATTTCGATCCCGATGCGAATGGCCGCGCCTTTCCCGGAATTCTGCTTGGAGTAGTGGCCAATGACGATTCCCGCGCGAACTTCCTCGCCGATCATCTGGGTGGTCCCATCGGTCGATCCGTCGTCGACCACGATGATCTCCATGGAGCAACCAATGGGCAACGGCGCGTGACGGACCCGTTCCAGAACCCGCTTGAATGTGTGGAATTCATTGTAGACGGGGATGATGATCGAGATCTTCATGGATGGCCGGACAAGAACATTATCGCCCAGGATCGGCAGGGGTAAAGCGGGCCGAACCCCAGTCGCACTTTGCCGCAGAACCGCGGAAGCTACTGTGCAATGCGCCGGAACAAGAGCGCAGGTATATCGCGTCCGCCGTGTGTGACTGCGACAACTTCAATTGGCCGCCCGGTCTGCAAACGGTAGATGATGAGATAGGAGCCGACCGGCCAAAATAGAAGGGGCCGGTCTTCGGCCAAGTCCTCCCTCGTGTGCCCTAGCCCCGAATTCGTGCCGAGTTGCTGGCAGGCGGCCAGGATTTTCAGCCGGAACCGCTTTGCTGCTGAGGCGTTGTCGTCGGCGATGTATTTCCAAATCTGACGAATGTCCGCCGCAGCCTCAGGAGCAAGCCGGAACGATTTCCTCACTTCGATTTCCGTTTGCGGCGAGGAGCGGTTTCCTCGCGCTCTAACTCGGCGAAGAACTCCTCTCCGTCAATGCTCTCGCCACGGTCAAGTGAAGCCAGGCGCCGGTCCATCTCTCCGCGGAACTCGGCGAGTTGGGCGACTCGCACCTTGTCGTGGTCCTCCAGGAGGCGCAACGCCTCCCGAACAACCTCGCTCGCGGAGTTGTAGCGGCCAGTCTTTACTTTATTGTGAACAAGCTCTTCCAACTCAGGGGTTAGGTTGACATTCATAAAGGTCTCCTGTTGCTCCGTGCTTCAAATCCGACCGTACCTTATCTGTCCATCATTGTCAATCATTAGCAGGCCGACGTGGCAAGCGGGCCGTTAGCCGCTCGGCGGCCCGACCGTTCTCGCGGTCGAATCGCCGCCCTCGTTGTATACTTTGACCGATACATTGAGGGGAGTTTTCCGCATGTCCCATCCGCCCTTTTTCCGTCTGCTCGCGGCCGCGCTCCTGGCGGCGCCGCTGGGCGCATTTCAATCCACTACCAGCGAGATTCTCGCCAAACTGGGCCACTCGCAGCACGGCGAGGCTTTCGATACGGGGCCGCGCGAGAAGCCGTGGCCGATGACCGGGATTGGCGAGGCGCATTTCCCGATCACTAACAAGAACCCGGAGGTGCAGCGCTGGTTCGACCAGGGCAACGCCCTGTTGCACTCCTTCGCGGACTATGAGGCGGAACGCGCCTTCCGCTGGTGCCTGAAATTGGAACCGGACAATGCCATGGCCTATTGGGGCCTGGCACGCTCCGGGTTGGGCGGGGGCGACCGGCCAGCCGAGATGATCCGCGAAGCTGTGAAGCGCAAGGATCGGGTAAGCCCGCGCGAGCAGCTCTACATCGAGGCCCTCGCGGCGGACTTGCTGCCCGATCCGTTGCACGACCGCCAGACCGGCCGCAACCGCGGCAGGAAGATCCTGGAGACCATCTGCGTGAAGTACCCGGATGACATGGAGGCGCGCGCCCTGCTGGCGCTGAACACTATGGGCGACGACCGGTACGGCGCGGAACTCATGATCCGCGAAATCCTGGCGAAGCAGCCCAACCATCCGGGCGCCCACCATTACCGCATCCACAACTGGGACTACCACGAGCCGGAGCAGGCTCTCGAAAGCGCCCGGCGATACGGAGAGATCGTGCCGGACATCGGGCACGCCCTGCACATGCCGGGACATATCTTCAGCATTGTGGGGATGTGGAACGAAGCGGCCATCTCGATGGACGCCGCCACGCGCCGCGAGAAGCAGGACATGAAGGAACGACTCACGTTCCCCTTCAACAACTGGAACTACGGGCACAATCTCAATTACCTCTCCTACATCCGCGAACAGCTCGGAATGGCGGGCGCCGCGATTTTCGGCTCCCGGCAACTCATCGATGCGCCGCTCGATCCGCAGGGTAATGACGACTCGCAGCGGAGCACGCATTCGTATGGGATCGGCGCACTGGCTCGGGCGCTGATGAAGTTCGAGCGTTGGGACGAACTGCTGAAGGAGGGTGCGATCCCTTGGCGGGACATCTTCGCCGACAAGGTGAATCGGGCCTACTTTGAGGCGCGAGCCCATTTCGGCAAGGGAGAGGTGGGCGAGGCGGAGAAGAGCCTGGCCGCCCACACGGCGCTCAAGAAGGACCTGGAGAAGAACGAGGGGATGAAGGAGATGTATGAAATCGAGGCTCTGGAACTCCGCGGGAGGCTGGCGCTGGCGCGCGGCGAGACGCTGGAAGGGCTGAAGTTTCTGACGGATGCCGCGGAGCGCGAGTTCGAGATGCAGAGGCGCTACGCGGACCCGCCGGAGTATCCCGAGTCGCTGTACAACAGCCTGGGCGAAGCCTATTTTGTGAGCAAGAGCCCGGCGCTGGCGGCTGCGGCTTTCGAGAAGGCGCTCACCTTAACCAGGAACGACCTGTTTTCACTCTCAGGCCTGGTTCGGGCATACGTGGCCACCGGGGAGAAGGCCAAGGCCGAGGATGTGATGGCGAGGCTGTTGTTTGTATCGGCCGACGCCGACAAGGGGTTGCCAATCCTCAAACGCGCGATGGCGACCGGGATTACCGCGACGCCGCGGGATTCGTCTCCGGGACCGCAGCGCAACTACGCGCGCACTTCGCTCGAAAAGTTCGGTCCCAGTCGATGGGAGCCTTACGCGGCGCCGGCGCTGGAGGTGAAGGACTCGGCCGGCAAGCGCGTCACCCTGGATGAGTACAAAGGCAAGAACGTGATTCTGGTCTTCTATCTGGGACAGGAGTGTCCGCACTGCATGCGGCAGTTGCACGACATCGGCAATAAGAAGGACGACTGGGAGCGTTTGAATGCGGTGGTGGTGGCGGTGAGCAGCGCCGATCCCAAGAAGAATGCCGAGGGGCTGAAGGAGTTCGGCAGTCTGCCGATCCGGCTGCTTTCGGACGATCACTTCACCAACGCGCGCCGCTTCCATTCGTATGACGACTTCGAGGAGGTGGAACTGCACTCCACGATTCTGATCGACAAGCTCGGGCGGGTGCACTGGGCGCGGAACGGGGGCGATCCGTTCGGAGACATGGCATTTTTGGCGAAGCAACTGGGGAGGATGAACGAGGCGGCAAAGTAGCGTGGGGCATGCTTTAGCTTGCCCACCCATCAAGGCTGGAGTTCTCCGATGTACGCTACGGTATTCCCCTTGACCATCGAAGGAACTGCCCCGATGTAGACGATCACGCCCGATACAGGCGCAAAAGCGTCCCACACTTTGGTCCCGAAAAAGTCCGTGACGTAACCGATTCGCATTCCCTGTTTTACATAGGCCTCGGGAGCCGCCAGCGGGTAAAATACGCCCGTCTGTTCGCTGGTCATCACCGTGATGCGGGCGATCCACAAAGGGTGCTCGACCGGGGACGAAGCGCCCGCAAGCATCTTCAGATGACGCATCACGCTCAGGGAGCCGTGGAATAATGCATCGATATCCTCGGAGTGGGTGGTGCCGGCGTGGCCCGCCTCCGCTACCACCGCAGGTTTCCCGAGCCTCTCGGCGTAACGGCTGAGCGACGTAGCTCCGCCAGCATCTAAAGGATTGGGGCCGTTCGGCCGATAGTCCTGTATGATGACGTGGTCGAGGCCAAAGGCAAGCACCAGCGCGCGCGACGTGGCGTCGAAGGCTTCCTTGCCGGTGTTTGCCCAATACGAATATTGGTGGAGGTTCTCGTCGAGATCTCCTCCGTGCAAGTCGATCAGGTAGTCGCACTTTTCTACAACCTGCTGGGCGATGGCCCAGGAGGCTCGCTCCGTTTGTGTTCCATCGGCCTTCCCTGGAAAGAACCGGTTCATATTCTTGCCATCCACAGGATTCAGGTGGGGGACCTTTTGCGCGAAGGACGCGAGGTTCACCAGAGGAACGACGATCAGCGCTCCAGTCAGGTCGGCCGGATCGACGGACTGGGCTAGCTTCTGCAGGGCGAGGATGGACGCATATTCGGTTCCGTGCGTACCGGCGACCAGCGCCAATGTGGGTCCGGGCCTGGCGCCATTGATGACGATCACCGGGATGTTGCTGGCGGTGTCGACGCCTGCGGGCACCTGGATGAAGCCGGTGACTTTCTGCCCGGTTCGTGCTGTGGCGGTACCGACGGTGAGGTCTGCGGCGGGTGCGGCGACGGCGAGGAGAAGGATCGGAGCGAGCAGTTGAAGAATTCGACGCATAGCTCATCTTACATAGGATCTTTCAAAGGTGGGACATGGTTTAGCTTGCCGTGGATTGACATACACGGGATGGGCAAGGAGAATCGAGGGTGGGCAAGCTAAAGCATACCCTACACCTATGAGTATTTTTCAAGAGAACCTACTGAAGGATAAAGTTGCCTTCGTAACAGGAGGAGGCAGCGGCATCGGCCGGCGAATGGCCGAGCGGTTTGCGGAGCATGGAGCCAAGGTGGTCCTGGTGGGCCGCAAACAGGAAAGACTCGACGACGCCGCTCAGTTCATCCGCGCGGCGGGAGGAACGGCGGAGACTGCCCGCCTGGATGTCCGNNTTCAAGGCAGTGATCGATATCGACCTTCTCGGCACCTTCAATACCTGCCGTGCGGCTTATCCTCACCTTCGCAAGCCGGGCGCCTCGATTATCAGTATTTCCGCCAACCACGCCACCATGCCGATTGCGTGGCAATCGCACGTGTGCGCCGCAAAGGCCGGGGTGGAGTTGCTGACCAAGACCCTGGCCCTGGAGTGGGGGCCCTTCGGGATCCGGGCCAACTGCATCACGCCGGGGCCGACCGACGACACGGAGGGCATGCGCCGGCTTGCCCCTACCGACGAGGCGCGCCGCGCGGTGGAGCGGAACGTCCCCCTGAGAAGGTTCGGAACCAAAGACGAACTCGCCGACCTGGCGCTGTTTCTCTGTTCCGATGCGGCCACTTACATCACGGGATCCGTCTATATTTGCGACGGTGGTCAGTCGCTGTGCCGGACCGGGGTCTCAACGGCAACCCTGGCCCTGTAGGGCTCGCCGGACGCCAACGGTTGCGATTCCCAGACAACCGGACTGTTGCGGTCTTTCCAATCGTCGATGAACGCCTGGTAGCGGGCTTCCAATAGGGCCCGCTTGATCTTGAGGGTGGGCGTCACGAGTCCGTTGCCGACGGTCCACGGTCCATCGGCAATGGCCAGGAACTTCACACGTTCGTGGGGGTCCAACTGCTCGTTCAGTTGCTCCATCTGCGCCTGCAGGGACTTCTCGAGGGCGAGTTTCGCGGCGGGGTCGGCAGAGCGCTTGCGCGCTTCCTCCGACAGCAGGATCACGGCGAACGGACTGGGCAGCCCGGCACCCATGAGACAGCCCGCTTCTATGGCAGGGTGAGTGAGCAGGCGGCCCTCGATTGGGGCAGGCGCCACATACTTACCTTTGCTGGTCTTGAACTGCTCCTTCACGCGGCCAATCAGCTTAAGCTGCCCATCCGACTCGATCTGCGCCAGATCGCCCGTGCGAAAGAAACCATCCTCGGTAAACGAATTCCGGGTGCCTTGCGGGTCCTTGTAGTAGCCCAACATGTTCATGGGGCTGCGGATCAGCAATTCGCCATTGTCACTCAGCTTGGCTTCGACGCCGGGGAGGGCACTGCCGACATAGCCTGGCCGTACGGCGTCCGGTGAGGGAAGGTGAGTGATCCACGTTTCGGTCATGCCAAACCCTTCCACGAGTTCCAGCCCCAGATTGCGGTACCACAAGAGAATCTCGACCGGCAGCGGCGCGGCTCCGCAGGCGGCCAAGCGGGCGGTATTGAGTCCGAGTTGTCGAAGAATCCGTCTCTTGATGAGGCGATTCACAACAGGAATGTGTAGCAGCTTGTCCAACTTTTCCTTGGGGAGCTTGGTGTAGACGCCCTGCTGGAACTTGAGCAGAAGACGGGGCACCGAGAGGAACAGCGTGGGCCGTGCGCGTTGCAGATCGGTGAGGAACGTCTCGATGCCCTCGGTGAAGAAGATCCGGGAGCCCAGAAATGCCGAAACGACTTCGACGCCCATGCGTTCCACCACATGTGCCAGCGGCAGATAGGAGAGGATGCGCTGGTCCGCGGTCATTTTGAACACGTGGGCGCAGGTTTTCGCATCAAAGGCCAGCGCTTCGAAGGCGTGCATGACACCTTTGGGCGTGCCGGTGGTGCCGGAGGTGTAGATAATAGTTGCCAAATCCTTCATCTGACGAGTGGGAGAATCCAACATCGGCGCGCTGGTGGCGATCAGGGAGTCCCAATCGGTGTAGTTGCCGTCGGGCGCGGTCGGGAAGCCGACCGAGACCATGGTGGAGGGAATCCCTTGAAACGTCGCCTCGCTCTCGTCGGTCGCACCGAGGAAACAGGCCTTGGCCTCGCTGTGATCGAGGATCTGACGCACGGTCTGGGCTTTCAGGGAAGGATAGACGGGAACCGACACATATCCGGCCATCCAGATGGCTAGGTCGGCCAGTATCCACCAGGCGCAGTTTTTGGACAAGATCGCTACACGGGTGCCCGGTTCCCAGTTCTGCGCCTTGAGGTAGCCCGCTATGCGGCGCACCTCGTTCATGGCCTGCGACCACGTCCAGTCGCGTATCTTCCCGCCATCGAACGGCTGAGTCAGGAAGATGTGCTGGGGGCGTTCCCGCTCCCAGCGGTAGATACACTGCAAAGGAAGATCGTCATCGGTCAAAATGCGCATCATCAGTTCTCCCGATACTGCGCCGGGGTGGGACAGACGGTCGCTTTTTGTCGTCTGTCGCCGGTTGCCATTGGGTGTGCCGCCAGCACTGCGGGGGGGCGGCGCCCTGGCTCCGGATTGGAGCAACGCGGCAACAGTTGGCAGACCACTAAAGGCGATGGCCTGTCCTACTAATTTGCCCCTTGCGTTTTTTCTTACCCGTGGGTAAGATATCAGTTGCCAGCCCTCGTGTCAACCTGGCTGCCGCAAC
>PMTT01000287.1 GCA_003167275.1 Bryobacterales bacterium | reverse complement strand
CGGCTGGCCGCTCATCGAACAGCCCGAGGCGGAACTTCAGCCGAAGCGTGTTGCGCACGGCGTCATCGATCCACTCCGTTGGAACTTCACCATCCGCCACCAGCGACTTGAGGTGATCGTGGTAGGAGGTGCTCACCATTTCCATATCGACACCGGCGCGCAGGGCCGCCCGCGCGGCGTCGCGATCGCTGGCCACGTAGCCGTGGGGAACCATTTCGGTAATGGCCTCATAGTCGCTGACCACCAGTCCGTTGAACTTCCACTCTCCGCGAAGAATCTGGCGAAGGAGGAACGGACTGCCCGTGGCGGGAACGCCGTTGAGAGTATGGAAGGCGGTCATCAGGGAGGCCGCTCCGGCTTCCAGCGCGGCGTAAAAGGGCGGCAGGTAAACGTCGCGGAGCAGACCCTCGGGGATCCAGGCGCTGTTGTAGTCGCGCCCCGCCTCGGCCGCTCCGTAACCGGCGTAATGCTTGACGCAGGCAGCTACCGAGGACGGGTCGTCGAGCGAGGCGCCTTGAAAGCCGCGCACGACGGCGGCGGCAACTGCTGCGGCGACATAGGGGTCTTCGCCGGGGCTTTCGGCGATGCGGCCCCAGCGCGGATCGCGGGCGATGTCCACCATGGGAGCGAACGCCCAGCGGATTCCCTCGGTGCTGGCCTCGGTGGCGGCGGCACGGGCGGCGAGTTCGATCAACTCCGGATCCCAACTGGCAGCCTGGCCCAGGGGGATCGGGAAGATGGTGTGGTAGCCATGAATCACATCCCGCCCGAATAGCAGCGGAATCCCGAGGTGGGTTTGGGTGCGGGCGATGCGCTGCGCCTCCACCCGGTCTGCCGGGCTTCCGGCATTCAGGAAGGAGCCCCAGCGACCCTGGCGGATCTCCAGCTTGATGGATTCGGACAGGGGCGATGACATGGAGGTGGATTGCGAGATCTGTCCGAGCTTTTCGTCGAGGGTCATGCGCGAGAGGAGGTTGCTGACGCGCTGGTCGATCCCGGCATCGGACGCGCCGCGGGATCCGGTGACAGCGAGAACTAAAGTCGCCAGAGTTTTGGCGCTACGGGCGAGTGAGGGGTGGGTGCGTGGATTCTCTTCCATGGGTTTCTGGTTGCCGGGGATTGGGGTTGCAAGTCGTGGTCCATCGTCGCAGGTGGAGGGCGGCGGGACGTGCTTAGTGGCACAAATGGAGCGGAAATCGTGTTTCACGTGAAACAGGAGAGTTTGTTTCACGTGAAACAGGAATTCTTGTTTCACGTGAAACAACCCTAAATGAGTCCAGTTTGGAACGCTATCTTTTAAAATCAATGAGTTACGGGTTGGCTGTGGACCGAGATGGTCCTTTTTGGTAGGGCAGGTCGAGGACCTGCCCTACTTTACTGCGTAATCTTCGAGGCGGATGTTGGGGATTTCGAGATCGCGGCGGATCAGGGTGATGGGGCGCTCCAGCGTGAAATCGCACCAGGCGTTCCGGGATATCGGCGTCTCAAGCTGCTTGGAAGATCTATGGTCGTCGGGGAAGGCGCCAAAGAAGACTTCCGGGCTCATGGTGGCGATCTGGGCAGGGGGTGGGTATGAGAACGAGTGATCGCCGTGGAGCACGACTCCCGAATCGGGATCGTGCATGGTAAACACGAATTTCTGCTCAGGCTCCCGGAACGGCACGCGCCACCATAGAATCCAGAGGCCGGGTTCTCGGGGTTCGTAATTGGGGGGTATGGTGATTTTTCCGAAGCCGGGGATATCGGTCCAGCCGCCGCTGGCCGCGATGCGGGTGGTGGATTGGGGTTCGTATACCACAACGCCGAAGACTGCGCGGACGGTGACCGGCCCGGCGTTCAGGCGTTGAAAATCCTGCGGGTCGATACGGAACTCCATCCAATCCGCGCCGGACTGGTGGCGGAAGTCGACGTAGTAGTTCCAGGCGGAACTCCAGGCAGCGCCGTGCGCGGGCTCGACGCTCACACTGGCCATCTCGGCATCCAGGAGATCGCGGTTGCGGCCGGTCAACTCAATCGGAATATCGACTTGGAGGACGTTGTCCCGGACCCCGACATTGGCTTTGTCGCGCTGCGGCGCAAAGACAACGGCAACTTCCGGATAATCGACGGGCTGTTGCTGCGGCGCCCAGGCGATCAGTCTGGGCGGCCATGCCGTACCATCCACCAGTAACCATGCGACGATTGCCAGCACCACGGCGCGGGCCACGCCAGTCTGGCGGCGCGAAAATTGCCACAGCAACAGTGCGATGAGCCCGCCGGCGTAAAAGATGGTCTCCCTCCATTCCTTCACCCACGTTCGGGCGTATGCGTGGACCACACCCTGCAAAGCACTCACGGTCGGGTCCGAGGGGTAGAGTTCCCAGACCTGGTCCGACAGGAAAAAAGCGACCACAAGCAGGAAACAGGCCAGCACGAACTGGCGCATGCCGCGGGTGACGGCAGCCAGGATGAAGGCCGGCAGCATGCGGACACCGAACATCGAACACTGGCGCCACAGGAGCGCTGGAATCATTGCCCGGGGGGAGAAGCCGTCGACCGAGAGAACGATCCAGTCGGAAACCAGATGCGGCAGCAGTAAGAACGCCACGCAGAACAGGAGCTTGGCGGCGAGAATCGTCTTCCACGAATAGGGGCGCGTGATCCAGAACTGGGTGGTGCCGACGAGGCCGTCGCCCTGCACCACGTGGGCGATCGTGAACCACCAGGCAAGAGGGAGGACAAAGTGCAGGATTTCGACCAGCCGCTTCATTTGCTCCGTATCGGGGCCCATGGAAGGGACCCACTTCGGAGTCAGGATGGCCGACATCGCGGTGAGTGCCAGCACCAGGGCGATGTAGGGCCAACTGCGGCGCGCGTCTTTCTGAAAGATATGGATGATCTGCTGCATGGGTGACCTCATCTGGAGGGCGCTTCCCAGAGCCGGATCTGCGGAATCTCCAGGTCGCGGCGGACGTGGGCGACTGGGCGCCCGGTGGTGATGTAGATCGGGCCTTCGTTGAACAGCGACCTCCGATCTGCGAGGCTTTCGTAGAGCCTGGAGACGGGCGATTGTGCGAAGATTCCCCACTTGGGCGCATAAGAAGCTTCGATCAGGGGAATGCCTTGGACGTCTACTCGAACCGGGCTGGATTCGGCCGAGCGGCAGAGCAGCCAGGGCGAGCCGGGAGCATTCATCCCGCGGACGGAACAATTCCCCACCCCGGCGATCGACCGGTCCGGTTCACCTGACATCAACTGGGTGGCGGTCTCCGTGCGGAAGACGGTCATCGCGACGGAAACGCTGACACTGACAGGCTGGGATTGGAAGGACTCCAGCGGTTGCTTGCCGATCGTCACGTAGAGGAAGCGATTCTCGTCACCTATCCACGCCTGTGCCCATTCGATGGGGCCGCGGCTTTGAGTCGAGGGACTGGAATGGATCCAGCCCGAAGACCACGATGTTCCCTGTGGACCGTGGATCGTTACCTTGACCAGGTCCGCTTTTACCTGCACTCCAGGCGAGAAGCCATTGATGCGGATCGGTACCCAGCCATGCATGCCTGGCGGGAATTGAACGAACTTCGAGGGGCCGATCATGATTCCGCCTTTCGGATGGGCGCCTGGCGCGAAGGAGAGACGCACCTCCGGCACGTCCGCGGAGGCCGACGGAAAATGCGATTGCAGCGCGATGGCCGGACCGACAGGCTTCGCCATCAGAATCGCAGCACAGATTGCGGAGACTCCCGCCAGGATGGTCCAGGAGATCGGCGTACGCCGCGATGCGTATTGCCAGGCGAGCACGGCGAAACTGCCTGCCGCCAGAATCGCTGCGGTGGTCCATTCGGGGATCCATGCCAGCCGGCCCCATAAGTGGTAGAGGCCTTCGGATCCTCCCGGGTTGAAAAAGAGATTCAGCAGCAGCACAACGGATAGGGCGAACGCGATGTAAGCCAGGTGGCGGGTGGTAGCGGCGAGGGCGGCTGCCGGAAGCAGGAAGATCGCCGTGATCGCCAATTGACGGCCCAGGAGGTTGGCGGCCGCCTTCGATGGGGAGAGGCCGTTGGCGGAGAGGATGGCGATATCGGAGATCAGAAATGAGGCGTTGATGAATGTGACGATCAACAGCGTCTTGGCCGCCAGCAGGCTTTTCCAGGAGTAGGGGCGCGTGACCCAAAACTGGCGGTCGCCGGCGGGCTGCTCCTTGTAGATGAGGCAGGCGATGAGATACCACCAAGCCAATACGAGGAAGGACGAGACGGTGTCGAGCAGGTTGGTCGCGCCGACGCCGGTGTTTCCCCGGATGAACCTCGACGGGTCGACCGAGCGGCTCCAGGCGAAGATGGCCGTCATGGCAAGAACCACGAGGATCGGCGGCCATAGGAAGCGGACGTCTTTGCGGAAGATGTGGAGTGCCTGGCGCATGGTGGTGGCTCCTGGTCAGGCTGCGTTGGAGTGCCGGCTAGACATGGCGAGCGACACGAAGATGTCCTTGAGCGGCATCGGTTCGCAGGCGATGTTTTGCGCGGCGGGAAAGAGGCGGCGGATTTCGGCGGGGGTGGTGCTGTGGTCGAACTGGCGGTCGACGAAGCGCAGCACGGACGACCCGGTCTGCGGCTGGGTCCAGGCCGCGGGCCAATCCTGGGGCAGCGCGGGCGCGGCGGCGAAGATCACTTCCACCTGGCGAAAGCGCTCGACCAGCGTGCTCATCTCTTCGTGGAAGCGCAGGCGGCCGTCCTCCAGATAGCCGATGTGGCTGGCAAAGCTCTCGATCTCCGAGAGGTCGTGGGAGGAGATGAGGATGGTGGTGCCGTCGGCGCGCTCCAGGAGTCCTTGTATGAATTCGTGGCGGACCAGGGCGTCCAGGCCGGTGAAGGGCTCATCGAGAACGATCAGTTCGGGACGGTAGGCCAGCGAGGAAGCGAGTGCGGCTTTCATGCGCATGCCGCGCGAGAGATGGTGCAGGCGGCGGTCCCGGGGGAGATCGAATTGCCGCACCATTTCGTTGGCGAGCGAGTCGTCCCAGGTGGGATAGAAGGGCTTCAGGTAGCGCAGCAGGTAGTCGACGGTCATCTCGTCGGGCAGTTCCTGGTTTTCGGAGACGTAGCCGATGCGCGCCAGGTGGCGTGGCCCGAGGCGGCGGGAATCGACGCCCAGGACTTCGGCGGTGCCCGAACTGGGACGCAGGATGTTCATCAGCAGTTTGATGGTGGTGGTTTTGCCGGCTCCGTTGGAACCGATGAGGCCGTAGACGCTGCCGGCCGGCACTTCGAGATCGAGCGAGCGCACGGCGTCGTGGCGGCGGAAGGCCTTGGAGAGGCTGTGAGTGTGGATTGGACTGCTCACTTGGTTTCGAGTCCCCCTTCGGTGGTGATGGTTTCAGGTGTGTCGAGACGCTCCCAGTGGTCGGCTAGGGCCGCCATGACGTCGGCCAGCTTCATGCCCAGTTTCTTGGCCTCCACGACCACGGCTTCGAGCTCGCTTCCCAGGAGATCGGCACGGGCGGCAGCGGTGGCTTGCGGCGGTTTCGCGACTATGGTGCCGACGCCGGGGTGGATCTCGACGAGGCCTTCGTTGGTGAGGTGTTGGATGACGCGGTGGGCGGTGTTGGGGTTGATTTTCAGTTCTTTGCTGAGGGTGCGGACGGAGGGAAAGGGTTCGCCGGGCCGCAACTGGCCGGAAATGATGGCTTTATGGGCGGCGTAGACGACCTGTTCGTAGAGCGGGACGCCCGGCTGAAAGGTGAACCGGAATGGGATCACGAGTGTATTATGACACTCAGTACACTAGACCGCAAGGAAAGATATTCCTTCGGTGGGGCGGACGCCCTCGTCCGCGCCGGACCCCCTCGTCCGGCTTTTCGTCCGCTCCGAGCAGGCCGACCGGGGGGTCGGCCGCGGACCAGGGGGTCCGCCCCACCAAAGTCGTTGCAGGCTGAGCTCAGACGCGGGGGTGGGCCAACACTTCCGGGTTTACTACGTTTATCGGCTTGCCGGAGCAGTAGGCCGTGATCTGGTCGAAGATCTCGGAGAATTGAATCTCGTACTCCTCGTGGGTGACGTAGCCGATATGCGGCGTGCAGATGACGTTGTCCATCGCTAGAAGCGGATGGTGCGCGTCCAGGACTGGTTCTTCCTCGTAGACATCGACTGCGGCCATTCCCGGACGTCCCGCCTGCAGGGCGCGTACGAGTTGGCCGGGTTCAATCAGCGGCGCGCGACTGGTGTTCACCAGAAGGGCGGTCGGCTTCATCCTGGCGAGGTCGGTTGCAGTCACGATTCCGCGGGTGGCATTGACGAGCCGCAGGTGTAAGGAGACGATGTCGCAGTTTTCGAAGAACGCCTCCCGGCAGGGCGCCGCTCCGTAGC
Source organism: Bryobacterales bacterium (assembly GCA_003167275.1). Classification (GTDB taxonomy): domain Bacteria; phylum Acidobacteriota; class Terriglobia; order Bryobacterales; family Bryobacteraceae; genus JAIQFL01. The sequence continues at coordinate 1,084 of PMTT01000287.1, read as the reverse complement.
CGTCCATACGCGCGCGGGCCATGGAATCCTCGCTCGACCATGCCATCACTTGCATTCCGAATGCGGCGCCGTAACCTGCGACGGTGCGTCCGATCCGGCCGTAGCCGTAGATTCCCAGGGTTTTCCCGCGCAGGCTGTGGCCGACGCCGATCTGCCATTTGCCGGCCCGCAGCGCTGCCATCTGCTGCGGGATCTGGCGCATGGCGGAGAGAATCAGCCCCCAAGTCAGTTCGGCGGTGGCGTAGGACAGTGTGCCGGCATGTAGGCTGGAGGAGACGATTACGCCGTGCCGGGTGCATGCATCGATATCGATGTGCGGGTAGACGCTGCGCTGGCTGATGAGTTTCAGATTGGGCAGGCGGTCGAGCAGGGGGGCGCGGATCTTCGTCCGCTCCCGAATGAGGACGAGCGCTTCGGTCTCGTGGAGTCGATGGGCAAGGGCATCCACATCCTCCACGTGGTCGTTCCAGATTTCCACCTCATGGCCGCTGAGCTTTTGGAAACAGGGAAGCGTGCGTAGAGTGTCGTGGTAGTCGTCGAGGATCGAAATCTTCATGGGTGGCCTTTCGGTTAGCGTTTCTCCACTGGTACCACGAACTTCAGCGATGTGTGGGTGGGCGAGAAGGCGGCGACTTTGACGTCCTTGAGGCCCGCGGCGCGGCCGGCGTTCAGGACCTCGATCTCGCGGATCGCGGCTATGCCTTTGGGATAGACTACCCAGATCGCTCCGTCCGGTTTCATCCCGGCAGCGAGGGCGGCCACCTTGCTCAGGTCGGACGCGGTCTGCGCCGCGAAGAACACCAGGTCGGCTTTCGAGCGGCCTTCCGGCGGGGCGGCGCTTCGGGAGCGCAGTTCCTCCAGGAAATCGGGCGCGAAGTCCCCGGCGAGGCGGACGGCGAGGCCGGGCTTTACGCCTAACTTGTCGAGGCGAGAAGGAGGGTGGAGGAGCTTGTCCTTCCATTTTTCGGCGGCCTGGCCCAATTCGAACTCAGCGGGTCCGCCGGCGAATTCGAGCGTTAGTACGCCGGCTTGGGAATTGACTGCTGTGAGGTCTTTGAAGAGGATTTTCAGGCGCTCCTCGCCT
>PMTT01000053.1 GCA_003167275.1 Bryobacterales bacterium | reverse complement strand
TCCTTATGAATATGAAACTGGTAAGCCTCGCCGTTGTTGTTTTGGTCGCCGCACCCGCGTTCCCGCAGGTGCCCGCGTCCCAGCGCATGGTCGTGATGATCAGCCTCGATGGCTTTCCCGCCTTTGCCCTGGACGATCCCAAACTGCCCGCGCCCAACCTCCGCCGCCTCATCCGCGAAGGCGTCTCCGCGCGCATGCACACCGTCAATCCAACCGTCACCTGGCCCAACCACACCACGCTCGTCACGGGCGTGCGGGCCGACGAGCACGGCCTCCTCGTCAACGGCTCCATCGTCCCCACGAACTCCTGGCCGCCCGTCAAGGTCGACCCCATGGTCGAAAAGGAGAAGATGGTCCATGTCCCCACCGTCTACGACGCCGCCAACCACGCTGGACTCACCACCGCTCAAGTCGATTGGGTCGCCATTCACAAAGCTCCCACCATTACGTGGCCGTTCGCCGAGTGGGCTTCCCCCGAAGACCCCGTCGTCGTCGAGATGCTCCGCAAAGGCGCTCTAGCCCCCGCTGACGTCCAAGACTTCAGCAAGGCCAACATCCTGTTCCGCGACCAGATTTGGGCCACGGCCGCAGCCTTTCTCATCCGCGAACACAAGCCAAATCTTGTTCTCGTCCACTTCCTCTCGCTCGATTCCATCCACCACTCTTACGGCCCCAAGAGCCTGGCCGGCACCGCCGCCATAGCCTTCCTCGATAGCTGCGTCGGAAAGATACGCGACGCCGTCCGCGAAGCCGGCATGGAGGACCAGACCACGTTCTTCGTCGTGGCCGACCACGGCTTCAAAGCCTACACCAGGGAAATCCGTCCCGCCGTCGCGTTGGCCTCCGCCGGACTCACGGGCAAAGTCTACGTCCTCGCCGAAGGCGGCACCGCCGACGTTTACATCGATCAGTCACAGGCTGCCGAACTGCTTCCCAAGACCATCCAGGCGCTACAATCCGTCGAAGGCATCGACCGCGTCGTAACTCCTGAAGGCTACGCCGCGCTCGGCCTGCCGTTGCCTTCAAAGGACCCGCAGATGAGCCAACTGCTGCTCACCGCCAAGGAGGGATATGCGTTCTCAGGCGCCACCGGCGGCCCCGTCACCGCCGCCATGCCGCAAACCCGCGGCAGCCACGGCTACCTTGCCAGCGACTCCGACATGGACGCGATCTTCATCGCCGCCGGCTACGGCGTCAAGCCCGCAGCCAGGCTGCCTCCCATCGACAATATCGATGTCGCCCCCACCGTCGCCAAACTACTCGGCGTCCCCCTACCCACGGCGAAGGGTAAGACGATTCCGCTGCAGTAAGACATTCCGGACCATTTGGGTGCGTTCGTGTACGCGTCGGAAACGGGGTAGAAAACTCAAGTTTTCTACCCGCCTGACCGGAGCGTTTCCTCCGCTGCTCCTCCGCTGCACCAAGGGGAGACACAGCCGCTGCCGTTGTGCTCGAGGCCACTCTTGTGCGGCGTATCAGAACGTCAGACGCAACCCCAATTGCAGTTGCCGCATCGCCTGAGCCCCGGTGATCTGACCGAACGTCGTCGACGTCAGAGTTGCATTCGGTGCGTTGAGGTTTACCAGGTTGAAAAAGTTGGTGAATTCGCCGCGGAACTGGAGTTTCACCTTTTCATTCAATAGGAAGTCGCGGAAGAGGCCCATGTCCACATTCTTGTAGCCGGGGGCGTCCAGGAGATTGCGCGCGGAGTTGCCATCCGTGCCGATCGGATTGGCCACAAAGGCCGCTGTATTAAACCACTGCGCCAACACTTGAGAGCGGGGGCGGTTGGGGTCCAGGTTTGGATTCCCAACCAGGTTGGCGCGGTCGTTGCTCACGCCGTCATAGTTGTTGTCCTTGCCGGACAAAACCGAGAACGGCATGCCGCTGGTAAAGGTGACAATCGGCGAAAGCGTCCACCCGTTGAGCAGGTTTTTCATCAGAAGCGAAGATCCGCGATAGTAGCTCAGGTTCCAGATCAGCGCGGCTACAAAGTTGTGGCGCTGGTCATAGTCCGAACGTCCGCGGTCGAGTGCCAGGTTGTTGGCGTCCTCGACGGCGCCATTGGTGGACGCCCCGTCCATTTCCTCGCTGGCCAGCGACTTGCTGTAGGTGTAAAACGCGGTCAAGCTGAGATGCCGGCTCATGGACTTGGTGGCCTTCACCTGTAGCGCGTTATAGGCCGCCGTCCCATTCGATTCCATCATGTTGATGGTGGATAGCAGTCCGTTTCCGTACGGTCTGCGGTTGTTGTAATTCGAACTCGTGGCAGTGGAGTTGTACGCCGGATAATTCACATCGGGCGAGAAGGCCAGGTGGTGGCTGAGTGTACCAACGTACCCCGCCGACAGGCTCAGGCCCTTGGCGACTTGCCGCTGAACCGTGAAATTGAGCTGGTAGCTGAAGGGCCACTGGAAATCGAGTGCGATGGGAAGCAATCCCGAAGGCGTAATGAAACGCGCCGTGGAGGGGGTGTACACGTACGGGTAAGGAGAGACGCCTCCCGCGAAGCTCGCGTAGGGGTGCGTCAGCGACGCCACGTTGCTGAACTGCGCCCGCACGGCAAACGGCTGCGAATTCTCAACCGTTCCCCAGCCATTCCCCGAAACGCTGCCGTAGAAAATGCCGGCGCCGGCGCGGANNGGGACGACGCCGCGTTCCACTCCCGGGTCTCCCACCACCAGCAGGCCCAGCGGCGCGCTCGGAATGGTTTTGGACTGCTGCCCCGGCACCCAGGTCTCCTCACGATTCTGCGGATCTGTGGGAGGCGTCTGGACGTCGTAGCGCAGTCCCAGGTTTAAAGTCAGCCGCGGGTGAATTCTGAAATCGTCCTGCACAAACAGACCGCCCATCCAGAAGTTGTAGAGCGCATCCTCCGGGGCATCCTGATTCATGGTCACCGGCAGGCCCAGCAGCAAGTCGGCAAAGCCATCTCCCTGATTGGTCTTGGGACCTGTCTTGGCGCCCGTGAAACTGAAGATGCCGTAGTTGTTGAGCAGTGTCTGCTGGATGTCTTTCGCCAAGGAGAAGTCACCTCCAAAGCGGATGGAGTGGTTTCCGTGCGTGTAACTGGCCACGTCGCGCAACGCGTACAAATTGTCGCCTGCGACCGGTCCGGCGATCGATTGGCCCAGCGTGAAGTACCCGGTCACCGCAATTTGCGGCAGACTGGGAGTTCCCTGTGGCATGAAATCCGAACCCAAATCGTGCAAGGAGAGAGCCGGCTCGTTCGTGCGGCCGCCGAAGTAGCGGGTGTAGTTCACCCAGGCCTGGTTAAGAAAGGTCGGCGTCACGGTGGATGTGAAATTCGCACTCAGGTTCTGTTGCCGCCAATTGTAGTCTTGAACCGACCATGGCAGATTTCCGCCCGGCAAGATCGAATTCGTCCCGGCGGTGGTGTAATAGCTCACTGTCAGACGCTGGCTGTCGGAGAAACTCTGATCGAGTTTCAGCAGATACTCGTCGGTGTTGTAGGGACTGGGAATCTGGCCCTGGTAAGTGCTGTTGGCAAAGTTCGACAGCGGAATGTACTTGTTGACGAGGTTGAGAGCCGTGGGGTCGAACCGCGATGCCGGAATTATGTTTCCGGGGAATTGCACGCCGCTTGACGGATCGATGATCGGCTTGGAGACGGCCGAGAAATTACCGGCGCGTTCGGCTGCTGTCGGTACCACCGCCGAACTCACGTAGGTTGTGGTGTTCTGCCGAAGACCCGAATAGGAGCCGAAGAAAAAGGTCTTGTTGCGAACGATAGGACCGCCCACTGCGCCGCCGAACTGATTGCGGTGCAGCGGCGGTTTCGTCAGGGCGTTCCAGGTATTGGCGTTCAGCGCGGTATTGCGCAGGAACTCAAATGCCGACCCGTGGACTTGATTGGTTCCCGATTTGGTCACAACGTTGATCACACCGTTGCCAAACCGTCCGTACTCGGCACTGAAGTTGTTGGTGTCGACGCGGAATTCCTCCAGCGCGTCGGGGTTGGGTACCGTATTGCCCGTATTGCGCAGAGACGAGACGTTCGAGCCGCCATC
>PMTT01000232.1 GCA_003167275.1 Bryobacterales bacterium | reverse complement strand
ACGAGTGTCCGCGCCACATCGCGTCAACCTCAGGAGGTGGGTGGCAAGTATCTCTGCCAGTCCGCGGACTCGGCGATTCGCTTAATGACCACATTTCGTTCGTGAAGGAGGCCCCGCATATAGCGTCGAAGGAGAACGATCTCTGCGAGCCGTCCGAGAATCGGTAACGGGGCGGCGAAACAAAAGACGTCCTTCATCTCGGTTTGGCCGGACGGCACAAGCCGGAAGAAGTGATCGTGCTTCATGGACCGGAAGACGCCCTGAATCATGGTGTCCTGAAAGTAGCCTGGTGATTCCATGGCGGTGATTTTACTGATGAGTTGTTGCCAGACACCGAAGTGTTTAGCCCGCCAGGTAACGCATTCTGACATCCCGGGCAGCCCCGAGGTGACTCCGGCGGTCGCCATAGCCATCTCCCCGCAATGCCGATTATCCACCAGGTGTACCTCGACACTGCGAGCCAGATCGAAGCATCGTTCGATTGGCGCCTGGATCAGGGTGGTCTCTTCGATTGTCACCATGGGCACACGTTTGGGTGGTTTCCTGGCTTGCCTTACATCAAGAAAGCACCCGCGGGGCAAGCTAAAGCATACCCTACCAAAGCGCGTACGGGCCGCCCTGCCGATCGAAGTACATCAAATAAGGAAAGTCTTCCGCCAAATCGTAAAACGGCCGGAACTTGAGCCGCACGGGCCTCCCGTCGGGACGCTGTATCCGAAAGACCGATCCCTCCCCGTCGGGAACCAGCCACCGATTCAAGTCGTCATCCGTTTTGGGAAGCTCAAACGCCGGGTCGTGATAGTTGTAGTCCAGAGCCAGGACCACGGGCCCTCGCATCACCACGACCCGGTCCGGATGCTGCCGATCCACCGCTTCCGTGCGAAGCCGCAGCGGAATCCGGACCTCCACGCGGTCGCCCGATTTCCAGGTCCGCGAGATCGTCGCCCACTCGCCGGGTTTCGCCGCCACGCCCGCGTCCGCGCCGTTCACCTTCAGTGACATGTCGCGCGACCACGCGGGCACCCGCAGCTTCAGCGCGAAGTCCGCGCTCTGTTTCGTCTCGACTGTCAGGGTGCTGGTCTCGGACTCCGGATAACCCGTCTCCTGCACGAGCCTGACGTCACCCGCCGGCCGGCTCCACTCCACCTCCGAGGCGACGTACAGATTGACATAGAGACTGGACGCGTCCTTGTAGTAGATCAGGTTATGATAGTCGGCCATGTTCTGGATGTAGGTGCCGGAGCAACAGGTGAAGTTCTCCCAGTAATCCACCTTCATTCCGCCGCTGATTCGGTAGTCGGAGTAGTAGAAGTTCCTTCCTCCGGGGCGCAGAGGCAGCGATGCTCCCACCCCGTTGTAGAACAGCCGCTCGATCCAGTCGCCGTACCGCGCTTCGCCGGTGAACTGCATCAGGTAGCGCGACAGCTTGAAGCCCGCCCACGAGCCGCAGATCGTCTCGAACGTGTCGGACCGGGTTTCGAGAGCCTTACCGAGGCTGCCATCCGGGCTCATGAATCTCTCGTTGGGGCCGTAGCCACCGGTGGCATAGCACTGAGTGTTCCGGAGGTAGTCGTAAGCGTTTCGGATGATCCGCAGGTACATGGGATCGCCCGTGACGGCATAGGCCATGGCGGCGCCGCTAAAGGTATTGACGTGACTGTAAGCGTGCACGCCCTGCGCGCCGGCCGGGGCCGCGGTATCGGCGAACTTACCCCAGTAACTGGAATAGAGCCAGACCTCGGCGAACGTGCGGAAATCGGGGTTCCCCGTGAGTTGCCAGGCGCGGTAGAGATTCTCCGAGAGCGTGTACCACTCCTGCGGCAGTCCGTAGTACATGGTGTTGTGGGCCGGGACCACGACCATGTTTTCGTGCTCGAAGGTCCGGCGCGCCCAGCCGGTGGTCTTCTCAAGCAGCGGAATGGCGTCGGGGTGCCCGGCGTACTTCTGCATATCGACCAGCCCGCAGACCAGTTTGTCGAACGAGTAGTGGCGCATGCGGCAATCGCCATCGGGCTTCACGGTCTTGGCCCATTCCGTCATGAGGAGCGCGGCCTTGTCGCGGACCGCGGTATCGCCGGTGGCCCGGTAGAGTCGCGCCATCCCGCTGAGCCACTGCCCAAAGATCGTGGAGCTGTTCTCTTTGCACCACCCGCCCAGCGGCCTCCCCGGAGCGGGCAGGCCGGCAGCCGCGCGGAATCCCTGCAGGATGTCGTTATCCGACAGACCGAGGTAGAACTCCCGTGCGGCGTGGACCTGCTGCCGCCAGCGGCTCTCCCCGAGCCGTACGCCCTGGTAATCGAAGGCCTCGATGAGGTTCCGGGAACCGGCGTCGGGCGCCGCTGTCAGGGAATCGGCCACCAGTCCCGCGGCGAGGGGTGCCGCCTTCAGGAAGTCCCGGCGGATCCACCCGGCGCTCTGCGCATCTGGTTTGGGCATTCTGGTCCTCCATGAAAGGCGTGAAGTAACAGCTTACCGGAAACCAGGGCTTTCCTGTGCTGCCGGAAGGCTGCCCTGTTGGAGGCGAGCACAAAGGCCGGGCGCCATCCCGGCCCCTGACGGAAGCACGGAAGGAGCGCTCCCAAGGATAACGCGCATCGTCGCTTCCTAAAACGCCGGCTGCACGAATGCGGCAGTAGTCCTTCGGGAGCGCTCTCCAGTTCGCGCTCGCTTTCGGCGCCCAGACGTCAGAACTGGAAGAATTTCGTCCCGACGGCGTCGCCGACATTAAAGCTCAAGCCGTTGCTGGCGATTCCCCGAACACTATTAGCGCCGGTGTTGAACGTCCCGACCAGCGCCATGGTGGTGGCTTTGTAGACCGCCACCACGCCGTTTTGCACTCCGCCGATCATGACATTCTCGCCGTCAAATGAGGCCACGTAGGGGAAATTGACGTCCGGAACGCCAGCGACATCAATGACCGAACTGGGAAGGACGGAGGGGCTGGCTGTTGTCGGATGTACGACTTGCAGGAGTCCATTGCCGCTGGGGATCCAGATATTGGTGCCATCGTAAACCATTTTGCAGTCGTTGACCGGCCCTGCGAGAGCGATCGTTTCCACAATGGTCAACCCTCCACTGGATGAAGCAGTTGCCTTCAGGATCGTTGCGTTAGCCAGCAACACCCACATATTCGCACCGTCAAATACCAAACCATCGACATTGGCGGCGACAAGGGTAGATGTATACGTGAAGGTTGTGGGTGAAAGAACCGAGAGGTTTTGTGAACTGCTGTTGCCCAACCACAGATTTGTGCCATCAAAGGCGAGAGCGGGGTAGATCCCGGGTGTGATGCCCGAGGGAGCGACGAGAACGGTGCTGCCGGCGGGCTGAGTTGGATTGAAGAACTGGAGGGACCCTTGATTATCGACCGCCCAGACATGCCCGCCGAAGATCCCGAGTTTCCTGGGAATGTTAGCCTGCGGGGTCCACGTCTCCAGCAGACGCCGATCGGCAGCGTTCACCTTGAGGATCCTACCGTCTTGCCTCAGGATCCACAGGTATTGGCCGTCGGAGACGATGTCGATCACCCCGCCTCCCACGTCCGTCGCAATTCCGCCATTGGCGGATATATAGCTCATAACTGCCCAAGCCGCCGGGGTATTTCCAGGAAACCGCAGCGGGGCATAGTAGAACAAGCGGCCGGTGAGGAATGAGGTCCATGTTTTTAACGAGATAAAAGGGTACTATAGCCTGATTATCGGAGTACTGCCGGCTGAGGGAGATTGCCAAAGCACTCGTCGAGAAACGCGGCACCACCAACCGTCGGCACCTGAAACGAAGGCCTGCGATTACCCCGACACGTTGGGCTCAGATTCTCCAGCGAATCGCCGGTCATGCTAGTACTGCGACGAGAGAAATGCGGTCTATTTGTCGAGGCGTTGGGGGGCGAGTCGCTGAGCGTGAGGGATCACGCCCAGCTTGCGAGAGCCATCTGAGAAGGCGGCTGCCGGCAAATTGCCCGCCCCACATACCTGGCGAATGTCAGTACTGGAAGAATTTCGTCCCTCCGGCGTCGCCGAAATTGAAGGTCCTGCCCTCGCTGGCGATTCCCAGCACGGAACTGGCGCCGGTGGCGAACGCCCCGATCAGCGTCTGGCTGGTGGCTTTGTAGAGGGCGACCGCGCCGTTGTTCAGTCCGCCGATCATGACGTTCTCGCCGTCAAATGCGGTCGCGTACGGGAAAGAGACGGTCGGAACGGTCGTGTTCAAAATGATCGAACTGGGAAGAACGGTAGGGCTGGCGGTTGTCGGATGCACGACATACAGCGTTCCGGTGGCGGCCACGCCACTCGCGAACCAGATATTGGCTCCATCGTACAGCATCTTGCAGGCGTTGACAGCCGAGGGCATCGTTAGTGTCTCCACTGTGGCCGGCACGGGCGACGCACCCGTGGGGGGAGTGAGCTTTGCCAGGATCGAATTCGCGAGCAGCACCCACATATACGTGCCGTCGAACACCAGTCCGTATACGTTGGCGGGGGCAGTGAGTGAAGACGCTGTCGTACCCCCCAACGGAATTATGACGATATTGGCGCCTCCCGCATTTGCCAACCAAACGTTCGTGCCATCGAACGCAAGAGTCGGATAATTGCCCGCAGCCGTTCCATTGGGTAAAACCGAAGTTGCGCTGCCTGCGGGGCCTGCTGGATTGAAGACGTAGAGATTGCCCAGGTTGTCGGCGATCCACACCAGGCCCGCAAAATATCCGAGCTTTCTGGGGGAACCGCTGGGAATCGTCCAAGTCTCCAGCAGGCGCCGGTCCGCGGAGCTTACCTTGAGGATCTTGCTGTCGGTCCTCGCGATCCACAGGTTGATGCCGTCGGTGACGATATCGTTAATCGCGCCCCCCACGTCCGTCACAGTGGCGCCATTGGTGGATGTGGGGACCCACGTCTTACCCATTGCGGTTCGAACGGTCCCGCGGTGCAGTGTGATGTCCACGCCTTTGTCAAAGAACACCACCATCTGGTTGCGCGTCACCGTGTCGTTCGGGCTGAACGTGGTTGTTCCGGTTCCCGATGTGATGCCGTTGTTGAAAGCCTCGAGAATGAACGGGCAGAACGGGTCGGATGCGAGCACGTCTGCGAAAGGGCCACAGTTGCCCTGTGCGAGGACTCGCGTGGGAATGAAGGTGAGAAGGGCTGCGCCGAGCAGCCACGGAATACATCGTTTGAGCATATGACTCTCCTATCCTCTGGTTGTCGAAGTGAGTGCGGGGGCGTCTGCGGGGCTCGCGGAACGGCGATTCCGGCGGGCGGTTGGAGCCGCAACCCGGTCGCGGCCCAGGGGTTTTCGCGCGAAGACGTGAAGTTCCGGACCCGTTCGGGACGAAACGCTGTCGAACCCTGCATCAGCTTCGATTCTACATTGCTAATTCCCAGTCGCGGTCCCGTCACATGGTGGGGCGGACCCCGTAGGGTATGCTTTAGCTTGCCCAGCCAAGATGGGGCAACCATCTGTCCAGGCCCAGTATCTCTCACATTTTTCCGGTTCGCCTGGATATTTGCAAAGCCGAACAAAGTACCCGCGAGCAGGGGAAGATAAGCGGCGCCTCTAAACGGGCCGGCCCGCAACTTTTCAGGGATAATCGGGTATTATAGTCATGCTATTAGAAGCCGACCTCCTGAGGGAGATTGCCAATGCGCCCGTCGAGAAGCGCGCCATCACCAACCTTCGCGTTCTGAACGAAGCCTACGATTACCCCAAGCCGAGTTCCTTCTCGCGCGGCCTGCGAATCGACCTGAACGGATTGGCGATCCTGTTAATCTCCGGAACGGCCAGTATCGATGAAAGCGGGCGGAGTATTCATATCGGAGATTTCCGAGGGCAAATGCGTCGTACCTTCCACAACATCAGCGCCCTGCTCGCAGCCGAAGGCGCCACCTGGGCGGATATCGTGCGGACTACCTGCTACCTGCGCGACATCGAACGCGACTACGCCGCTTTCAACGAGGAGCGCACGGCCTTCTACCGGGAACAGGGGCTCGACCCTCTGCCGGCTTCGACCGGAATCCAGGCGATTCTCTGCCGGCCCGAACTGCTCATCGAGATCGAGGCAATCGCCATGTTCCGCACCGACCCCAAGACGCAAGGGTGAGGTCTCGTCCGAATCCAGGGCTCCAGCTATCTGGTTTGGGGTAGTTCGCTGCTTCTGTGGTCGCCGGAAGGCTACCAGAAGCGTCACCGGCCAGATGCCCCGACAGTCACCACCCTGACGCCGGAGCCGGTTGTTGGGTGCATTCGCCAAGGATACAGACCTGAATACACAAATCGGCTAAACTTTGAAGAAGACGGGGCACCCGGACATCGTGGACGTAGAAACGGCACGCGCTAATGCTATGAACGACCTCAACGACTGCTTGCCGATCATTCCCCATGAGGACGTAACGGCCAGCGTGGACGCTGTGGGTGCCTGTACGTTCGAGCGGTCGGCGGTCAGGCCGCGTCCGACGTCGATGCAAGGGCCGTGTCACAGTGACACACCGGCTGGTGGGATCTGTTAATTTTAAAGCTGCTTCTTCGGTATTCGACGTGCCTATAGGGAGATCGTGAAGGTGAGAGCATTCCTTTGTCTGGTGCTGTTGAGCGCGACCGGTGCGATGGCAGCGTCCAGCCCCCTGCTGGGGGTGGATTATAGCGAGTGGCTTACCCTCAATGCCACCCTGATTACGACTGACAGTTCCGGGGCTCTCTACATTGCGTCGGCGCCCCCGGGCGGCTGGTCTAATTATGTAACAAAACTGTCGTCGGACGGGAAGACAATCCTGTGGCAGCACCAGTTCGGATTCTGGGTGGTCGCAATGGCAGTTGATCCCAGCGGCGGCGTTTACGTGATACCGATGAGCATGCCAGGGGATACATCCATCTATGTAGCCAAGTTGAGTGCCGACGGGACAGGTATCGCGTGGGAGACGCCCGTCGGTTTCATTGCGCCGTCGGCGTTGGGTGGGCAAAGGCCGCCCGTCATTGCGGCCGATTCCCAGGGCCGCGCGTATGTAGCTGCTTCCAACGATGCGGCGAACGATCAGGCGAATGTAGTTCGACTGAGTGCAGATGGCACTGCAGTCGATTACACCACCCAGGTGAAGGGCGCAGTGGCTGCGATTTCGGTCGATCATTCAGGCGCGGCGTTTGTCGCGGGATTCTCGGTTTCTCAAAACGACGTAAAGAGCTTTCTCGCACGGGTGGCGCCGGATGGTACCTCCGGATTCTATTCAACCCTGCCCAGTCAGTTCATAAGCCCGGGGAGCGTTGCTTTCAACGCGAACGGGGATGCCGTGGTGTTCGGGGCCGGCGTACTACAGCGCGTGGACTCCACCGGTGCCGTAACTTTTTCAACTACCGTTCAAGGCGGATTGAGCTTTGGGCTGGACCCGGCCGGGACCGCGTACATCACGGAATCCACATACCAGCACTTCCCGGTCAAGAACAGTATTGGGACGTGCGGATGGGATGCAACAAGCCTGGGGCTGACTGCACTTGCTTCCGATGGTTCGGTCCTGCAGACCACATATCTGCCGGGCGGCCAGTTTTCACCGTTCAATCCGCTGACGGCTACGGGTCCGAATTCGACCGTCTATGTGGTGGCGACAGCCGACAATGGCTACGCACCCACGCAGGCCGGCCCGTTCCCGGCGGGGGGCTCCGGTTCGACTTTCCTGCTACGCCTCTCCCCGAAGGCCAGCGCACCGGTTCTTCCCCTGACCTGTATGGTGAATGGTGCGAGCCTTGCGGTCGGGGCGATCGCGCCGGGAGAGATTGTCACATTGTTTGGAGCCGGGCTCGGACCCCAGCAGGGTGTTCAGCCTCAAGCCACGGCGCATAGCCCTTACCCAACCCAGGCGGCAGGCGTGGAGGTGACCTTCGACGGGAGGTCGGCACCGCTGTTGTGGGTGCAGGATTCCCAGATCAATGTTGTGGCACCGTGGTCGCTGACACCCGGGCAGAACACGCAGGTCTGCGCCTCTTACAACAATGCTCCTACGAATTGCCTGACCTGGCCGGTAGTGCAGTCGGCTCCGGCGGTGTTCACGGTGGATGGCAGTAGCGCGGCGGCGCAGAATCAGGACGGAACCATGAACTCGGCCGACAATCCTGCGCCGCTGGGCTCCATCATTACGATCTGGGCGACGGGGCTGGGTCCGATTACGCCGCCCCAGGCCGACGGAACGCTGGTGGAACTTCCCTTGCCCCAAAACGTTCTGCCGGTGGTCGTCAGGGCATGGTGGTGCTTTCCATTTAGTTGCAGCACTTTCCCCATCTACGAGGTGACCTATGCGGGACCAGCACCGTCCCTGGTAGCGGGGGCGAGCCAGATCAACTTTAAGGTCGTCGGTTTCCCCGGCTTGAATACGGTGATGCTACCGTCGACGCAAAGCCCCGACTTCGGGATTTACGTCGCCGCTCATTGAACCTAAAAAAGGCAGTTAGG
>PMTT01000092.1:1677-5838 GCA_003167275.1 Bryobacterales bacterium | reverse complement strand
ATCAAGAAGATCAAGGTGACCTACCATTTCCCGGCGTGGTCCGGGATGCCGGATGCGGTTGAGGATCCGGGCGGCGACCTGCGCGCCGTGGAAGGAACCGTCGCCGAAGTCTCCGCGCAAACCGACCGGCCGCTCACCACGGGAGCCATCCTGCTGGATGACGGAACCAAGATCCCCTTGCGCGAGGGCGGGACCAACACCCTCGTGGCCAACGTGCACATCCAGAAGGACGGACTCTATCACTTCGCGGCCGTCGAAGGCGGCGAGGACGTACGGCTCGGCGAGGACTACATCATCGAGGCGATGAAGGACAATCCGCCCGAGATCAAGATCACGCGGCCCGGCCGCGACTTCCGGTCGTCCCCCATTGAGGAAGTGACCGTCGCGGTGGAAGCCAAGGACGATTTCGGGCTGAAGGCCGTGGAACTGCACTACTCGGTGAACGGGGGAGCGGAAAAAGTCGTTCCGCTGCTGCCCTCCAAGGGAGCCAAGACCGCTTCGGGCACCACCATCATTTCGCTCGAGGACTTTAAAGTCGAGCCGGGCGACATAGTGAGTCTGTATGCGCTCGCGAAGGATGCCCGCTCGACCACCAACACCGACATGTTCTTCATCGAAGCCCAGCCCTTCGAGAAGAACTACTCGCAATCGCAGGACGGCGGCGGCGGTGGCGGAGGCGGGGGTGGCGACCAGCAGCAGGACCAGATCTCCCAGCGGCAGAAGGAGATCATCACGGCCACATGGAACCAAGCCAAGGGTCAGGGCGCGCGCGGCACGGATGCCGAGAATTCCGCGTTCCTCTCGGCCGTGCAGTCCAAACTGAAGGATCAGGCGAAATCGCTCTCCGATCGCATGAAGGCCCGTCAACTGGAAGGCGCCGGCGACTCCTTCAAGAGCTTCGTCGACGACATGGATAAGGCCGTCGAGGCCATGGGCCCGGCCTCGGACAAGCTCAAAGGCGCCAAGTGGCAGGATGCCCTTGCGCCCGAACAGAAAGCGCTGCAATACCTGCTGCGCGCCGAAGCTACTTTCCGCGACATTCAAGTGGCCTTCGGCCGGCAGGGTGGCGGCGGCGGTGGCGGTGGTGGCGGCGCCACCCGCGACATGCAGGGTCTGTTCGACCTGGAACTGGACACCGAGAAGAACCAGTACGAAAGCGCCAGCCAGAGGCAGTCGCAAGCCGCCGACGCGCAACAGCGCCAGATCGACGACATGCTGGAGAAGCTGAAGGCCTTGGCCAAGCGCCAGCAGGAACTGGCCGAAGCGCAAAAGAAGGGCCAACAGACTCCCCAACAACGCTATGAGCAGGAGATGTTGCGGCGCGAAGCCCAGAAGCTGCAGGAGCAGATGCAGCAGATGGCGCAACAGAGCCAGAACGCGCAGTTGAGCCGCAGCCCGCAGCAGGGGCAACAAGGCCAACAGGGACAGCAGGGGCAGCAAGGCCAACAGGGCCAACAAGGTCAGCAGGGACAGCAAGGTCAACAAGGGCAGCAAGGGCAGAGCCAACCAGGTCAGCAAGGCCAGATGGGCCAGATGAACCAACAGGGCCAGCCGCCGCAGGGTCAGCAAGGTCAGCCCGGTCAGATGAACCAGCAATCCCCACAACAGCGCGCGCAGAACCAGATGGGCCAGAACAACCGTGTGGCCGGCTCCGACCCGCAGCAACTCAAGCAGACGCTCGACCGTCTGAGCCAAGCGCTGAACCAAGCCATGCAGGACATGCGGCAGGCTGCCTCTTCGCAGCAAGCCGGCACTCCCCAGTCGGAGGCGGACGCACGCCGTGCCGCCGACCGCCTGAACGAGGCAACCCAGATGCTGCAAGGACTGCGGTCCGCGCAATCCGGCAACCAGGTGGAAGAGATGGCGCGTCAGGCGGAAGAGTTGGCTCGCCGCCAGCAGGACTTTGAAGGTCAGATGCGTAAGACCTTCGGTCCGGACGGCCAAGGTGTCACTCGCGAACAGGCCAACCAGCTTGCCGGTCAGAAGGAAGGCGAACTTGCCGACCTGAAGAAGCTGGAACAGCAGATGCAGGGCGCTGTTCGCGACCTGCAGTCCACCCAGCGGCAGGCCTCCACCAAGCTTCGCGAGGCACTGGGCGGAATGCAGCAGGCGGAAATCGGCCGCGACATGCAGCGGAACGCGGATTGGATCCGCCGCGGCATGGGTGGATACGCCGTGATGTCAGAAGCTCAGACCACTCAGGCACTGAATCAGCTCCGCGACCAGCTCAAGCAGGTTCAGCAGGCCATGGGCCCCGGCAAGGGCGCGCAGGATGACAAGGCATTAGAAGCCGGATTGAGCCAGGTGGAAGCGATGCGGCGCCAGTTGGAGGCCATCCAAGCCCAGCAGAGAGGCCAGCAGGGCCAGCGCGGCCAACAGCCTGGACAGCAAGGACAACAGGGCCAGCAAGGTCAACAAGGCCAAGGCCAGCAGGGACAGCGTGGACAACCGGCCGGCCAACAGCCGGGACAGCAAGGCCAACAAGGACAGCAGGGGCAGCAAGGGCAACAGGGCCAAGGGCAACAGGGCCAAGGTCAACAGCCCGGACAGCAAGGCCAACAGGGACAGCAGGGTCAAGGCCAACAGGGTGGCCAGCAAGGTCAGCAGGGCCAACAGGGTCAGCAAGGCGGCCAGCAAGCCGGAGGCCAGCAGGGTGGCAGTCCTCAGGGAGGCAGTCCTCAGGGCGGCGGTGGTTCCCCGCAGAATGGCGGCGCGAACTACGGTGGCAATCCCTGGAACGGCGGCAATCGGAATGGGCTAGCTGGTGGAAACTGGACGGGCGGCCTGGTTCGCCAGCAGGACTTCCAGCAGACCTATCACGACACCATGCAAGCCTTGACGCAGCTTCAGCAGCAGCTCAATAAGGACGACCCCGGCACAGCCCGCGACATCCAGGGCTTGGTAAAAGACCTGCGCCAGTTCGACCCATTCACGCAAACCAACGATCCGCTCTTAAACGAGCGCATCCAGTCTGCCCTGGCAGGTGTGGAGCAGGTAGAGATGGAGCTCCGCCGCAAAGTAGACGACGCGATCGGCGGTGGCAGCGTCCGCAGTCCCGGCGGCGAAAAGGTCCCACAAGGCTACGCCGACGCCGTAGCCGAATACTACCGCAAGCTCAGCCAGTCGAAAAAGTAGGGCCGGTCCTCGACCGGCCCATCCGTGAGGTATGCTTTAGCTTGCCCAGCCAAGATCAAAGTCCCGCTGGCGCGGCGCCATCCCAACAGACGCCGAACACGGTAGTCTGTTCAGAAGGGCGTGCGGCCATTGCATCCCGTGGGGCAGAATCATCGCAATTTGTGCAGCGGCAGTCCTTCTTCCATGATTTCCAGAAGGCTGGCATTGTTGTTNNAAGTCCACGCCAGGCATCACGCCGCTCGTATCGAAGATCGGCAGTTCAACCCTCGCCCGGCTTCTTGAACTGGCCAACTCATGACGCAATCCCTCCTCGATCAGCGTAGCCAGCGTTTCCCCCCGCCTTCTCGCCTCCGCGCGAGCCCGCTCCAACAGCCCATCATCAAGCCGGACAGTAATTCTCAAATCCCAGCCATACCACCCCGTCCGTCTGTACGTCAACGGCCTTCTCCGCCCTCAACGGAATCCGAAACTTGCGAGGCATCCGCCTGGTGGGGTATAGTCGATGCTGAACTGGGAATTTTAAAACTCCGAGGAGGTATCACTTGAAGAAACTACTGTTTGTGTTTGGATTGGCGGCTATCTCTGCGATGGCTGCGGATTTCACCGGCTACATCATCGACAAGAATTGCTCGGCCAAGAAGGAGATGTTCGGCGACGAAGCTTGCGCCAAACGGTGCATTGGGCGCGGCGCTGCGGCCGTGCTGGCAACCGAGGATGGCAAGATTTATCAGATCGCTAACCAGGATAAGGTCAAGGACGTTGCCGGCAAAAAGGTGACCCTCGTCGGCAAAATAGACAAGGACACCATCACCGTAGACGACGTAAAGATGTAAGCGGGCGGGGGGGCCGGGCGCGCTCCGGCCCCAGCTCTCTACTTCGCACCCACCATTTCTCTCATCTGCTGCACCAAACTGCGCAGCCCTGCGGCATGACTGTTCAACTCGGTCCCCGCCGACGCTCCTTGCTGTGCTCCCGCAGCCGTTCTCTGCGTCACTTGCTCGATTTGTAGAACCGCCCGCGAGATTT
>PMTT01000092.1:0-1672 GCA_003167275.1 Bryobacterales bacterium | reverse complement strand
GCCCTTGACACGGGCGGAATTCCCCGTCATCGTGCGCACCGCGCCAGCCATTTGATCGAGGCGCGCATTGCCATCCCGCGACGTTGCTATCGACTCTTCGATGAGCTCCGCTGTATCCCGCGCTGCCTGCGCGCAACGTTGGGCAAGGTTTCGAACTTCGTCGGCTACCACCGCGAATCCGAGCCCCGCTTCGCCTGCACGCGCCGCCTCGACGGCGGCGTTCAACGCCAGGATATTGGTTTGAAATGCGATTTCATCGATCACTTTGATGATCCGCGCAATCTTGTTGCTGGAGGAGTCGATCTCTTTCATCTTCTCCACCATCCGCTCGAGCGTCTGATTCACGCCGGTGGCGCTGTGTTCGGTTTCCTGCATCAGGCCGGCAACCTGCAAAGCATGATCCGCGTTTTTGCGCGTGATGGATGCAACCTCTTCGGTGGACGCGGAGGTCTCCTCGAGTGAGGCGGCCTGTTCGTTGGCTCCCTCGGCGAGAGCCTGGCTTGCCCCAGACACCTGCGAAGCCGCGTTGGCCACCTGGTCGGCGCTCTCGGCCATTCGTTCAGCCAGCGCCCGCAGTGTGCCATTGGCCTGCCTGACGATCCGCAAGACAACACCACCCACGACCAAAGCCAGAACCATGAGGCCAAGCGTAAGGTTGCGCAGGCGCGCCGATTTGACGGCGGAAGCTTCGGAGGTCGCCGCCAGGTCACTGTTTTGCTGAGCCACCAGGGTCGCAGCTTCGCGGCCAATCTCCTCCAGCCGGGGCTGTAGTTTCTGGGCGAAGATGCTCAAGGCGGCGTCCAGTTTCTGGTTGGCCATCGCTTGCCGTAGCTCCTCGTCGGCCTCAAAGACCGACGATGCCTGGCGGTCGAGAGTCTGGAGGATGGAGGCTGCCTGTCCGGTCCCCGCCATCCCGCGTAAATCCGCAAGCCCTTTTCGCAGACGAGTGGCCGGACCCTGGAATTGTTGCCGCGCCGCGTCCGATAGCGACTTATCGCCAAGCACCGCCGCCAGAACGCCCCCTTTCTCGATACTCGCCATTTCCCATGCCGCCGAGTTTACATCGCCTGCCAGATACTCCTTTCGGGCAGTCACATTTGCCGCCCGGTCCAGATCTGTATTCAGTTCCGCAATCACCAGCAGCGCGCCCACGCTCAGGATGAACACCAGAGCGATCATTGAGGCGAAGCCGCCCAACAGTTTCCGACTTAAGCTCATCTTCGGCCTTTCCCTGAAATCAACCCTACAGCTTGAACGAAAAGCTGATCGGAACCTGTGTCGTAACAGCCTTTCCATCAACCATGAACGGCTTGAATCTCCACTTCTTCAGCGCATCTGCAGCCGGTCTCGTGAGCACCGGATTCCCGCTCAAGATATTCACTTTTTCCACTGTTCCACTCTCCGCAACCACTGCTTCCAGTTCCACTGTGCCTTGGATCTTGAGCTGTTTGGCAACCGCCGGATATTCCGGTTGCACCTTCAACAACGCCGCGCTCTCCCCTTCGGAACGGGTCGCTTTCTTCTCGGCCTCCTGCGCAAAACCTAAAAACGCTGAGACCACTATCAATGCGAGGATTACTCGTAGAGAATTGATTCGCACGTCCGCAACTCCTCCCAATGAAGATATCGGCTGGAATGGGAAAAGGTTTAGGGACGTGGCGCGGGCACTCGT
>PMTT01000052.1 GCA_003167275.1 Bryobacterales bacterium | reverse complement strand
GGGGTGCTCTCAAACTCCCGCCCGAGGTGTGGATTGATGCAGATGGAGCGAAATCCCATGTCGGCAAAGGCGCGTGCCAGATGCTGCGTCCTTTGGATCCGCGCATGCCAGTCGGTCATGGGGTAGAACAACAGGTCGGGTAGTTTGGATGTGGACTCGGGCAAGCGGACCGATTCGCCGAGTTTCTGGAAGGGGTATCGCCAGCAATCCCGGAAGGCTTGTGGACGCCGCTGGGGGCGCAAAGGGAAGTAAATCCAGCGCAGGTAATAAGGACGGACGGACTCTTTCAGCCATCCCAACGGTGACAGGCCTCTGCTCAATAATCCCACCTGGAACGGGCTGCCACTCTCTCAGGATATCAGAAGCCTTTGTGGGGCGGACCCCCTGGNNGCCGACGCCCTCGTCGGCCTTCTTGGCTTTTGGCCAAATGTCGATTCGATGGTGAAGCCAAAAAGGCCGACGAGGGCGTCGGCCGCGGACCAGGGGGTCCGCCCCACAACGGTTAAAGAAGCATATAGACAAAAAAAAGGGGTCCGGCCAGAACGACCGGACCCCATTTCCCTCTTCAGGTTCGACTTACAGGAAGAACGCTCTAACGATAAAGGTTGCAATCTCGCGACGAGTCAGGGAATTATTCGGGCTGAAGCTGGATCCGCCAGTCCCGTTGGTGATCCGCAATTCCCGCATCTTTTGGATGAAGGGGAAGAAGGGATCGCTCGCCGGTTCGTCTATGAAGTATGGGCCAAATGCCTGGTAGGCATTGAAGGCATCGCCGTACGGGCCGATAGTAGTGCTGCCGGAAAGGACCGTCGGGAACACATTGCTCATCTTGGCCCGGATGATGAATGCGGCCATTTGAGCGCGTGTCACGTTGGCGTTGGGGCAGAACTGGAGTTGGACATCGAAGGTGCTGGCGCAGCCCTTGGAGTAGCCGCGGCGAGCCATGACTTCGATATAGCGAACGAAGTTAGCTGCGNNTCGCCACCGGTTGCGCAGAGGTAATTGCTGATTTGCGCCTCGTCCATCTGCGCTCGGACCACCCAATAAGACATCTCCGCACGGGTAACCAACGTGGCCGGCTGGAAGTATGGGCAGAGCAACGTGCTGGGGGACGGAGTGGCTGTCCCGCCAGATACCGGCGGCTGCTGGACTGGCGTAACACCGTTATTGATGGTGCAGGGGCCGGTGGCCGCGGGAACAGCCAGATTGATATTCTTCGCGAGCTGAATCCACGTGAAGAAGGGGCTGTTTACCGGGTCGGCATTAGCGGAACCTAGCGGCTGCACGTCCTGGAAGTACGTGTTGTCGTTGCCGTAGGCATCGGTAGCCGGGAAGCTCAGGGCGTAGTTGGCAATCGAAATTCCCCACTGTCCGCCGCCGGGGCCGAGGGTGGACAGACGATTCTTAGCGAATTCGCCAGCCAGCCACAGGCTGCCATCGTTCGGGTCGGTGGATGCGCCGCCCCGTGTGCTGAACGGAATGATCGGGCAAGTCGTCACGGCAGCCGATCCGGCCGTCGTAAAGTTGAACGGAAGGTTAGTGCTCGTAGTACCACCGCCGATAAATGGCCCGCCAGGGAGCGGAGTGGAGGCGGGGTTGCTCAAGGTGAGGGTGCTTCCCGAGATCTGGAGGATCGTTGTACCAGTCGGGAAGAAAGCCGTCCCCGAACCCACGGTGGCGGTAAACGTCGACTGTATGCCGTTGTTGACGATTGCGCCAAGCAGGATTGTCGAAAGGGAAGCAGCGGTTTGACCGGTGCTCGATCCGATGGCGCCGTCAGCGTAGTACGAAGTGCAGCTCACCGCAGTGGTGGCCAGAGCATTGGTCGCACCGATGCTGACGCCGGGGACGTTCGCCCCTTTGACGATGAATGCGGATGCATTCGTCGTGGACTCGACGAAATTGGGACCACCGGCACTGAAACAGGGGGTGGAGTCGAAGGTGACAGAGGAGGGGCCATTGATCGTCGCAGGATTCGTGATTGCGACGGTCAGAGTGCCGTCCTGATTCATGAAAATACCGGGAGTCACGGTGGCGCCAACGAGGTAGGTGGCAAGGACCTTGGAGCCGGCCGGGATTCCGGTTCCGGTAACCGTCTCGCCAACAGCGATCTGAGTGCTCTGTGGCACGACGAACGTTTGATTGCCGATCGTGAGATTTGTGCTGATGCCGCTGCCGGCTTGTCCCGTTACGACTTCACCAAGACCCACGTTGGTCAGCGATGAGATACCGAAGCTGTTGGGGCTGGTGGGGACGCCCGGAGGACAGGTGATGGCTTGATAAGGGGGGTTGGTGGGAGTCCCGGCGTTCGCCACGAGATTGCAGACATAGGCGGTAGGCTTTACGTTGCCGCTGCCCAGGATCTGGCCGACCAGGAGCCCGGTTGTGGAAGAAACCGTGATTTGGTTAGACCCGGGAACGACCAGGGTAGCGGTTGTCGATACCGTGGGCTGAACACGGGTGAACGTCGCACCGGTGGGGAAAGTCTTGCCGGTGAAAGCCGAGCTCAAAGTGACTACGTTCCCCAGGATTCCGGTGATCGATTGCGGAGGAACGGTGGTGCTGCCGCTCAGGAACATTCCAACACCCAGACCAGTGGGGTCGGCCACGGTGATGGTGCTGCCGCTAGCCGCGGTGATCGTAACGTTTACGTTGTTGCCGCACGCATACGTGGATGCGACGTTCCCAGTGTAGGGATCGAGATAAGGCTCCTGGGTGTCGTAGGCATCGTCGCCGGGGCGGAAGTCCCATAGCGAGGGGAAGTCCCGGGAGAAGATGCCAGCCGTGTTGGTAGTGCCGCCCGTGGTCATGCCGACGAACAGCTTGTCAAACAACTGCAAAGCGCTGATCGGAGGGACGGGACCGGTGGCGACCACGTCCGCGGGAACATCGAACATGGGCTGGTAGAAACCGAAGCCGTTGATGTCGCCGGACGGATCGGGCACGCTCAGGCCGTTGAACCACTCGTATTCGAAAGCCAGGTTGGCAGCGGTAAGGTTGGCGCCCGTAACGCTGTAGCCATTGGCCGCGCCGCCGCAGGCTACAGGCCCCGTGCCCGTGGAGCACGTCTTGATGATGTCGTAGAGTTCGGTGGCGGTGCCCAGCCAGTTGACAGCCGGGTTTGAATCTGCCAGGCGAACGGTGCGGGCGACGTATAGCAGTCCTTCGCGGAACATCACCTGCAGTGGCCGGGAATCGCCGACAAAGAGCCGGCTATTGGTGGTTGACGTTACCGGCACGTTGGCCGGGCTGGTAGTCATCTGGGTGGCGCTGAAGCCTTGGCCGACGGGCGCGGGATCAGCTACCTGGGCCAACGTGGAGACGTTACTGGTCAGCACACCGAAGAGCGGGAGGTCGGAGACCAGGGTCTCGGGACCGTTGACGCCGGTGCCGCAGAAGCTGACGGATTCCGCAAGGAGCACGCCCGAGGGACAGGAGAAGACGATCGGTTCCAGGTAGTAGATCGTGGCTATGCCCGATGTGAGAGGGACGATGGGTGGGGTAAGCAGCGAAGCCGGCTGCCCGGTGACGCCAGGCGTGCCCTGAGGTATGAGGCCGCTGCAGCCGGGATTAGCGGCGCAAACGCCTGACCCGGGGCCGCCGAAGTTGTCGGTGATCTGGGTACCGACCAGATAATCGATCGGCGTGAGTACGCCCGAAAACTGCGATTGCACGTTTCCGAGGCCGAAGGACGAGACCTGTGAGTCAAAAGTGGCGAACGTCCGGCCGCGGAGGTTATCGGGCTCCCAGAAAATAGCCGGAAGTGCGTTCGTAAGCCCCGCAATCGGAGCGCACGACAGCGCAGGAGGAAATGTGGGTGCGGCACCGGTGGTGGAGGTTAGGGAATTGACGACGAGGGGAACAGCGGTAATGCAACTGTTGGGCGTGGTGGGTTTGCCCGCTGCGTATTGCAGGTCGCCGTTGGGTACCCCTGCGCCGCCTACAGTGCCCTGGCCGAAGGCCACTTTTGTGGTGACTGCCGTGAGTGTCCCAGTGGCGGTGTTATCCGCAAGATTTACGGCCTGGCAGGTCGCCGGAAGGCAACTGGGGGGTTGGGTGAAGCCCAGTACGGACCCGTTATAGACCACCAGTTTCGGGATCGTGGTCACACGGGTTCCGGCGTACGGGCCTTGACCCCTCGTCGTCGTCGTGCCGGCAGGGGGGGCAGCGGGGAAGCATTGCGAATTGGTAGGCGTGCATTCGTTTGGCGCGAAGGCTTGATCCAGCACGGGGGCTGTGAGAATGATGTTGTCGTTGTC
>PMTT01000614.1 GCA_003167275.1 Bryobacterales bacterium | reverse complement strand
GGTGCCATAATCGCCACGAATCTTGCGATCGAGCCCTAGTCCTCCAGAATCACGTGAGCCATGCCTAACTCCGCGGTGTGCGTCAGGGACAACGAAATGTTCCGGACACCCAGTTTCCCCGCGATCGCGGCCGCTACTCCGTGGAGCCGCAAGGTGGGTTTTCCCGAGGGCAGGTTGGCAACCTCGAAATCCTGCCAGGTCACACCGCGCTTCCAGCCGGTGCCGATCGCCTTCATGCCCGCTTCCTTCGCCGCGAATCGGGCTGCATAGCGTTCGTATCGATTCGCCTTCCGCTCCACATATGCGATTTCGGCGGGCGTGAAAATGCGATCGACGAAGCGGCTGCCGAATCGCTCGATGGAGGCTCGGATCCGCGGAACCTCGGCCAGATCCACACCCGTGCCCACGATCACTTCAGTTCCACCCCGGAAGTGGTGATTGTCAGCCGGCCGTGCTTCACGCCTTTGGTACTGATCAGGACATCCGCCACTTTGCGCACCTCTCCCGACTTACCCCGGACCACCAGGACCTCCAGGCAGTGATCGTGGTCCAGGTGCACGTGCAGGGTCGAAAGAATGGAGTGATGGAAGTCATGCTGGATGTCCGTTAACCGCTCGCTCAGCATCCGGACGTGGTGATCGTAGACGAGGGTGACCGTTCCGACCACCGGGCTCTCCGGCGACTCCCAGTTCTTCTCCACCAGTTCGTCGCGGATGAGGTCGCGGAAAGCCTCCGAACGGTTGGTGTAGCCGCGCTGCTCAATCAACTGATCGAACTTTTCCAGCAAGTCCGTGTCGATCGCGACCCCAATCCGGCTCAACTCACCCATTCGTACACATATTACCACCGCCGTACGGTATGCTTTAGCTTGCCCAGTCTCGTCCAAGCCGCGCCGCGTGTTTCCAGGGCAAGCTAAAGCATACCCCACGGGGATGTAGCGATCCGATCGAAGGAGTTGTTGCACGAGGACGCAGTGAGTCGGGACGCGGGCCGGCGTCTTTATGAAGCCTTGGCTCCCTGGGCCTTGAGTCTGCGTTGCTTGGCCCAACGTTTCTTCTGCGCGGCCGCGATGCGGTTGCGGGCCGCCTGGCTCATGTTGCGTTTGGCCTTCGGCTGCCCGGTCTCGGCCGCGCCAGAGGGAGGAGCGGTCCGTTTTCCCTTGATTAGAGATTGAAGCTCATGAATCTTCCCGTCAATCTTCTCTATTTCGATTCGATAACCGACCAGCGCCATCTGTAATATGGTCGTGTCTTCGACGTTCCTGCCTCGCGCCATGTGTTCACCTTCCGACACACTATAACATAGGCGTGTCAATATAAATAGTGACGATTGACTGGAAAAAACTATGCGACTAGTCCTGCAGCGCGTGACACGAGCATCCGTAAACGTACAAGACAACACTGTGGGGTCGATACGTACAGGCATAGTCGTGTTCCTGGGTGTATCGAAGTCGGATACTGCCGCGGATGCTGACTACCTGGTGGACAAACTACTCGGACTCCGGATCTTCCTGGATGACGCGGGAAAGATGAATCGCAGCGTGTGCGAAGCCGGTGGTGCGCTGCTGATAGTCTCGCAATTTACCCTATACGGCGATTGCCGCAAGGGACGCCGGCCCAGCTTCGACCAGGCGGCGCCGCCGGAGCAGGCAAAAGCGCTCTACAATTACTTTGTAGAGTCTGCGCGGCGTGGGCCCGTTCCGGTCGAAACCGGTGTTTTTCAGGCGTCGATGGAAGTTCAAATCGTGAACCAAGGCCCGGTGACTATCGTGATTGACTCGGCGGATCGAACCAAGAAATGATCGAAACATACGGTTATGCGCGTGCCGGCCTCCTGGGGAACCCGAGCGACGGTTACTTTGGCAAAACGATCTCCTTTGCCATGTCCAATTTCCGTGCCCGCGTCCTGCTCTATCCCAGCGGCCGCCTCGAAATCAAGCCTTCCAAGGCAGATCTCCCCATCTTTGAAAACCTGGAGGACCTCTATCGCATCACTCGGTGGCGCGGTTATTACGGTGGCATCCGGATCATCCAGGCCTTGATCGTCCGGTTCATCGACTATTGCCGACAGAAGGGCATCGAGCTGGAGAATCGCAACTTCACACTGGAGTATGAGTCCAACATCCCGCAGCGCCTGGGCCTGGGAGGCTCCAGCGCCATCATTACCGCCTCGCTGCGTGCGCTGTGCCAGTATTACAGGCTCGACGTACCGCTTCCGGTTCAGGCCAACCTGGTCCTGGAGACCGAGACTCAGGAACTGAATGTCCCGGCTGGACTGCAGGACCGCGTCATCCAGGCCTACCAGGGTTTGGTTTACATGGATTTTTCACGCGAGTTGATGACCACGCGCGGTTACGGCGAATACGAATGCATGGATCCGTCACTGCTACCCAAAGTATATGTAGCGTGCCGGACCTCGCTCAGCGAAGGCACGGAAGTCTTTCATGGCAATCTGCGGGAGCGCTGGCGGCGTGGAGATCCCGAAGTGGTTGAGGCCATGAGAACCTGGGCGAGCTACGCCGAGCAGGGCCGCGAATGCCTGCTGAGCCGCGATTACCGAAGACTGGAAGAGCTGATCGACGCCAACTTCGATCTGCGGGCCCGCATCTACCAGATCGACAAAGGAAACCTGGAGATGGTGCAGGCCGCCAGGGCTGCCGGAGCCACAGCGAACTTCGCAGGTTCGGGCGGGGCGATCGTCGGCACTTACGCCGATGAGGATATGCTGGCGCGCCTAAGGGAACGAATGAAGCCGATCGGAGTGGAAGTGATCGTCCCGAGGATCGTGGTGTAACGTTCGTAGGGTATGCTTTAGCTTGCCGTGCCCTTCTTGAGGTAATTCCAGGGCAAGCTAAAGCATACCCCACGGCTACTGCCGGCTCATATACTTGTCGTTCAACCGTGTCTGTTTGTTCGTCAGCGCAACTTCCTTGCCTTTGATGTAGAGGTATTTGACCTGTGTCTGGATCTCCAGCGGATCCCCATCCGTGACCATCAGGTCCGCCACTTTGCCCTTCTCCACCGAACCGACCTTGTCACTCACGCCCCAGATTTCCGCCGGGTTGATCGTCACCGCCTTCAACGCCTCGTCGTACGGCAACCCGAAGCCCACCGCGGTCGCCGCCTGGTAGGGCAGGTTGCGCACGAACTCGTTATTGAAGGTGCCGAAAGCGAACTTCACGCCGGCCTTGTAAGCCTCGGCAGGCAGCGTGAACGACTCATCGTAAGGACTGTCCTCGGTCTCCGGCAACGCCAGNNCTCGCGCGGCTGCAGAATCACGATCTTAATATTCTGCTTCTCGGAAAACGCGATGGCATCGTGGATCGTGCTGGCGCGGCCGGCAGAAATCGCGACTGGCACTTTGCGTTCCAGCACCGGGATCATGGCCTCGAACTTCAGGTCGCGCTCGAAGCCCGGCGCATTGGCCGCCTTGGCCTTCTGGTACTTCCGCGCATCGTCGAAGAAGTCGTTCAGGTGGGCGATCTGCTGCTCGTACGTCCGCCGCGCCGCCGTGTAGCCTCCGGCGCCGGCGCCAGCCGCTCCGAAGAGATCGGGTACGCTGAAATCCGAGGGAGTCCCGCCCCCGCGTCCGCCCCGGCCCGCAATGCTCGGAAAGATCAGATGCATCGCCGCCGAGCGGTTGATCTCCATATCCTCCCAAGTCCAGCCATCGGTGTGAATCAGAGCGGCCTGTCCCGAGATCATCTGGCGCTCGCCGCCGCCGAAACGGCCGCCGCCCCCGCCACCACCGCCGCCCGAGGATGGGAAAGTCATCACGCTGGTGATGCCATTCACCCGCACTACGGAAAAGTGTTCGCTCTCCGGATTCACTGCGATCAACGCGCGCAGTTGCGGCATGAATTCGCCCAACTCGCCCGTATCGACACTCTCGCGCACCGCGCTGATCTCGGAAAGCCCCAGCTCCGTCCCGGAATCCAACATGCCCGGATACACGCGCAGCCCTTTCCCTTCCACCACGCGGACGCCCTTCGCCGGAACCAGCTTGGCCCCGATGTCCGAGATCTTACCGTCCTGAATCAGGACCGACACCCCCTTCATGGGAGCTGCCGTGATCGGATAGACGTCGACATTATGGATCAGCACTGTGTCGCCGGAGGCGGCCAGGGCCGCCATCGCACAACCAATCAGAATTCCGAACAGTTTCATTGCGCCTGCCCCCCTTGACCGGCGCGCCCGCCGCGTCCGCCGCGGCCAGGCTGCTGCTGGTTTTGCTTTTCCTTATCGATCAGTTTCTGCTTCTCGGCCGCCTTCGCGGGGCGCCCAGTCACTTCCTTGTCGCGATCGAAGTAGACCGTGCCATCGATCAGAACCTTCTGCACCTTGGCGTAGTCCGAGAGCGGGAACTTGTCGTACAGCACCAGGTCGGCGTCCTTTCCCACTTCGATCGAACCTACGCGATTGTCGATGCCCAACTGCTTGGCCGGATTTAAAGTGACCATAGCGAGCGCCTCGGTCTCACTCATCCCGCCGTACTTCATGGCCTTACCAGCTTCGCTGTTGAGGTGCCGCATCAACTCCGCATCGTCGCTGTTCAAGCTCACCACGACGCCCTTCTTAGTCATGATGGCGGCATTAAACGGAATGGCGTCGAACGCTTCCACCTTGTACGACCACCAGTCGCTGAACGTCGAAGCGCCGGCGCCGTGGGCCGCGATCTCCTTGGCCACCTTGTAGCCTTCCAGAACGTGCTGCAGCGTGCGGATCTTGAAACCGTAGTCGTCCGCCACGCGCAGCAG
This sequence comes from Bryobacterales bacterium, assembly GCA_003167275.1. Classification (GTDB taxonomy): domain Bacteria; phylum Acidobacteriota; class Terriglobia; order Bryobacterales; family Bryobacteraceae; genus JAIQFL01. The sequence continues at coordinate 9,171 of PMTT01000614.1, read as the reverse complement.
CATCAGGATCTCGTCGGCGCGGTAACAATGCGCATGGACGAAGCGCTTGCCCTCCAGGACCTCCTTGAGCGGCTCGAGTTTCAGATCCTTGCGCGGAGGGATCGGGTGTTCGCCATGCGCGACTTTCGCGTTGTAGCCGTCCCACTCCGCCTTATACGCCTTGGCTTCGTTGAACGCTTCGCGGATGGTATCTTCCACGCCCATGCGGGTCGCCGGGTAGCGCGCCTGCACAGGAGTAGTCCCACCGCGGCCACCCTGCGGATTGCCCGCGCGTTTGGGATTCTCGCCCAGGGCAAACTTGATGCCCGGGGTGGCGCCTTCGAAGATCATCGACTGCGCATCCTTGCCCCAGCGCATTTTGAGCGGCAGCGTGCACCCGCCGATCGGGTTCGCCGAGCCGTGCAGAATGTTGGCCGTTGTGACTCCGCCCGCCAGCGCGCGGTAGATCGCGATGTCTTCCGGGTTGATTACGTCCCGGATATCCACCATCGACGATACCGACACGCTGCCTTCGTTGATCCCGCCATCCGCCGCGATGTGTGAGTGGCAGTCGATGATTCCCGGGATCAGGTATTGGCCATTGCCATCGATGATGGTTGCGCCTGCCGGCTCCAGCACCTTCTCGCCAACATCGGCGATCTTGCCGTCCTTCACTACGACGGAGCCTTTGAAAGTGCCCTTACTCACCGTCATGACGGTCGCGTTCCTGATGACGAACGTCTCCGCGCCGAGGGGCGCGATGGCAATCACTGCCGGCAATAGTGCCAGCAAACTCTTCATCTTGATCATTGATTCGCTCCTGGATCGTCCGTCGCCGGCCCACGGCCGCCGGTTGTCGTATCCGCCGCCGGCATGTACTTCTTGCCATCTACAAAGATCATCTGAATCTTGGTCCGATCGTCGAACAGTTCCCCGTTAGTGACGATCAGGTTCGCGATCTTTCCTTTTTCGATGCTCCCCAGCCGGTCCGCCACTCCGTAGATCTGCGCCGGAGTAAGAGTCAGTGCGCGCAGGGCATCCTCGCGGGAGAGTCCGGCATCGATGGCTTTCTTCACCGCGCGCTGAATGTCGCGAGGCTGGTCCAGACCATCGAAGTAGAGTGCGTACTTCACGCCCGCTTTCTGCAAGACCGACGGCGCGGAGGCCGCTTTGTCGCGTGTCTCGAGAGTTCGGAAGCTGTCCACATCCTCCGGATTGGCATCGCGCGGCGCCTCCGGCCAACGGATGCTTACCAGCACCGGAGTGCCGGATTTCTTCAGCAACTCGGCGGCCTCGGGACGATAGCTTTCCCGCGCGCCGTAGAGAATGGTCGACTGTTTCAACTCCGCCGCGAACCGCAGCATCCGGTCGATCTCTACCAGGCGATTCGCCGGCAGCAGAATCCGCTTGGACTCGATCACGCCTTCCAGGGCGCGGTCATATTCCGGCCGCGTCATGCCTCGCGGATCTTTGGCATAGGCATCCTTGACCAACTGGTAGTGGGCGGCATCCAGATAGATCTGGCGGATGTAGGAGATGGTGCCCATCAGGGCACTGGGGAAACCCCCGCCTCCGCCACCACCGCCTCCGCCGCGGCTGAGCGAGATGTACTGCCCAACGGAGGGGACCAGCACCATTTCGCCGGCCTTCTCACCCGACAGAAGGTCGATGATGGAACCTTGTCCGGCAAAAATGCCGCGGGTCGGGAAGGTCACCGCAGTGGTGACTCCACCTCCGCGAACCGTTTCGATGCGGCGGTCGGCCGAAAGGAGTTCGTCGGCCGCGATCACCCAACTGGTGGTCGAGGGGCGATCCTCCGGGCCGCGCGCGCGCTCCACGGTCGCCGTCGCGGCCGCGGTAGTTGCCGGTGTCGCCTGGCCACGTCCGCCGCCGCGTCCACCGGTGGCTGCGGCGGCTGTCACAGCGATGCCGGGCATTCCGACCGTGCTCAAGGAATCGATCAGGCCGGGATAAACGGTCATTCCCTCGCCATCCACTACCCAGGCGTCGGCTGGAACGGGGACGTTTTCCCCAACCGCTTCAATTAATCCGTGGCGAACGATCACCGTACCCTTGGCGATGACCGGGCCGCTGACCGTGACAATCCTGGCGTTGCGGATCGCTACCGTCGAGGGCGCCTCGGCGAAAGCGTAAGCGCAAAACAGGAGCAGCGCAGTTACAAGTTTTTTCATAGATTTGGTGCCGTAATTATATACCCCGCGACAGGGAGAGGTGAAAAGGGTAAGGCGCTGCCGCCAGCGGGCAGGTTACGTGGGGCATGCTTTAGCTTGCCCGTTCGTGGGGTATGCTTTAGCTTGCCCAAAACTCGCGGACAGCCAAAACGTTTCCTGCCAGGTATCTTGCCGTCTCACCGATCGCCCCGCGCCAGGAAGCTTCTCGTCTGCCCCGAATTTCGCGGCAAGCTAAAGCATACCCTACGAGAGGTATCCCCTATCGCCCCGCGGACAACGCGGGCCGATGGAAGTGGGCACGCAAGAGTTGAACATCCTCTTCGGCGAACGGGAGGGAGTGTTGGGACATCTCCATGTAATCGCTGCTGCTCCAGTGAGCCTTCATTAACCCATCCTCGGAGTGGCGGGCGACTCCTTCGAGTATGTGGGTGATTTCGTGCGCCAGGACGTGGCCCAGGAGCACCGGGGTCAGGTCCCGCGAATGCGCGGCCACCACGCGATTGTAGAAAATGTGGATGCAGATGCCGGCCTTCCCCGGAACGGCGTAAGCCATGGCATCCCGCGGGAACCGGGTGGCGGCAGTCTCGTCGAATTGCACTTCCAAAACCTCGTCCGCCAGCCCCGCGCAACTGGCCGCCTGCTGCGATTTACGGGGTTCGCCCTCTTTCCATTCCAGCCGCACGCCGGCGCCGGCGAAGATTCCGGCGGCAACCCCTTTGGCGCGGGCTAGAGCCGCGGTAGGCACGGTCATAAAGTTCTCCAGATGAACCCGGACCAGGGGTTCTGCTCGCGGCCCACATTCCTGAGCGTGAACCTCCATCCCCGCCAGAACGAAACCAAGCATGCAAACGATGTTTCTCATTTCCCGCCTCCCGGCTGCGACTTCCAATCGCTGGCCGGCGAACAAGGCGGGAACCGGCGGGGAAAACTCTAATCGGGAGTTAAGAAAAATAGCACTCTACAAAAACCGCTCTCAAAGAAGTTGGATGGCGTATAATTTGCACAGCCCGTGGACACAACACCCACGCCTGATGTCACAGGCCTGCTACACGCCTGGAGGGCAGGAGATTCCGGCGCGCTCGAAGAGTTGATGTCGGTCCTCTATGAGGAGCTTCGTCGCACCGCCAGGCATTACATGCAGCTTGAGCGTGAGGGACATACCTTGCAGACCACGGCGCTGGTGAACGAGGCGTATCTCCGCCTGGCCGGAGTTCAAGAGGTTGTATATCGGGACCGCATTCACTTCTTCGCGCTGGCCGCGCAGATGATGCGCCGCGTGCTGGTGGACCATGCTCGCAGCCGCGGGTATCTCAAACGGGGGGCGGGAGCACGGCCCGTTTCACTCGACGATTCCCGGATTGCGTCTCCGGACCGGGATGCCGAAGTGGTGGCCCTGGATGAAGCTCTGAGCGAACTCGCCAGGCGCGACCCCCGCAAGGCGCGGGTGGTGGAGCTGAGATTCTTCGGCGGCCTCAGCGTGGAAGAGACCGCGGCTGCCCTCGAAGTATCGCCGCAAACCGTGCTGCGCGACTGGAGCCTCTCCAGAGCCTGGCTAATGCGCCAGATGAGCCATGCCTGATCGTCCTGACAACTCCGATCGCTGGGCCGCCGTCGAACGGCTCTTTCATGAGGCTCTGGATCAGCCTGCACAGGCGCGTATCGAGTTTCTCAATCGCGCGTGTTGGCGCCGATACCGAACTGCGGCGCGAGGTCGAGTCCCTGCTCGGACACCACGGCGAGGGCGATTCCCTTCTGGAGCGTCCCGCCTTGGCCCACGCGGGACTGATCGTGCCGGCGTGGACGGCAGGTACGGTGGTCGGGGCATATCGCATTGTCGAGCGCCTGGGCGGCGGCGGCATGGGAGAGGTGTTTCGCGCGCGCGACACACGGTTGGGCCGCGATGTGGCGCTGAAGACCGTCGCGCCTGCCCAGGATCCCTCCTATCTGGAACGCCTCCGGCGGGAAGCGCGCGTACTGGCATCCCTGAACCATCCGAATGTAGCCACGCTGTACGGGATTGAGGAGTCGAACGGCGCGTTTGCACTGGCGATGGAACTGGTGGAGGGCGAGACGCTCGCCCAACGGATGGCCAAGGGCCGGATGAAGCCGGCCGATTCCCTGGCCATCGCGATTGCGATCGCCGAGGCCGTAGAAGCGGCCCACCGCAAGGACGTGATCCATCGCGATCTCAAGCCGGGGAACGTGATGATCACCCGCGCCGGGAAAGTAAAGGGCGCGTGTTCGGCCCCGTCGTACTGGACTTCGGCCTCGCGAAGCGGGCCGAAGGCGTGAGCACCCATCCCGACGATGCCACCCAAACCGCCGCACCCACCACTCGCGGCACGGTCTTGGGAACTGTGGGGTACATGTCTCCGGAGCAGGCCGAAGGCCGCGATGTGGACGCCCGCACCGACATCTTCAGCTTTGGCACGGTGCTGTATGAGATGTTGACCGGGCGGAGGACCTTCAAAGGCGATACGGCCGCGCGGACACTCACCGCCGTCTTGCGGGATGAGCCGGAGCCCATCGAACTGCACGCGCCGGGAGTGTCGAAGGAGTTGGCGCGCATCGTCCGCTTCTGCCTGCGGAAAGACCCCGAGCGCCGGTATCAGAGCATCACGGACGTGAAACTGGCGCTCCAGGAAGGGCAGGCGGAATCCGGCGCCGCCGATTCGCCGCCCGTCGTCCGCACGGCCAGGGGACGTTGGATCGTGCTGGCATCCGTTGTCGTAGCCGCAGCGTCCACCTGGTATGCTTTCACCCGCGGCAGTGAGAGCCAGGCGCCGGTTGTGGTTACACCGCTGACAATGTTTTCCGGCGTGGCATCGAGCCCTGCCGTTTCTCCTGATGGCAAGATGGTCGCATTCGGGTGGGACGGGGACCGCGGGAATCTGGCCAGCATCTATGTCAAAATGATTGGCGGCGGCGAACCGTTACGGCTCACCCGGGATCCCGCATTGGACAGATCGCCAGTCTGGTCTCCGGACGGCCGTGCGATCGCATTCTCGCGCTCTTCGAGCTTGCATCCTCAGTTGTTCAGGGCCCACGTCATGGTCGTTCCGGTTCTGGGCGGCGGCGAGCGCAGAGTCGGCTCCGGCTTGGTGCAGGATTGGTCGCCCGACGGGTCTACCTTGTTGGCGGCCAGAGACGATCCGGGCGAGCCAGCCGGGCACTTCTTGATCGCGATTCGGGATGGGGAATCCCGCCGCCTCACTACTTCGGCGCCCGGGTCGACGCTGGGGAGCGCCTGCTTCTCACCCGAAGGTGGAGGAGCGGCTTATGCCCGAATTCACCACCCGGGATTTCTGGGTGCTGCCTGATGGAGTCTACCTGTTGGACCCGGGGCCGGGCGTGGACACGGTCATGCTGCGCCGCGCGCGAGCCAGGTTTTACCGGTTCCGCACGAAACAGGTGGAAGACCTCGGATTCGAGCCGGAGAAGCCGGTCATCGGTCATGGCATCTGCCTGTCGCCCGACGGCAAATGGTTGCTTTACACGCAAGAGGATCACGCTTTCGCCAACCTGATGCTGGTGGAGAATTTCCGTTGAACTCCCGTAGGGTATGCTTTAGCTTGCCCAAGACTCGCGGATAGCCGAGAAGTTTTCGTACCACCCACCCTCCCGTCTGACCGATTACCCACGCCAGGAGAACGTTTGGTCCGCCCCGAATTTCTGGGCAAGCTAAAGCATACCGTACAAGGCCGTATACTGAGATTTGCCTACCCGTAAACAGGTCCTCTACCGTGATGCCGGGGTGGATATCGATGAAGCCGATCGCGCCGTCTCTTCGATCAAGAAACTCGCGCGCCAAACCTTCACCAAGGGAGTCCTCACCGATATCGGTTCCTTCGGCGCCTCCTTCCAGCTTTCCGGCTTCCGCAAACCGGTTCTGGTCAGCTCCGCCGATGGTGTCGGCACCAAGTTGAAAGTGGCCTTCCTCACCGGCCGGCACGATACCGTGGGGGAAGACCTGGTGAACCACTGTGTCAACGACATCGCCGTGCAAGGCGCCCTCCCGCTCTTCTTCCTGGACTATTTCGCCGTCGGCAAGCTGGACGCCGCAGTCGCGACGGCCGTAGTCTCGGGCATCGCACGAGGTTGCCGGCAAAACGGATGTGCCCTCATCGGCGGTGAGACCGCCGAGATGCCAGGCCTGTACGCACAATCGGAATACGACCTGGCCGGCTTTATCGTGGGCGCGGCCGAGCGCTCCCAACTGCTCACCGGCAAAACCGTTAGCGCGGGCGACGCGCTATTGGCGCTGCCCTCTAGCGGTCTCCACACCAACGGTTATTCGCTCGCCCGAAAGCTCCTGTTCGAGGTGGGGGGGCACAGTCCGAAGACCATGCTTCCCGAAGTGGGCTCGACCGTCGGCGATATCCTGCTCGCGGTCCACCGGAGCTACTTGAAACCGATTCGCGCGCTGATGGCGGCCAAGCTTCTTCATGGCGCCGCCCACATCACCGGAGGCGGAATCACCGACAACACCCCTCGCATGTTGCCAAAGGGGTTGGCTATAGCCATCGACACTACGTCCTGGCGAATCCCCGCGATCTTCGAAGTGCTCCGGAAGCTCGGCAATCTGCCGGACGATGATTTCCGGCGAACCTTCAACCTGGGCGCCGGCATGATCCTCGCCGTTCCCGCACGGGGCGCGGCGCGGGCCGAAACCGTCCTCAGGCGACTGGGCGAGACTCCGTTCCGGATCGGCTCTGTGATCGCCCACAAGCGCGGACATCCCCTGGTGGAGTACAAATGAAACGCCTCGGCATCCTGCTCTCCGGCCGCGGCTCCAATTTTGAGGCCATCGCCGACGCCGTCGCCCGCGGGGAGATCGCCGCGGAAATCGCGGTGGTAATCGCCAGCCGCCCCGAAGCGCGCGGCCTCGAAACCGCCCGCCAGCGCGGCTTCAACGCCGTCTCGATCCCCTCGAAGGGGCTCGACCGCGAAGTCTACGACCGCATGCTCCTCGAAGAGCTTCATCGGCAGAAGGTGGATCTCGTTTTGCTCGCCGGTTTCATGCGGCTCCTGAGCGCTTCATTCATTCGTCACTTTCCGAACCGGATTCTCAATATCCATCCATCGCTTCTCCCTGCCTTTCCCGGGCTCGACGCACAGCACCAGGCGTTGGAACATGGTGTCAAAATCACCGGGTGCACCGTCCATTTTGTGGACGAACAACTGGACGCCGGACCGATCGTCGTGCAGGCAGCCGTACCCGTGTTAGACCACGACACCGTGGAGTCTCTCTCCGCCCGCATTCTCCAGGAGGAGCACCGCATCTATCCCGAGGCGATCCGCACCGTACTCGGCGGCCACTACATGATTGCGGGACGACGAGTCATCTTCAATTGAAGGTAGTGGGATAGCTTCATCGGCGGTCCCGGACCAGTCTCCAATTGTCTGGTCACCGCTTTCTGATACTGCCGAAGAATCTCGATACGTTTTCGAGGTTCCAGCTCGCAGGTCTCCATATCCAGAAGGATTTCGATTTCCCACGGTTGAAACGAGTTCCGCACAATCGCTCCTCGCAGAAGTTCGGTTATCAGCCGGTTGAACCGGTTGAGCATTAAGTCCAGTTGAATCAGGTCGTCCGACGTCACATTGGAGTAATCGGCAATTGCGTCCAAAAGCATTAGGGCACTGATAGGGCGAATCCGCGAGGGCTTCGAACTGCCGCTGACCGCGGAACGCGCTATAACAACTCTATGAAGCGAATGCTTGGCCTCCTCTTGGCGGCGCTCCCTGTCCTGGCCGCCGACGTGAACACTTTCTCGATTGTGGCTTATGATCCGGTCAACGGCGATTGGGGCGTCACGGTGGCATCCAAGTACTTCTCGGTGGGGGCGGTGGTGCCTTGGGCCGAAGCGGGAGTCGGGGCGGTGGCTACGCAGGCCAATGTGAATGTAGGATACGGACCGCGCGGGCTGGAACTGCTGCGGCAGGGGCTCACGGCCAGGCAAGTGCTCGCTAAACTGCTGGCCGAGGATCAGTTTCCCCCAACCGACGGACGCCAGGTGGCGATCGTCGACCGCACCGGCAGCATCGCGGCGTACACCGGTCCGGCAGCGCAGAAGTGGGCCGGAGACAAGCAGGGCAAAACTTGGTCGGCGCAGGGTAATCTGCTGGCGGGGCCGCAGGTGGTGGAGGCCATGGGAAAGGCATTCGAAGCCACTGAGGGCGAACTCGCCGAAAAGCTGTTCGCCGCCTTGAAGGCGGGAGACGCGGCGGGAGGCGATTCGCGTGGAAAGCAGTCGGCATCGATGCTCATCGTGCGCAAGGGAGGCGGGCGCAACATCAACAACGACCGCTATCTGTACCTCAATGTGGACGACAATCCGGAGCCCATTCCCGAACTCCGCAGATTGCTGGACCTGAATCTGAGCGAGCTGTACCGGGGGAAGGTGTTTAGTCTGCGCAGTGCGGGCAAGGACCATGAGGCGCGCGACGCGGCCGCCAAGGTCGCGCAGTACCACCCGGACGCGGCGGCCTACATGACGCTGGGGCAGATGGACTACAATTTGGGCGACAAGCCTGCCGCGCTGGCAGATTTCCGCAAAGCGCTCCAACTCGACCCAGGCATGCGCCAGCGATTGCAGCCGTCCACCGCAGCGGCATCGGCGCCGCCGGGCGCTGGGGGACGTGGACAGGGGTATCGGGCAATCCTTGAGGATAAGGATTTCCTGAAGCAACTCTTCCCGGAGAACTGAGTGTGGGTACGTGCTGAGTCGGGGCAGGTCTGAGCCTGCCCCAGCGGTCTGTCGAACATGTAGCGCCCTGTGTTGCCACAGGGACAATCACCGGCGGCAAGACCGCCGCGCTACACCTATTGCACCAGCACGCTGACAGCCTGGGAATTGATTCCGTTCAGCGCGATCACGAGCGGCTGGGTGCCCGTGGGTGCGTTACTGGGCACCGTCACATTCACCTGATACAGGCCCACGCTCCCCGGCGTCAATCCACTGAAGATCAGCGTTGCAGTGCTTCCTCCGATGGTTAC
>PMTT01000862.1:7540-25240 GCA_003167275.1 Bryobacterales bacterium | reverse complement strand
CAGGTATACGTCCGGAGTTCGTAAACGCGGTTCTGCGCGGCGGCGAAGCCGGCGAAGAGAAGTGTCAGCAGCAGCAATTTTCGAGTCATTGGTAGATTTTAGCGCGCTGCGGCGGGATCTGGCTTAGCGGCGGGACTGCCGCCTGGTCCAGGCGTCTGATGCCCGGCTGCTTCCTGCTGCTTGAATTCGAGAGCGTCCTTGAGCGCCTGCTGGGCATAGGGAGCGTCGGGATTAGTCCGCAGAATGTCCTGGATTCCCGCGATCCCCTGGTCCAGGTGGCCGGGCACGTGGACCAGTGCAACAGCCAGGTTGCAACGAATCATCGGATTGGCGGGTTCAATCTCGAGGGCTTTCCGGAAGGCCGCCACGGCCTCCTCATAATGCTCCTGCCGAACGAGAGTTCCGCCGAGATTATTCCAGGCGGAAGCGTGCCGGGGATTGAGGTCCAGCACTTTGCGAAACTCGAAGGCGGCATCCTGGAAACGCTGCATAGCCAGATCCGTTTTCCCCAACATGTAGTGCGCGTTGGCGTCGGCCGGCGACAATGCCACGGCTCGCGATAGTGGTTCAATGGCCTGCTCCGCGCGCTCCACATTCGAGAGCTCTTGCCCGAGGAACATGTACGCCTGGAAAAGCGGGTTCGAGCCTGGGTCGGCTCCGGTGCTGGAATAAAGTGCGGCGAGCCGATCCACCGTTTCGTGGCCCAGGCCACCCGGGCCGGAGCCCAACACGGCGAGACGCGTCAGCCGGATGGCTTGCCGGGCGTTGGAGTCGAAAGATGACCCGGGTGGAAGGTGTAACAACGAGCTGTCTTTCTGGGAGTGCCAGGCCCCGAACATATGGGCCAACTCATGGGCAAGGATGCTCTCGTTCTGCTCTTCGGTTTCGTTTGGAAAATCGAACACCAGGACCCGCGGATCGAAGGCTAAAGCAACGCCGGGCTCGGGGCTGGCATTCGAGTCCCCAGCGAATCCCAGCATGACCAGGTCGCCACCGGCTTGCATGACCAGGTCGCCATTGGGTTTGTAATTGCTCAACTGGCGGCGCTTTAGTTCGGCAGCGAGCTGGCTGTCAGGTTTCCATTCCGAGACTTCGACCAACTCCAGGCGGATATTGAACTCGGAATCGTAGAGCGACGAGACATTGTGAATTCGGGAGGAAAGCACGTCCCGCCAATGTGGGCGTTCACGAAATTTGGAATCGGCCGCTGCCAGCACGCGCAAAACCCGCGGAGCCTCGCCGTGGTGGCTGCACCCGGACAACGCGAGGGCGCCTAGCAGCAACAGGCGGCGCATGGGAGTGATTGTAGCATGGAGTGACCCAGACGTTCCGGTTGGCGGATCTCCGGGGTGGTGGTCCGTTCCGGGCTTGCCCTGTGCTGATTGCGCGCCTGTGAGGCCTCGCCGCCCGCGCGGACACAGGCACCGGCGTCGCGAGCCACGAGGCAGCACTTGAGCCGGCCTCGTGGCGCGAAGAGGCCGGCTGCAAAGACTGAAACTCTGCTTTTAAACCTGGAACGAGCTACCGCAACCGCACGTGGACTTGACCTGGGGGTTGTTGAACTTGAAACCGGAACCCTCCAGCGTCTCCACGTAATCGACCTCGGCGCCATCCAGGTAAAGCAGGCTGGCCTGGTCGATAAAAATCTTCAACCCGTTGTAGTTGTACGTCTTATCCAGCATGTTGGGCTGGTTCTCGAAGGCCATCGAGTAGCTGAACCCGGAGCATCCGCCGCCTACCACTGCAATCCGCAGTCCAGCGGGAGAGGGCTCCTGCGAGTTCATGATCTCTCTGACCTTACCAACCGCTCTTTCCGTAATTTGCACCATGTCGTCTTTACTCCTGGTATTCGCGGCTTCGCGTCCATCCATTATACAAACTGGATTGAATCGCTCCACCACTCTTTGGCTTTTAGATGTAACAAGGTGAGGTTCGGTCGCGCAAAATCGGGCCTGAGCGGCGTGGGGCATGCTTTAGTTTGCCTTCCCAGGAGCGGGGGCCTCGTCCAACGAACGGCTGGGCGAGCTAATGCTGGCCAGCGGTCAGAGCATGCTCCACCACTGTGCTATCTTGCAAATTGTGATGTACATAGGTACTTGAAACCCGAAAGCGGGGTGTCGCGTCGGAATCGGTGTATGGGAACACTGACCGGCGCTCTGACATTCCCCGGGTTCGGTAGCAAGGTTGCGGCGAAATCCAGAGTGGACTATCAGAACACCCCGGAAGGATCGCTGGTCCGCCGCGCGCAGACTGGCGACGAGACGGCGTTCCGCGAGATCGTGGAGCGCTATCAATCCAAGGTGTTTTCCATCATCCATGGGATCGTGCGGCAGCGTAACGACGTGGAAGATATTGCACAGCAGGTATTTGCCAAGGTTTACCTTTCCGTCAAGAGCTTCGACTTCCGCAGTTCGCTGATCACCTGGATTTACAAAATCACGGTCAACGAGTGTTTCGACTACCTTCGCAAGCGCAAGGTCCGGAAGCTGGTCTACGAAAGCGATCTGAGCGAGGACGAAGTCCGGCGCGTCGAAAACACGGAACCGAGTGTCGACCGGCAGGCGCCGGCGGATACCGACCTGGCTCGCCGGGACTACGTTTTAAAGCTCCTCACACGGGTTTCCGAAGAGGAGCGTATGTTGTTGATGATGAAGGAAGTCGAGGGGTTTTCGGTAGAAGAGCTGGCGGAAAAAACCGGCATGAACGAAAACACCATCAAAGTGAAGCTGTTCCGCGCACGGCAGAAACTGGTCAAGGCGGCGCAACGCCTGGACCGCGCTCCCGGCCTGGTGGCTGGTTGAGAGGGAAGGGCAGAGCCTGAAAAGGTGGAGCCCTGGGAAGTCGAGCCGGCGGCGGTTGAGTTCAAAGAGTTTCGGATTGGAATAGGCCCGGAAGCGGGCGGGCTCCAGGAGCGTCAAGCAACTGGAGCAACAGACCCGCGATGGGAAAGCTGTGGGCGTAGTACTTTACATTTGTAAGGGAAGAAACATATGCACGTGGTAGTGATGGACAGCCTCGAAGAGTACCTGGCCGGTGCGCTGGAACCGGCGGCTCAACGAGAAATCGAGGCACACCTGAGCACCTGTAAGAATTGCCGCGAAGAGATCCACAGCATTCACGATGTCTCGCTGTTGCTGGTTTCTTTGCGGTCCGATGAAGTCTTCGACCCCCCTCCCGGCTTTTATGCCGGCGTCCAGCAGCAGGTGGACGCGCGAAGGGCCGTCCCCACTTTCGCCGGTCTGTTTGGGATGGATTTCGCATTCGGACGGCGTCTGGTGTTTGCCTCTCTTCTCACATTGGCCGTCTTGGGCAGCTACCTGGTTTCGAACGAGATCGGAATTCAAACCGGGCCCTCTCCCGAGGCGGTGATGGCGGAACAGGATTCTCCCAACTTCGAGTCCGCCCCGGCGAGGGACAACATGCTGGTCACCTTAACCGCTTATGAGCAGCACTAGCGTCCTGGAAAGGGTGGCGATCGGGAGATCGTGGAATCCCAAGCTGGCATGCGCCCTGACGCTCTCTTTGGTCTTTCTATGCGGGGCGGCGGCCGGGGCGGTAGCGATGAACCTGGGCGTGCACAAGGGCCTGCATCAGCCNNACCCCCGCGCAGGCCGAGCAGATTGAATCCCTCCTCAACGATTTCTGGCAGTTGTACCACACCGTGCTGAGCGACAGCAAACAGCGTGTGGAGCAGTTGCTGAATGAGGAGCAGAAGAAGAAATTCGAGCTCCTGCTCCAGCAGCAGGTACCCCGGTAACGGCGGAGTCCTGGCTCCGGCCAAGAGGACATCTCGCCCCTGCGGCGCCAGTACGGCAAGCTAAAGCATGCCCCACGGATCGCCAAATCCCTTACACTGGAACCATTGGCAACCCAGAACACTACATTGTCCGGCCAGCCTGCGCGTTATGGTGCCGGAATCCATCCGATCGGCCAGGATGTGATGGCCTGGTTGACGCCCAACGGAGGCTGGGGCGAGAGTAATACGGCGCTGATTTCGGGGCAGGGCTGTTCCCTGCTGGTAGACACGTTATGGGATCTGCCTCGGACCACTGCCATGCTGACCGCCTTCGGGCCGAAGCTAGAATCCGCTCCCATCCGGCGCGTCGTCAATACGCATGCCGACGGCGACCACTGGTTCGGCAACGAGATGGTGGGCGCCGATGAGATCATTTCGACCAAGTCCGCGGCACGCAGCATGAAGCAGCACGGACCTGGCCAGATGAAGTACGTCGATACCGTTTCGATGGTGTTTCGCGCGATCAGCCGCCTTCCGCTTCCCAACCGGGCGGATTGGCGTGTCGCGGCGGAATACTTCGAAGGCATGCTTCGGCCTTTCGATTTCACCAACATCAAGCCGGCACTGCCCACCGATACGTTTTCCGGGAGGCTCCGGCTGGACGTGGGAGGGCGGGAGGTCATGCTGATCGAGGTCGGGCCGGCGCACACCTCGGGCGACCTGATCGTCCACCTCCCGGATGCCCGGATCGTGTTCGCGGGCGACGTTCTGTTTCACGGCACCACCCCAGTGCTGTGGGACGGCTCGTCCCGGAACTGGATCAAGGCCTGCGAGCGGATTATCGATCTGAAGCCGGAAACGGTTGTCCCCGGCCACGGGGCGATCGCCGATCTGGAGGCGGTGGAGGCGATTCGGAAGTACTGGCAATTCCTCCGAACGGTGGTGCATCGACATTGGGAGAAGGGCCGTTCGGCTTCGCAGGCCGCGGCACACATTGTGCGGAGCGACGAATTCCTCAGACAGCCGTTCGCGAAATGGGATGGGCAGGAGCGGATCGTGATCAACGTCTACGCGATCTACCGGCGGCTGATGGGCCGCAAACGCAGCGTCAGCGTGTTCCGGCGCCTGAGACTGTTGCGCGAGGCGGCCCTGCTGGCGCAGGATATCGTGGACGATTAGGGAAAGAGCCGTCAGCGATCAGCGCTCGGGCCAAGTTGACCGCTGATGGCCGACGGCCGACAGCTTTTTGCGGGGCCAAGCTGACCGCTGATGGCTGACCGCTGACAGCTTCTTACGGCTTCTTCCTCGCTTTAGTGGCCTGCTCGAAGGCGTAGGCCAGCTTCAAGAGTCCAGGCTCTCCCCAGGCGCCTGCGAAGAAGGAAATCCCCACGGGCAGGCCGCGCACGAACCCTGCCGGGACGGTGATGTGCGGGTAGCCCGCTACGGCCGCGGGAGTCGAGCAGCCCCCGGTATCGTGATCGCCATTCACCGTATCGATGAGCCACGCCGGGCCCGCCGTCGGTGCCACAATCGCGTCCACGCGATGCCGCTTGATGACCGCATCGATCCCCTCCGCCCGCGACTGACGGTGGTTCTGTGAGAGGGCCTTGCGGTAAGCCGCTTCCGTGAGTGGTCCCTTCTTCTGCGCTTTTTCCAAGAGCTCCTGTTCGAAGTAGGGCATCTCTTCGGACCGGTGCTCACTGTTGAACTCGATCAGCTTTTCAAGCGTCAACCCGGTATGGCGGGCCTCCAGGTAGGCGTTCAGATCGGCCTTGAACTCATACAGCAAAACGTCCAGCTCCGAGTCGCCATACTTGCCGTGCGAAGGGAGGTCCGCCGGGTCGACGATCTCCGCTCCCAGTTGCTTCATCTGGGCGAGCGAGCTCTCCATCAGGCGATCCACGTCCGCCGTGATCCCGAAGAACTTCCGTGCCACACCGAGGCGCGCGCCGCGCAGTCCGTTGGGGTCGAGGAACCGGGTATAGTCGGGCTGGGCATGGGGGCCCTCGGCCAGGGCGCCCAGCAGAATGGCGGCGTCCCGCACGGTGCGCGCCATCGGGCCGGCCGTATCCTGGCTATGGGCGATGGGCACAATGCCGCGGCCGGCGATCAGCCCGAGCGTCGGCTTGATGCCCACGATTCCGTTTATGGATGAAGGGCACACCACCGACCCATCGGTCTCCGTGCCCACCGCGACGGCACACAAGTTAGCCGAGACCGCCACGCCCGATCCGGAACTCGACCCGCACGGGCTGCGATCCGGCGCGTACGGATTGCGGGTCTGCCCGCCGCGTCCACTCCAGCCGCTCATCGAGTGCGTGGAGCGGAAGTTGGCCCATTCGCTGAGGTTGGTCTTGCCGAGGATGACCGCGCCCGCCGCGCGCAGCCGTTCGACGAGGGCTGCATCCCGGGGCGACGGCGCGTCGACGAGGGCGAGCGATCCAGCGGTGCTCTTCATGCGGTCGGCAGTATCGATATTGTCCTTGATAAGCACTGGGACGCCGTGGAGCGGCCCCCTCTTCGGCCCGCGGTCGAGCTCCGCGGCGATGGCGAGCGCGTCCGGATTGATTTCGATGACGGAGCGGAACTTGGTGTCGAGCTCCTGGATGCGTGCGAGGTACCGCTCNNGGCGCGTTGGAGAAAGGTGCGGCGGTCCATGGATGGAATATTGTGATTGTGACACGGGCATTCTTGCCTGTGTGGGGTTTTCCGGGTGCAGAAGGTGCCCTGGGCGATTCGCATTCGGGAACGGGCTGGAGGCCAGCTTAGGCGGTGGCGGCGCCGCAAAGAAGGGAGGCAAAAAGGAACTTAAAAGGTGGCATACTGCGCTGAGCCGTTACCCAGGAATCAGGCTGACCGGCCGATCGGCGGCTCACTACCCGTGGGAAATCACGGCCAACCCCTGCACGCCGAGATAATCTCTACTGTTGTGTGTTACAAGAGGCACGCCGTGTAGCCGGGCCGTAGCGGCGACCCAAGCGTCGGCGCACTCGATGCGGCGTCCCGCCGCCTGTGCGCCATCCATTACCTCGGCCCATTTGCGGCAGAGATCCTGGCTGGACGGCACCACCGTAAACCTTTCAGATACAAGTGCAGCCAGTCCAGGCGATGCTCGCCCCAGCGGTACTGAATCGCCCACCGTTCCAGCTCTGCCACAGTCATGAACGAGATCAAAGCAACGCGCCCGGCAAGTTCCGGATCGTAACGAAGGCCAATTGGGTGGCTCTTAAACAGGAACGACACAACGTCGGTGTCAACGACGATTTGCATCATCGAACGGTCCAATCCGATTGTGGCCGCGCCACTCGTGGAGGGTTTCCAGAAAGGCTTCGATGGACTCATCCTCCGGCCAGAAATCACCGTGCAACACGGACACGTCGATGATCGGCCCCGTGCCCTGCTCGACCATCAGTTGCTCGACAGACGGGTGCCCGGCAGCGGCATCGTGGACCGACGGACCGTCGTCTGGCGCGGGGTCTGAATGCAGGCGATTCAGTTTGGTCACGGCTTCACCTTGTCCCTTCGAGTATATCAATTGACGGGGACCGCAGCCATCCGAGCAGGCGTCCGGCTTCCGGCCGACCGGGCCCCCAATCGATCAGCCGCTGGATCACTGCGGAGACTGTCCGGAAGCCCAACGGCTCACCCCTTGGCTACTTGCGGGCGGTCACGGTGATCTCGATGTGGGCGGCGGGGGCTGCCAGCTTGCTCACGCCGACGGTGGTTCGCGCGGGGCGCGGTGGCTTCAAGAACGTGCCGTATACGGCATTCATCTTGGCGAATTGATCGATGTCCGTGAGGTACACCTGCACGGACACCACATTGTCAAAGGTCATGCCGGCGGCTTTCAGGATGATCCCGATGCGTTCGAGGCATACCTTCACCTCGGCTTCAAAGTCGGAGGGGTATTCATGGGTCTTCAGATCCTCGCCGGTCTGGCCGGCGATGTAAAGGGTGCCGTCCACCAGAATCCCGGGGCTATAGTTGGGCGCCGGAGCGCCGGGCTTGGGAGCAAATTCGGGCGGTACGATCACTTTCTTTTCAGCCATCAAAGGCACGGAGAGCAAGCAGGCGCTCAAGAGCATCGCGCAGAAGTTGTTTCGCATAGGTGTCACTTTAGCACCTGGTGGGGAGGGCGGGAACAGGGGCTTGGCAATGGGCGTGCAATCTTCACCGGCGTGTTTCGCCAAATCAGCGGATGTCCTTGGATTTCCGTGGTTTTACAAGTTGTCGAAGTGCCGATTTCTCACACAGGTGTGGCGATTGTGCGCCACCCGAAATGGGAACGGGGGCAGGTCGCGCTTGCTATAATCGGGAGTTAAAGCCGCATCTGAAGAGTTTCTACGACTACGCATGAAGTGCATCCTTGTCTTCTTACTTTCGGCCGCCGTGTTCGGCCAGACCGCGGGATTCACCAATGGGCAGGCCGCCCGTCTGGTCATTGGGCAGTCGACCTTCACCATCGCGGATACGAACTCGAGCGACACGGTTTTGGGCGGGGTGAGCGGTATTGCCTACGCGGCCGATACGCTGTTCGTAGCTGACGCCAATTACGTGGGCGCCGCACCGTCCAACCATCGGGTTCTGCTTTTCCAGGGCCTCTCTACCATGCTGCCGAGCCCTACGGCGGAGTTGGTGTACAACAGCAAGTGCCCGGTGTGCTTGGGCCAGGCAAATTTGGTGCTCGGGCAGCCGGATTTTAAGACCACCACCGAGAACATTCCCGCCAACGCGAGCGGTCTGAGGCTGCCTACGGCGGTGGCCTCCGACGGCGTCCACGTCGTGGTTGCGGATACCAACCACAACCGCGTTCTGATCTGGAACCGAATCCCTACCGTGAACAATCAGGCGGCCGACGTAGTGGTGGGGCAGCCGGATTTCGCCAGCGCGGGCATACCTCCCAATAACACGCCGACGGCGAAATCCATGCGCGGTCCCCAGGGCGTGTGGATCCAGAACGGGAAGCTGTACGTCGCCGACACGCAGAACAACCGGGTCATGATTTATAACCATATCCCCACTACCAATGGGGTAGCCGCCGACATCGTCCTGGGCCAGCCCAATTTCACCACCTTCGTGGAGCCCGACCTGTCGCAGCAAACCACCACGGCCTCGCCGACCAACATGCTGAACCCAGTGGGCGTAACTTCGGACGGCGTTCATCTCTTCGTCACGGACCTGGGTTTCAATCGCGTGCTGATCTTCAACGCGATTCCGACCGCGAATGCGGCTCCCGCGGATGTGGCCATCGGGCAACCCGATCTCATGAGCTCGGTCGCCAATAACTCCTACACGCTGGTCCCGGGCGACACCACCATGAAGGAGACCGCCCTGATGTGCACCGTGTCCAATGGCAACGACGTCAACGGAAACCCGACGTACCCTCCTTTCTGCAATTCCACGTTGAACTTTCCGCGCTTCGCCCTGGCCGGCGGGGGGCGCCTGTTCATCGCCGATGGCGGCAACGACCGCGTCCTGGTCTACAACACGATTCCAACCCAGAGCGGCGCGGCGGCCGACCTCATCATCGGGGAGCTGGGCGGCACGGTCAACCAGGCATCGGACGCCGCGGATTCGCTGCGCACCCCCATGTCCCTGGCGTGGGACGGCACCAACCTGTACGTCAGCGACGCCTATAACCTCCGCATCACTGTATATAGTCTCTCTACCGTCCCGCTTCCGTATCAGTCGGTTCGCAACGCCGCCAACCTGGATATTGTTGCCAACGGCCAGGTGACCATCGGGGGCACCATCCAGGCGGGCGACGTCGTCACGATCAACATCGGGACATCCACCACGGCGACTCCCGCCACATACACGTACACGGTCAAATCTACCGACGCGGGAACGGACGTAATCCTGGGGCTGGTCAGCGCGATCAGTTCCAGCAACTCCGGCGCGGGCGATCCGAACGTAATAGCCACGGCGGATCTCACCGACCTGGAGGTCGGCCTGACGTCCCGGGTGCCGGGCGACGCGGGCAACGACATTACCTTGGCGGCCAGCGTTTCGACCAATGCGGTCATCACTGCCAGCGCGAGCGGCGCGAACCTGATCGGTGGGGGAGACGCTGCCAAAATCGCCCCGGGCACGATCGTGACCATTTTGGCGACGGATGGCGCCCCGTTTGCCTCGCAAACCGCCACGGCCGACTTGACCCAGACGCAGTTGCCCACCCAACTGGGCGGGGTGGAAGTGTACTTCAACGGGATTCGGTCGCCCATCTTTTCAGTCTCGCCAACCTCCGTCAACGCGCAGATTCCATGGGAAGTAACGGACACCACGAGCATTAACGCCTACGTGCGATCGGTAATGGGCGATGGGAGCGTGGTTGCGTCCACGCCTGTGGCGGTGACTATCGTCCCGGCGAATCCGGGCGTCTTCTCACCGCCCAACGTCGGTCCGACATTGGGACAGGTGGTGCATGGATCCAGCCAGGCAATCGGCATTGTGGACATCGAAGGCAGCATTACCGCCAACGACGTTGCCACGGTGACGGTGGAGGATCGAACCTACAACTATACGGTGCAAGCTTCCGATACGCTGAATACCATCCGGGACAACCTCGTCGCGCTGGTCAGCCAGGATCCGATCGTGACGGCGGAGCCGTCGGGCGAATTCACCCGGATGATCCTGAGGGCCAAGCTGGAGGGGCCGGCCGGCAACACCATCTCCTACGGCGCCAGCGCCAACGCCTCAGCCACCGTAATCATGACCTCATTCTCCGCAAACGGTATGTTGTGTTGCGCCAATGTTGCCGGTGCTCCGGTAACCGTCGATAATCCCGCGGTTCCCGGCGAATTCATCATCGTACAGGCGACGGGGCTGGGGCTTCCGGTGCTCGACGACAACAACTCCCCGCTCATCCAGACCGGTATCCAGTATCCTCAGGGTGGCCCGGTGACTACACCGGGAGAATTTGTCTCCGCGATTGCCGGCGGCAGCACCGCCGACGTGATCTCTGCCACGCTCCAGCCCGGAACGGTAGGGACCTTCGAGGTGATCCTGCACCTGAATTCGGGGATTTCGTCCAATCCGACCACTTCGCTCACGATTGCGCAGGACATCTATGTGAGCAAGGCGATTACGTTCCCGGTCTTAAATCCCTTGGCTCCTGGCGCTGCCCAGTAATACGGGCATCTCCGGTTTGCGGATCCGTTCCGGACTTGCCCTGTGTTGGTTCTTTTCTGTTAAGTGGGATCGCGCCGTTGGGTGTAGATCTTGGCGACGTACGGGTGAATGCCGGGCGGTACGAGATGTTCCCATTGCTCGCCGCGCTTAATCCGGTCGCGGACCTCGGTGGCGGAGACGCAATTGAAATCGCCAGACAGGGGTAGCGATTGAATCGCGTGCCGGAATTCGGCTGGGGGCGTGTACTCGCCGTTACGGGCAGCTACCAGGAGATCGAACTGGCGCAGCATCTCCCGAAAGGCGCCGGGATCCCCATAGTCCCAGCCGGCAATGCGCTCGGCAGCATCGCGGCCACACAGAAAAGTCACCTGCACCTCTCCAGCATAGGCCTCGCGGCATTCCTGGGCGATCTCGATGAACAGACCGTGTTCCACGGCGGCGATAGAGAATCGGGGGTGGCCGGCGGCGGCTGCGAGCATCTCCACGCGCTCGGCGAACGAGGCGCCGACGTACTCTTTGTGCGGGAATTCCCGTGGCAAAACGAACACGACCTCGTCCACCAGGGGCAACGCGGCGCGTGCCAGTTCCAGGTGTGCCACGGTGACCGGATTAAACGTACCCGGCAACACGGCGAGACGGGAAGGCCGTCCCTCAGCCCGATGAAAGAATTGCATTCGGCACCGTTGTGACACGGGCATTCCTGCCTGTGTTGGTTTTTCTTGGTTTTACTGCCAGAGGATATGCCATTTCTTATAGTGTGAAAAGCCCCAATCAATACCCGCAAGCGTGGGGAAGGTGCGTGGGGTTTTGACGCAGCCAACGCCAGGAAAACCAACACAGGCAGGAATGCCCGGGCTACAGAAAGCCACGGTCGCCACAAACACTAAGGGCGCGAGCTTTCACTCGCGCCCTTGGATCGCCAAAAAAACTTATGCGGCGAGGAGCTGATCGAAGCGCTCTCCGGATTCGGATTCGAATTCGTGGCGGTCTGCGGCTTCCTGGCAACGGATGCAGTACTTGGTCCACGGCACGGCGTCCAGCCGCTTGGCCTTGATCTCTTCTTCGCAGTGCATGCAGGTCCCGTAGCTGCCGTCGGCCATCCGGGACAGGGCGCCCTTGACGTTCCGAAGCAGGTTGGATTCCCGGTCCAGGTTGCGGATCGCGAGTTCCCGCTCGCCTGCGAGTTGCACTTCATCGATTGCGTCCGGGGTTTTTTCGATTGCGATGTCTTCCCGGTTTCGGAGCCCTTTAGACAGTTCCGCCTGCTTGGCCTCCAGCATCGCTTTGTATTTGTTGAGTTCGGTCTGGTTCATTGGTCAATCTCCTTCTTCGGCCGGTTTTTTTCTTTTTATTTGTTCCGCTTAGAGCGTTCCCTTGCCGCAACAATATAGACGATAAAACATGCCAAAGGTTTCACGTTCACTCTTTAAATAAACTCCCTCAATAGGGCCATTGCTCGTCGTGTTTTCACCCAGCGACGTCCGCACGGAGTCCTATGTTAGCAATTCGGATGCCAAACTCCCGGCACCCTGAAACTTCACTTCTGCCGGACGGACGGGGCCACTCTCACTCATCGGCCAAAATGCTACCATCTCTGTTTCACCGAGTCGAAAAAACGTGGTGACTCTACCTATACAAAGACGATTGAACACCTACTTTGCGTGCATCGCATGTATCTTTTTCTTTCTCGCCGGCCTGGCCTATATTCCACACGTCGGAATCGAGGGCGACGAAACACTGTTCGCCACCGGGATCTATCAACCTAGGGGCGAACTGTACACTCTGCAGATCGGCCGGTCGCACGTTCCCATCATGTTGATGAACTACGTGGGCGCGCTGAAATCCTCGATTTACCGGCCGATTCTAAATGCTTTCGGGGCCGGACCCAGGACGCTCCGCGTACCCATGCTTCTCGCCGGAACAGGCAGCCTGTGGCTGTTTTTCCTCCTGTTGCGGAGAGTGGCTGGCGAACGTGCTGCCTGGATTGGATGCGGACTGCTGGCTGTGGATTCAACGTATTTGATCACCAGCACCTTTGACTGGGGGCCGGTGGCGCTACAGCATTTGCTGCTGGCGGGTGGGGTACTCCTGCTGATCCGATTCTTTCAGGAGCGGGAAGCCTGGCCGCTCTTCTTAGGGTGCTTTCTCCTGGGCCTGATGCTTTGGGACAAGGCATTGGCCCTGTGGATGTTAAGTGGCCTGGGGGTAGGCGCAATTCTGACATTCCCGCGCCAAATAATTGGCGCGATCACGGCCCGGCGGCTGGCCCTTGCAGTGTTGGGCTTCGCGCTGGGGTCCATGCCGCTGATGGTTTACAATGCCGGCCATCATTGGGCCACCTTTCGCAGCAATTTCCATCGCGACACGATCCCCATGGCAGCCAAGGCTGATTTCTTGCTGAACACAGCGGGTGGTCCGGGGCTCTTCGACTGGATGCCCTCCGAGGAGGAAAAGACGCCCGCGCCCCATCAACCCAAGGGCGCCATGGAGACGGCTTCTGCCGGGATTTCGGCACTTGCCGGACATCCCCGGCATCACCTCCTGCTCTACGCCTTCGTCCTGGCGTTGCTGCTGACACCGTGGGTCAGGGGACCCGCCCTGCGTATTATCGCCTTATCGCTGATCGCGCTAGCGGTCGCCTGGATACAAATGGCCATCACGGCCAACGCCGGGGCCAGCGTGCACCACACCATCCTCTTGTGGCCTTTGCCCCAGTTGGTGATCGCGGTATCCTTCGCCTCGGCCTCCCGGCGCCTGGGGCGTGCCGGTATTCCGGCACTTGGCGCGGTCCTGGTGGTGCTGCTGGTGTCCGGCGCCCTGGTGATGAACGAATACTACATTGTTATGGTGCGGTACGGCGGGGCCCCAGGTTGGAACTGCGCCATCTACCCGCTGGCGGACTATCTGAAGAGCGTGCCCGCCGCGAAAGTGATCTCCATGGATTGGGGCATCGTGGAGCCGCTCCAGTTCCTAAGCCGTGGCAAATTGCCCCTCACCTGGGCAGACGACGCAGTGACCAAACCGGAACTGAGCCCCCAGGACCGCGAGGTGCTGATGGCGGTGATTTCCGAACCGGCCAACCTGTTCGTAGCTCACACCCAGGGCTACGAGTTCTTCCCGGGGAGAAGCCCGAAGCTGGTAAAGTTCGCCGAAGAATCCGGCTATCGGCGCGAGATGCTGAAGGTCGTTTCCGACGGCTATGGCCGCGACTTCTTCGAGGTGTACCGGTTTACGAAGTAACACGGGCATTCTTGCCTGTGTTTTTTCCGGAAGGCACCAGTATCAGAGAACGCAAACCCAACACAGGCAAGAATGCCCGTGTTACTTTACCTCAAACACCCCGAATGCCAGGCCCAGGTCGCGATTGTCGCCCGGTGCCCGAAAGGTGCGGTTGACCTCCACGACTACCTCGATTTCCTTCTTGCCCACGGCGGAATCGGAGAGCGGAATGGAAAGATCGAAGCTGTCGTTCTGGGGATGGATGGCGGCCGGATCCAGTGTCGACCCATCGACAGTCATCGTCACCAGGATAGGGCCTGCCCGCAACTGCTCGGGCGGACAGGTGCCTTGCAGGTATAACCTCTGACCGCGGGCGGTGGGGCCTCCGATCCGAAGGGAGGCGCTCTTCGGCATCCAGCGGTGGTTGCCGTCGTTCGGGTACCATTCCGGTCCAAGCAGGTAAGCGGTCAGCGGACTGCTCACATCCACCCGTTCGGGCGTCCCCGCCCCGTGCGCCAGGGAGGCGTAGATCGAAGTAATGTTCCGGAGCTGGGGACCGGTGACGTCGTAGACCACGATCCCTCCCTGCTCCACCCCTTTAGCCGCGACGTCGGCCGGAAGTACGAATTCGGTGATGTCGCCCAGGTCCGGATGCGCGTCAATGCGACCGTCGCTGCCGGGCGCCAGGTAGACGTTCTCGATGCCGATCGCGCGGAAAGGGCGGTCGTTGATGCCGTTCCAGAACTGGTCGGTATCCACCCCCTGGAGCAGGATTGTCTTACCGGGGTGCAATTCGTGCGCACGCGCCACCCCCTCCACGAGGTCGCGGACGCGCTGGGTGAGCTGATAGTTCGATTGTGACCCGTAGACCGCCCGTGGAAGCACCAGAAAGCCGTATACGAGCGCCAGGGTCGTAGCGACAGCCTTCGCGCGGGCGCCCGAGAGCCACGCCTGGGCGAACGCCCAGCCGCCCAGCCAGCAGAGGCCGATGAGTGGGACGTAGACGTAGTACTCGGTCATGTGATCGCGCAACGGCAGCACGGGGGCCAGGGCGATGAGGTACCAGGCCAGACAGAAAGCCGCTACCCAGGCGCGGGCCCGGAGTTGCCTCGCTAGGAACGCCAGCAGGCCGAGAGAAACGATGGCCACTCCGGCGGGCATCAGCCACTCGGGCACGTGCAAGGGCGTCCTCAGGAAAATGGGCCCGACCGACCAAGTCCAATACTTGCCCAGGACGCGGAAGACGGCGCCGGTGAAGTGGAAGCCGTAATCGCCCGAATTCTGGATGGGCGCCAGGCGATTGTGGCCGAGGACATATAGCGCGGACACGGCGAACATCGGCAGGGTGCGGCGAAATCTCGGACGAGCGCACAGGAATGTGTAGCTGGCAGCCAGGGCGGGGTAGACCAGGTTCAATTCCTGCACTCCGAAGCCTACCAGAAACGCGACCCACTGCAGGATCTCGTAGCGTTTCGCGAGGCGCATGTCGCCAGCCGCGAAGGCCTCCACCGAACGGAGCAGAAAGTAGAAGGCCAGCAGCAGGAAGAACGCGCACATCACCTGGTTGTAGACGCAGGCCCATCCCAAGGGCTCGATCAGCGAACTGTTCACGGTCCAGAAGAGGGCCGCCCAAAATCCCGCGGCACGCCGTCCGGTGAGGCGGGCGCCGATGGCTGCCACCAGCGCCAGATTGGCGAACTGCGTGGCGAAAATCACGATGCGGAAAGGGAGGGCGTCCAGGCCGAAGAGGCTGAAGCCGAGCATGAAGAATGCCCGCTCGCTCAGGGGACGAAAGGTGCCTTGCGCCGCTGGCAGGAACAGGGCCTCCAGCAGATCGCGGAAACCGTGGACGCGCGCGCTCAAGCCGAGCCAGGCAAAATCATCGGCTCGGAACCACGCCATGAAACCGCGCCGGTAAACTAGCAGGCAGACCAGCCAAGGCACCACCCAGTACGCGATCCGGGCTGCCCTGCGGGCCGGGTTCATTTCAACTCCAGGCCAACTTTCGATACCACCACACCCAACTCGCGCCCGTCCTTCTCGTTCGGAGGCATGGCTTTGTCTAACTCGAAATCTACCCGCACGCCATCGCCGGTCATCAGCTCGGGTGGGAGATCGCGTTGGTACACGTAGTTGCCCGGCTTGGACCAGGTTTCCGGGGGAAGCTTGTTGCCGTTGACGGAAGCGGAAAGCGAGATGCTTTTCTCGGTCTCGATCACCACTGGCGGCACCGTGAAGCTCAAGACCAGGACCGCGCCTTTCGTCCTCGAGCCCAGCGGAGGCCGCAGATACACGCTGAACTGCCGCATGCTCCACCGCCAGGCGTTGGCCTCAATATCGTGGAAGCCGGCGACGAGCTGAGTGGCGGCCCTGGGGTCTCCCATGTGCACGGTAGACGATAGCGTGGGCGGCCCACTCTCTTCCACGGTTTGGCGCTCGGCGACTTTGCGGTGCTTGCACGCGGGCGATATCCAGATGACTGCCAGCAGAAGGGCGAGTGGTGCGGTGTGCTGTAGGGTATGCTTTAGCTTGCCCATCCACTCCGGGGCCACGTGCGGCCGGGGCTCACGCGCTGGCGCGCGCCCCGCCTCTCGAGATAAGTTCATCAATCTTCGATTCTCCTTGGGGCTACATCTGTGCAACTCGAGGCGGTGGGCAAGCTAAAGCATACCCTACTAATCTCCGATTCGCTCCACTTGGACGAGGCAACTGTAAAAGGTGGGGCCGCCGCCGGCATCGGTGAGCCGATCGGAGACTAGCGCGTTGACGTTGCGCTTATCGGGCGACCGCTTGCCCCATCGCACGGCCGGAGCACAGACCACGCCCGCCTGCACGCTATCGTCCACCTGCGCCACCAGGACGCAGGAGCCGCGGTCGTTGTAAGCCCGCACCTGGTCGGAGGTGCGGATCGCCCGCCGGGCGGCATCCGCGGCGCTTAAATGCAGGGTGGCCGTCTGCAGATCCACGGCGTCCCGATGGCCGAAGGTCGAATTCATGCTGTCGTCGTTCTTGGGGGAAATCATCTCCAGCGGATACTTCCGACGCAGCGCCGTGTCGCCATGTCGCGATTCTACCGGTGGCGTGTAATCCAACTCGGCGGCGCGGAAATGGCACTTCCCGTCAGCGGTCCCGAAGCCGCCCGAGGCGAACGGCTGGAAGGGCTCAGGCAGCCTCAGCCGCACCGACCCGTGGCGGTCGAGTTCCTCCAGGGTGATGCCGTGGACGAACGGGTGCGGCGAATCGAGCAGGGTCCGGATCATGTCGTCCTCCGAATCGGCGAAGCAGGGGTCGTCGAAGCCCATGCGCGCGGCCAACAGGCGGAAGATTTCGACGTTCGACTTGGCCTCTCCCGGCGCAGGCAGGGCAGGGCGCGCGAGCTGCAGGTAGTAGTGGCCGTAGGCGAAGTACAGGTCTGTATGCTCCAGGAATGTGGTGACCGGGAGCAGGATGTCGGCGTAATCCGCGGTATCGTTGTGGAACTGCTCCAGCACTACGGTGAAGAGGTCCTCGCGCCGCAGGCCAGCCAGTACCGCATTCTGGTTCGGCGCAATGGCGGCGGGGTTCGAGTTGTAAACGACCAGGGCCTTGACGGGCAAGTGGGGCAGACGATCGTC
>PMTT01000862.1:0-7521 GCA_003167275.1 Bryobacterales bacterium | reverse complement strand
CTGCAAATCGGCGCGCTCCAGGCCGGCGCGGTTCAAATGGAAGGCCTGCGAGGTGGAAAGCTGCAAGCCGCCGCCGATATCCTTCCACGATCCGGTGAGGGCCGGAAGGAGGGCGATGGTGCGTACCGACATGGCGCCCCGCTCGCTGCGCTGGGTCCCATAATTCAGCCGGATGGCCGCCGGGCGCGTAGTGGCATACTCCCGCGCCAGCGCGACGATCTCGTCCGCGGGAATCCCGGTCAACCCGGCCGCGCGCTCGGGCGTCCATTCCCGCACGCGCTCCCGCAGGGCTTCGAAGCCTTCGGTGTAGCGCTCCACATAATCGGCGTCGTGCAGGTTCTCGCCGGTGATGACGTGCATCATGGCGAGCGCCAGTGCGGTGTCGCTGCCGGGGTTGATGAAGAAGTGCTTGTCGGAAGCCGCGCCGGTGCGATTGCGCCGGGGATCGATGGTGTAGAGCTTCGCGCCGTTGCGACGGGCTTCCATGACGAACGGCCACAGGTGCACGTTGGTGCCGAGAATGTTGGCGCCCCAGGCGAGAATCAGGCGCGAGTGGCGGAACTGCTCGGGCTCCGTGCTGTAGCGCAGTCCGAGGGCTTCAGTCATTCCTGCCATGCCCGCCGACGAGCAGATGGTGCGGTCGAGCCGGGACGCCCCGAGGCGGTGGAAGAATCGCCGGTCCATGCCGGCGCCGTTGAGGAAGCCCATCGTGCCCGCATAGCTGTAGGGGAGGATGGCCTCGGGTCCGAATTCCTTGGCGACAGCCTGGAGGCGAGTGGCGATGGTGTCGAGGGCCTCGCCCCAAGTGATCCGTTCGAAGCGGCCCTGGCCCTTCGCGCCCACGCGGCGCTGTGGATAGAGCAGGCGGCCGGGCGAGTATTCGCGCTCCAGGTATTGGGCCACTTTACCGCAGAGAAAGCCGCGGGTAACGGGGTGGGTAGGGTCGCCTCGCAGTTTGGAGCCGCGGCCGTCTTCCACATTGATGAGCAGGGAACAGCAGTCGGGACAGTCCAACGCACAGACAGATCGGCGGATTTCAGGCATTTGAGACGATTATATCGTGGCGATCCTGCGATCCGGCTGCGACGAGGCCGAGAGAGCCAACCGGATCAGGTATCGAGAAGTTGTTCCAGGACCAGTGTTTCAAACATATCCACGCGCTCGAAGACCGCGTCGTTGGTAATCAGGGCTGTCGCACCGGCGTGTGCGGCGGTCGCCGCCTGGAGAGCGTCCGGTGTCTTCAGCCGATGGATGGCCCGCAGCCTCGCCGCCAGATCTGCGATCTCCAGGTTCGGAGCGATCCATTCTAGGTTGGGATACGTGGACAACAGGCCGTAAAACTCGTCCACCCGTTGTTCATCGGAATCCCGGTAGGGCTGCACCAGTAATTCCGTCATCGTGATGGTGGAGGTGACCGCCTTCGAATCCGGTCGTTCGAGCCAGGCGAAGACGTGATCAGTGAGAGGAAGATACCGGGCGTTCGCTTCCAATTGGTAAATGAAGATACTCGTGTCCAGCGCGATCCGCCGGTGCCGCTGGAGGAACGCCCGGAGACGAGCTAATCCCAACTCTGGCGTTCCTTTTTGAGGTGACTGGTGGGGTAGACGCCACGAGCGATGCCCCGAATAGCGGCATGAGGGGATTTGGGGTTCTGCAGGATAATCACCCTGTCTCCACGAACGAGGACGAGCAGCTTGTCGCCGGGTTTCACCCGCAAAGCGTCGCGCGCCTCACGCGGGATTACGATCTGATTCTTTGCCGACAGGGTCGCTTCTGCCATTGCTTTACATTTTAGCAGAAAGTAAAGGAGGTGTTCTCGCCTTTTGCTCGAAGTGTTTGCCCGAAGCCCAGCCGCTCATGGCCCGTTGCGCTTCGGTCGATCTGGCAACTTCCTCGCAGCGTCTTCCAGGGATTGCTGCTGCTCCCGCTCTGCCTCCGCTTCCAATAGAGCGCGACGCCGGGCGGCAAACTCCTCGTACTCTGTTTCCGCGTGAGCGTCGGCTTTGCTCACGCTCCCTTTGTCGTCCAACACCGCCCGCTCATTGAACCGAAGGAATTCGTTGAGTTTAGTTTCCCAGTCCTTCAAGAACACCTGCTTGCGGCGCCGCGCCTGATCCTCCGCGTAATCGAGCCACATCGTCACGATGCGGTTTAGTTCTCCGATCTCTTCCTGGGTCAAATAGTTCTTGGCCACAGTCACGTCAGCCTTGCGCACCACCCCACCTTTCCAGGAGGTCAAGCCCATGTTGGGCTTGGAGTGGCCGGCACGGCCCGCGATCAACTCCGGCGCCGTCTGGCCGGTCGCGGCGAAGTGCAGCCTGTTCTGAATGATCTGGAAGAACTCGGTCGTCTCCTTGCGTCCGGGGTCGTAATCGCCAGCCAGGGTGAAAATCTCGCGCACGCGCAGGTACATGCGCTTCTCGCTGGCGCGTATGTCGCGAATCCGCTCCAGGATCTCGTCGAAGTAGTCGGGAACGCCTGAGCCTTCGACCGGCGGGTTCTTCAGCCGCTGGTCGTCCATGGTGAATCCTTTCACCAGATACTCGCTCAAGCGTTCCGTCGCCCAGCGGCGGAACTGTGTGCCCCGCTCCGACCGCACCCGGTAACCCACGGCCAGGATGGCGTCGAGGTTGTAGTGCTCGATTTCCCGCTCGACTGCGCGCGGCCCTTCCCGGCGAACTATTAGGAATTTCCGAATAGTTGGGCCAGGCCGCACCTCGCCCTCGGCAATGATGTTCTTGAGGTGCTCATTAACGGTTGGCACAGTGACCTGGAACAGCTCCGCAATGAGCGCCTGGCTCAGCCAAAGCGTTTCGTCGACAAAACGGCACTCGACGCGCGTGCGGCCGTCCTCCGTCTGGTACAGGACGATTTCGCCGGTTGGGGGCGCGGGTTCGCCCGGCGGTCGATTCTTTGGCATTCGAGAGCATTGTAACGTCGATCGGCTCGGGATGCCGGAGGAGTGGGGAAGGTGCTCCCCCCGTACAACGGCTTCTTGCACCTCCGTGGTACAGTAGCATCGCTTGGAAAGGAGGTTGGCACTATGTCGTTCTGGCGACGATTGTTCGGTAGGCCCGCAGTCAGGAACCCAGAGTTCGATAAAGTCTGGCAAAAGTTGGAGGCAGCATCGAAACTTACATCGGGACTTACGGAGGCGGAAAAGCCATACTGGATTTCCTTCTATGGCGGGAAATCCATCAGTGAGGTTCGCAAAAACGCCAGAAATTCGCTTTACCAAATTGACTGCCCCAATCCAGATGAATTGCTTTTGGAATGTTACGTTGTGAGCGAAGGGCGCCGTTTCGTCCCAGACGTCCCAGACGATGACTACTGCACCAAACCAAACGATATGGTATTCTTCCCTCGTGTTGCTGCTGCTCTTTCAGGCTGGGCTTCTCGCAGAGGAAGCTCGTGACGTAAATTGGGTTCCGCGCGTGGTTACGCAAACGACTCTTTGGGGGACGTAGGCCCTAAACGCCCTCGACAACCGCCATCATGGTGCCAATCAGTTTCCGCAATCCGGAACCCCCAGCGCCTGACTGGGCACAGCTAGCGGAGCCAACCGCTGTTGCGCTAGCAGGGCATTCACCTTCGGAAGGTCGTCAGTGCGGAGATCGTTCCAGCGTGCCAGGGCGGCCTGGGTGTCCTTACACATGCCGGTAAAGGTCTCGACGATCTCACTGGCCGGCGCGGTGTCCGACTGATCCACGGCGATCAACAGGCGTGTGAGGTCCCGGTTCATCGGGCCAAGGCCCGGCGCAGGGCCGGCGGCATCGGTCAGGCCCTGCGCCTTGGTGTCGGCGGCCTGCACCGCAGTCAGCGCGTCGGGCGCATTCGCCGCCTGCTTCAGAGCGGCGATCCGGGCGCCGAGTTCCTTGCGCACTTCGGCCACCTGGTTGTAGCCCTGGTACGTCGCGCTCATGCTCGCGGTGAGCTTTTGCGACAGCTCCAACTGCCGTTCGAGTTCCTGCGGCGACACCTGCAGCCGCGGATCGAGCTTCACCGTGATCGGCTGCCGGTATTCCTTCCCGCCCGCCGTCAGCCGCACCTCATATCGGCCTGGCAGGACCATGGGGCCTTGGGGCTCGTGCCACGGCGTGTTGTGCGGAATGGCGTGGTCCGCCAGCGTGTACTCGAAGTAATCGACATGCACGCCGTAGTAGGTGTAGAGAAGCTGTTCGGGATCGGGATAGCGCAGATCCCACACGAAGCGATGCAGGCCTGGATCTTTCGGCAGCAACGCGGGTGGCGCCAGCCAGAAGTCGGGCACGTTGACCTTGTAGCCCAGTGAGGTCGCGCCGCTGCTGGAATACGAGCGCACCAGTTTGCCGGCCGAGTCGTAGACCTCGAGCTTGATGTCGCCCCCCGGCACCGACTTCAAATAGTAGTCGATAAACGCTCCGTCGGGCGGATTCTCGGCCGCCGCCACGTCGGGGTTCAACGGTGTGTCGGTATAAGTGTCCCACTGCATGCGCACGGCGTCGGCCGGGGCGAAGAGGTAGGCGTTCGACGAAGCAACCTGCGCCTCCTTTCCGGCCAGTTCGCGTAGCGGGCTGATGTTGTCGATGGCCCAGAGCGCGCGGCCGTAAGTGGCCACGATCAGAGTGTTCTGTTCGATGGCGAGGTCGCGGCAGGAGGCGGCGGGCAGGTTCAGTTGCAGCGGCTGCCACTGGTCGCCGCCGTTGAATGAGACGAAGACGCCGCTATCCAGCGCCGCGAAGACCAGGTTGCGATTCTCGCGATCCTCGCGCACGGCGTGGGCCGCACTGGTGGGCAGGCCGCTGTTGACGAGCTTCCAATTCTGCCCGTAGTCATCGGTGCGATAAACACGCGGCGGCTCGCTGGGAGCGCCGCCGCGTCCGCCGCCACCACCACCGCCGCCCCCGCGACCTGCGCCCATCACAACGAATGCGCGGGCGGGGTCGATGGGCGAGGCTTCCAGTGCGCCGACCGCGGCGGTCTGGCCCATGTCTTTCGACGCCACGTTGTTCCAATGTGCGCCGCCATCGCGAGTCAGTTGGATCAGGCCGTTGCTCGTGCCGGCCCAGATCTGTTTCGCATCCTTGGCCGAAAACGCGAGGGCGCTGATGGCCGGTCCGGTGGCGCCGCGCCCGGCGCGCGTGCCGATCGGCGCGGTGCCCAGTTCCTCGCCACCAGTCGCGGTCAGGTCGGGACTGGCCATCTCCCAGTCCATGCCCTTGTCGCGCGTGGCCAGCAGATACTGGGTAGCCAGGTAAAACGTCTTCGGGTCGAGCGGCGAAAAGCCCATCGGCGGCGAACCGCTCTCGTGGTACTTGGGCGTGCGCTCGAAGATGTGCTGCGTCTGGCCCGTGATCTTATTGATGCGCAGAATCGATCCGTACCAGCCGGTGGCGTACAGGTAGTTCGCGTCGGCTGGATCGGGCACGATGCGCGCCGACTCGAAACCGTTGGTGGTGTACCAGTCGCGGTAGGTGATCTGGCCTCCGCGGCCGAAGATGGGGGTGGCGATAGTGCCGCTATCCTGCTGCGCCGAGTAGAGGAAGAAGGGAAAGCCGTGGTCGGTCGAGACGTTGTACATCTGGCCGGTGGGCTGGTTGAACCACGTGGTCCAGGTGCGGCCCGCGTCCATGCTGATCTCGGCGCCCTGGTCCACCGCCAGCGCCATGTACTTGTCGTTGGTCGGATCGATCCACACGTAGTTGAAGTCTGCGCCGCTGGGCGCTCCGACATACGACGCCCACGTCTTGCCCGCATCGGTGGAGCGATAGAGCGAGGTCTGGGTGGCGAAGAGGATGTTGGCATCGCGCGGGTCCACGATGACGTCGTGGAACTGGCCGCCGCCGATCAAGCGCGGATCGTCGCTAGAGCGAGTCCAATGTTCGCCGCCATCGTCGGAGCGGAACATGCCCTGCGCCACGTAGTCGTAGACGCGCTGGCCCTTGGTGCCCGGCGCCACCGCGAGGGCGATGGTGCCGAAGTTGCCGCCCGGCAGGCCGTTAGGACTGGTCTTCTTCCAGGTGGCCCCCTCATCGCTGGAGAAATAGATCTGCGATTCGGTGGCCGGCGTAGTCACGGGCGGAGCGCCTCGGCCGCCGGGCGCGAAGCCGCCGCCGCCTCCACGTCCACCGGCGGCGATCGGGCGCGTGCCGGCGTACACGTTGTTCGGATTGTCGGGGTCGAAGGTGAGCCATACGCCGCCGGTCTGCGCATCGGGCAGCGTGGATGTCCAGGTCTTTCCGCCATCGGCGGTGCGCATCACACCGCTATCGCCCGAGGACGCCATCACCAGGTCGGGATTGTGCGGGTCGATCACGATGGAACTCACCGCGTGCCCCTGGAGCGCGACGAAGTCCCAATGCCCGCCGCTGTCGGTCGAGCGGTAGAGTCCCGCTGCCGGCCCGCCTGCCGAGGCGCCTACGTATACCGTGTCGGGACGCGAAGGCGCGACCGCCACGGCGCCGATGCCGGTGAGGCGGATCGAATCGCTGACGCACGTCCATACCTGGCCGCCATCCACGGTCCTCCAGACGCCGCTGCCGGCTGTGCCGATGTAGTACACCGCGGGGTTGCCGGGGACGCCTGATACCATCGTGGCCTTGCCGCCGCGGAAAGGTCCGACGAGTCGCCAACGGATGCCAGCGTAGAGTTGGGGATCCACCGGTTGGGCCAACGATGCGGACGCCAGCAAGGCGAGGAGAAGGAGGCGGAACTTGATCATGATGTTGACTAGAAGCGATTCTATCGCATGGTGTGACGATGTGGCGCGGACACGCGTGTCTGCAGCGTCGAGACTCGTCTCGACGTTCTTATGGTCGCGCGGAACGAAAAGAACCGAGAGGGACGCCGACCCGGCAGACTTGAGTGTTCCCTGGCCCGCGGGGCGGGTTAAGGATCGTCATGAAACACGGTTGTCACCCACACTCCACTGGCTCCTCGACGTAGTCGAGTCCGATGTACAGGGGAAACGATTCGGGGCGCCCGGATGCCTCGCCCAACCACTCGTCCCAGAGCCTGTCCAACCTGTCGAGTGTAGTGTCCGCATCATCGTGAGACAGGATATTCGCCAGCAGGTCCCCGCGCGATCGCCCATGTAATCGCGCGGAAAGCGTACGTCAGCAACTCCTACCACGAAACCATGCGGGTGCCTCTGCGGCGTGGACGATACTTCAACACCTTCGATCGCGCGGACGGGCTGAGGGTCGTGCTGGTCAACGAGCAGTTCGCAAAGCGTTATTACGCGGGCGCTGACCCGGTTGGCCGCCGCCTGCGATATCCAGGCAACAACAGCGCGTGGTACACCATCGTTGGCGTCACAGCGGGAGAGCCTGCCGGCGGCATGGATGAAGAGCCCAAACCCATGGTGTACTTTTCCATGGAGCAATCGCCCTGGACATTCTTCCATCTGATTGTGAAGACCAACACGGACCTCGACAATACGATTCTGGTGGTGAAGCAGGCGCTGCACAAGATCAGCCCGTCGATTGCCCCGTACGAGATTCGCGCGTTGGACAGGATGGTGCTGGATTCGACGTGGCGGGT
>PMTT01000690.1:30296-44960 GCA_003167275.1 Bryobacterales bacterium | reverse complement strand
TTGCAAGAGGCTCACGTGACCGTGTTTTTCACCTCCCTCTGATTTGCTTTTGTAAGGCAGGTCCTCGACCTGCCCGACCCCAAAAACAGGCTCAGTGCATGGTTGCTTTGTGGCGCGGGCACTCGTGCCTGCCGCGTCCCGACTCATCGGGACGCTTTTACGGACCATGCGCCACACTCGGCGGGAGGTTGACACAGAAAGATCCTGTTTCACGTGAAACAGTAAAATTCCCTTGTTTCACGTGAAACAGGCGCTTTTGTCTTGTTTCACGTGAAACAGATCAATTTCGCTTGTTTCACGTGAAACAGAGATTCTCAGTGGTTGGTAAGCAGAAACTTGCCGCCGGCTTGTTTCACGTGAAACATGCTGTTCCCCAGCAGTCTGGTCAGTCGCGGCATCTGCGGCCCTTCGGCCACCAGGTAATACCGGTCCGGACTCGCCCACAGCCGTGGAACGTCCTGGTCCTGGATGAACACGTCCTTAGGCGCGTCCGGGGCGTACGATCCGTACTCCAGATTGTTGACCCGGCCGTTCAACAGCAGCGCCCGACGGTTGGCGTAGAAGAAAATCGAGGAGAAGGTGTAGTACTGATCGTCCACAATCAGTTTCCCCGGCGGGGCTTCCAGCAGTGCTTCCGCCAGCGGCCGCGAGGACATGTACGGATCGAATACCACCAGTGCCAGACGGGCCGCATGGAAGAACAAAACCATCATCGCCACCAGGGCCGCCAGCGGCACCGCCCCCCGGCCCGGCTTTGATCCCCGCCATGCCCCCACCGCCCCCACGGCAAACGCCACTCCCGCCACCGCCAGCGGCAGTCGCAGATACGCGAACGCCCGCAGGGTCAGGTCCATCATGTGCGCCAGCGAGAGAGTGTAGGTGGAAGCATCCGGATTCTGGTTCAGCGCTACCGCAATGTCGCCCGGAGCCGCCAATCCTCGCACCATCCACAGAATCGCTCCGGTCGCCACCGCCGCCAAGGTCGCCACCACCGCGATGGCTTTCGTTCCATACCGCAGCACTTTACCCTCGCTCGTGATTGCCGATCCCAGCAGCAGCGCCAGGGCCGGATAGCAGGGCATCGAGTAATACTCCTGCGTAGTCGAAAACGTGAAGAAGACCAGAATGAACCCGCACCAGCACAACGCCAGCAGGCGCACTCTCGATGCCCGATCCGGCTTCCGGTAGTCCAACCCGGCGACCGCCGGGAAATAGACGCTCCACGGGAACAGCCACAGCAGATGGAACAGCCAGAAATAGAGGCGCGGTACCGTGTTGTAGTCCCGCGGATAGCGCAGGTTCAGGAACCGTAGAAGGTGCTCGTTGATGACGTAGAACCAGAAGAACCCGTGATAGGAACCGCTCTCGCTGTGCATCGTGAAATCGAACAGCGGCGGGTTCCTTAGAGTGGCCAGCACATGCCAGGGCGCCGCAATCGCCAGCAGCAGCGGGAGGCCCACGAGCGGCCTCAAGCGCGCCCAGGTCCTCCGTACCAGCAACTGCCTCGTGACGCCCAGGTAGAGCAGCCCCGCAGCTACCGGAAACATTGCCGCGATCAATCCCTTCAACAGCAGCCCGGTAGCCATCGAGGCCCACATCGCCATCGCCCACCGCGCAGGGTGCGGCTCGCTTTCCTCCACCGCCCGCAGCAATCCCCACAGCGTCAGGGTGATCGTCAGCGTAAGAATCACATCGGGAATCAGAATCCGCGTGAAGAGAAACAGCCCGACGCTGGTCGCGAGCACCAGGCCCGAACACATCCCTGCCCGCCGACCGAACGCCCATGCCCCGAACCGCGCCGTCACCCAGCACAGCAGCACAGTGGCAATCGCAATGGGCAGACGGGCCGCCCAGTCATGCACCCCGAAAATCGCGAAGCAGGTCGCGATCATCCAGTATTTCAGGGGAGATTTTTCGAGGTAGGCAACACCATCCAGCCGGGCCGTTACCCAGTCGCCCGATTGCAGCATATCGTGTGCAATCTGCGCCTGGACGGCATCCACGTCGTCCATCAGCGACGGCGGACTTACCATGCAGCCCAGGAACACCAGGGCTGCCACCAGCACGACGATTACCTGGTAGCGAATACCCGCGCCGGCGCCTGCTGAACCGCTTCCACGGGCGGAGGGATCTCGACCTTCCATCTCTTCATCCACAGGAAAAGCGTCAACAGGCCCCATAGGTGATATCCGACATTGATCCGCCGCTCCATATGATCGCCGATCATCGACTGGATTGCTTGGGCGTCAAAAATCCCGGTCGCCTCAATGGCGTCAGTCGTCAAGGTGTCCATCAGCAGCGGCCGCAGGATCCCCCGGAACCAGTCATGCGTCGGAATATCAAAGCCCGTCTTCTTGCGATTGAGGACGGCCTCCGGCAGCTTTCCGCGCATCAGTTCCCGCAGGAGAAACTTCTGCTTGAAGCCGCGGATCTTCATACGCTGCGGAAGGGACGCGGCGAAATCCACGATTCGCGGATCGAGGAAGGGCGGACGAACTTCCAACGAATGGGCCATGCTCATCCGGTCCGTCTTATAGAGAATATCGTCGGGCAGGTAGTAGTTCTGATCGACCTGCAGATAGCGGTCCAGGACGCTCCCGCCTTCAATCCCCAGTTCATCCACCAGCGCCCGAAGTCCGTTTCCGTTGGCGCCGCGCCGGATCTGTTTCCGCTGTTCCGTGGAAAACGTCCCATTCCAGAAAAAGTGGGCTTCATCGGGGTGCAGCCAACTGCCCTCGATCCAGCGCTTCAGCTTGTACTCCAGGCTGATCTTCTCGTCGGAAACCGGCATGTACCGGTCCAAGGCTCCCCGCATCAGCCTCCGCACCCCTCCGGGGACGCAACGGAACGGCCGTACCAGGCGGTCGGCGAGGTAGGTGACATAGCCGCCAAACAACTCATCCGCGCCTTCTCCGGACAGCGCCACCGTCACATGGCGGCGGGTCATACGGGATAGGAACCAGACCGGCAAGGCACCTGCATCGGCGCTGGGCTCATCGGAGTAATACGCAAAATCCTCGATAGCGCTTTGCAGTTCCACGTCCGGGTTCAGATCGAACTCGTGATGGTCGGTCCCATAAACCCGCGCGATCTCGCGGAAATACTGGCTTTCGTCGAAAGAGCGTCCTTGGAACGAGACGGAAAAGGTCTTCAACGGCGTCGCACTTTGCATCGCGGCGTAGTGCAGCACCGTGGACGAATCCAAGCCGCCGGACGCCCAGACACCCAGCGGAACATCCGACACCAGGTGCTCGCGAATCGAGTCGCGCAGCAACCAGTCCAGTTCCTCTTTCGCTGCGTCCATCGATTGCGGCCGGGGCTGCGCGGCGACCGTCTTCGACCACGGCTCGATCCATGTCCTTCCATGGCGCCATTCCAGGCAGTGCCCAGGCGGGACCTTCCGAATTCCCTCGATCAAAGTCCGGGACCCGGGAACATAGTTCACCGAGAGGTAGGAGTCCAGGGCCTTCAGATCCAATTGCCTGGGGACTTCCGGATGCTCGAAAATGGCCTTCAGTTCCGACCCGAAGTACACCTCGTCACCGCTACGATAGTAGTACAGCGGCTTGATCCCCATCCGGTCGCGTGCCAGCACCAGGCGCTTGCGGGACTCGGTCCAGAGAGCCACCGCGAACATTCCCCGCATCCGGGAGAAGCAGGCGGTATCCCACTCCAGGAAGGCCCGGAGCACCGTTTCGGTATCGCAGTTGGAGCGAAAGCGATGCCCGATCGCCTCCAATTCCTTGCGGATCTCCAGATGATTGTAGATTTCGCCGTTGAATGCGATCGCGGTGTCACCGTCGTCGCTGACGATGGGTTGATCGCCGCCTCCGAGGTCGATAATCTTCAACCTCACCGCGCACAGCGTCGCTTCACTGCCTTCGAAGACGCCCTGCTGGTCGGGTCCGCGATGGTACAGCGCTTCGGTGATCCGCTTGGCAACGCCCCGGCTCACCGTCCTGCTTAGGCATGTAAATCCCGCAATCCCACACATTTACGGTAGAATCCCCGTTCCCCGCAAGGAACCTGTTATAAATGTCCACTCTTCGATGGATTGTGTTGAATATAGCACATTTGCAACGCCGATAATTGTGGATAAATATTTTGGAACTTATTGAGGAATCCGCAGAAACGCGACCCAGGCCACGAGTAGAATCATCGCAAGAGCCGCCGTGCGGCGGGCGAGATTGCCACGCCGGTAGCCCTCCAATACCGCGGCGCCCAATCCTGCGATCAGGGGTATCAGGGCGATCCGTTCATGAGCGAATGCCGCGGGGTATCCTCCGAGATAGAGGGCCGTGAACCCTATGGCGGCAGCGGCTGCAAGTGCCGCCAGGATTATGGACGCTCCCCGGATCACCCTTCACCGTAGCACGGGCATTTCTGCCTGTGTTGGGTTTCCGGAAAAACCAACACAGGCAAGAATGCCCGTGTTACGGGGTAATTCCTATCAACCATTTCGGGGATATTGACGTCTAATCTCCGAGACTACAGCTATGAGGTGTATTGTGCGGGAGTTAGGCGTTGCTATTTCGGTTGTCCTTCTCGCATCCTGTTCCCACACCAGCCCGCCGGCAGTCCATGCGGCTCCTCCTCCGGGATCGGAAGCACCACGGGCGAAGCGGGAAGTCCGTCTAACCGGCATCGTCGAAGCCGTCCACTCCTCGAAGGTCCTGGTGCCTCAGATTTGGGGGCCGGGTGGCGCCTTAACTTTGACCAAGTTGATTCCCAACGGCTCGGAAGTCAAAGAAGGTGACGTGGTAGCCCTATTCGATAACACTACACAAGCCGATAGTCTACGTGACACCCAAGCCAAGTACGACGACTTGGGCCACCAGGTGGAACAGAAGCAGGCTCAGAACCGTGCCGATTTTGAAAAACGCACGTCCGACCTCAAGCAGGCCGAGGCCGATCTGGCCAAGGCCGAGATGGAACTGCAGAAAGGGCCGATACTCGCGGAGATCGATCGTTTGAAGGACGAAGAGAAGGTAGGTATTTCGCGCAAACACGTGGAGAGCCTCAAGAAGTCGATGGCCTTCCACGACAAGGCGGATGCTGCCTCCCTCCGCATCCTGGAACTCCAGCGCGACCGCCAGAAGGTGGCCTTGGAGCGTGCCCAGACCAATATGTCCAAGCTGGAGCTCAAAGCCAATCTCTCCGGCATGGTCGCCCATCAGAACCTGTACCGTAATAATTCCATGGGCCATGCGCAGGAAGGCGATCAACTTTACCGCGGGCAGCCGCTGGTCAGCATTTTCGACCCCTCCGAGATGTTGGTTCGCTGCGCGGTGGGGGAGCCCGATGGCGCCGCGCTCCTGCCCGGAATGCGCGCTACAGTCTACTTGGACGCCTATCCCGACTTGGTCTTGCCGGCGCACTTTGAATTCGCCAGCCCGGTGGCCTCCTCGGCTTTCGGCAGCCCGATCAAGACGTTTACCGCGGTCTTCAAGCTGGATCAACACGATTCCCACCTGATGCCCGATCTTTCGGCTGCCGTGGTGTTGGAAGATCCGGCCGGCGGTGCAGGGGGCGCCAAGTGAGCGCGCGGAGCCGGCGGATCCGCTTTTGGGGCATGCTGCTCCTGGTGCTCCTGGCGATGGGTGGCGCTTCAGCGGGGGGCTACCGTTTCCGCCAGATTCAATCGGCGGTCATTTTGCCGGTGGCTCCAGCCCGCCAGGGCGATTTCCTCGTGATCATCCGCTGCCGCGGAGAGGTAAAGGCCGGCCGATCGGTTCAGGTCTATACGCCGATGGTGCCCAACCTGCGCATCGCCTGGATGTCCCCGCCCGGCGAGAAGGTCGAGAAGGGCAGTGCCATCGTGAAGTTCGATTCCAGCAGCGCGGAGCAGCAACTCCAGCAGAAGGAGGCCCAACTGAGGCAATCTCAGGCCACTTTGGATCAGGCCGTGGCCCAGTCCAAGATCACCGCCGAGCAGGACCAGAGCGATCTGGCGGACGCCAAGTTTACATTGGAGCGCGCCCAGTTGGAGGTCTCCAAGCAGGAGATCGTCAGCCGCATTGCGGGCGAGGAAAGTAAGGTCGACCTCGGCGTAGCGGAACAGAAACTCAAGGTGCAGGATGCCACCGTAAACCTGCATGCCGCCTCCGACCGATCCAAGATCGGGTCGGCCACGCGTCTGCGCGACCAGGCTGCGGCTGACGTGGACCTTACGAAATCGCGGATCGCTCAAATGGAGATCAAGGCGCCCATTCCGGGATACCTGGTATTCGCACCCAACTACTCGCAGGGTTGGATGAATGCCAAGCCGTTCAAGGTGGGAGACAACGTGTTCGCGGGCATGGGCCTGGCGGAAATGCCCGACCTGGACACGCTGCAACTGGATGGTAAGGTGGAGGAGACCGACCGCGGCCGGATCGCGGTCGGCAATGAGGTACGGGTCCGTGTGGATTCGCTGCCCGAGCTCACGATGCCGGCCAAGATCGGACAGATCTCCCTGCTTGCGGAAGCCACCAATGAGTTTCCGCCCACGCGAAACTTCCGGGCGTATGCGCCGATTGCCCATCCCGACCCGCGCCTGCGTCCGGGGATGAACGGTGGTATGGACATCATCATTAACCGCATCCCAAATGCCATCAGCATTCCGGCAAAGGCCCTGTTTACTCGTGCCGGCAAACCGATCGTCTACCTGGCCAACGACGGGCACTACCGGGCCGTTGAAGTCCAGGTGCAGGCGCGTAACCCCGATGAGTTGGCTATCACGGGAATTGCCGCCGGCTCCATGGTGGCCCTGGTGGATGTAGACAAGAAGGATCAGAAGAAATGAAGATACGCATCGTGATGCCCGTAGTGGTGCTGGCGGTACTGGGCGCGGTTGCGTGGGGCGCGCTGCGGGTGGTCAGGGTGACCGCATCCACCACTGCCGTGGAGCTTCCCTCCACGAAAGTCAAGAAGGGTCGCGTCACGTTATCCGTAGCCGCGCGCGGGGAACTGCAGGGCGGCAACTCGGAAATGCTCACGGCGCCGATGAGCGGTGGCGGCGATATGGCTATTACTCAACTCCGCGATCCCGGCGAAGTGGTGAACGAGGGTGACGTAGTGGTGCAGTTCGACACCACCCAGCAGGAATACAACCTGCGCGAAGCGGAGGCCGACCTAGCGGAGGCGGAGCAGCAGGTGATCCAGGCGCAGGCCAGCAGCGACGCTATAGACGAAGAGTCGGCCTACACGGTGCTCTCTACGGAATCGGACGTCAGGACGGCCGAACTGGAAATTCGCAAGAACCCACTGTTGCCGTCGATTCAGGCCCGGCAGAATGAGTTGGCGCTGGACGCCGCCAAGAACCGGTATCGACAGGCCTTGCAGGATTTGAAGAATAAGAAAGCTACCTCGGTCGCAGGAATCGCGATTCAAAAAGCCGCCGAAAACAAAGCCAAGGTGACGGCCGAAACGGCCCGGAAAATCATCGACAGCATGACCCTGAAGGCCAAGACTTCGGGCTATGTCAACGTTCAGCAGAACAGCAATCAGAACATGATCTATTGGGGCATGCAGTTGCCGCCCTTCCAACTTGGGGACACGGCGCGCGCGGGCATGGCGGTAGCCCAGATTCCCGACCTCAAGAGTTGGGAGGTGAGCGCCAGCATCGGGGAACTGGACCGCGGCCACCTGTCCATCGGACAAAAGGTGTCGGTGGCCGTGGTCGCGCTGGCGGGCAAGTCGTTCCCCGGCCACGTGAAGAGTATCGGCGGCACGACGGGTTCTCCGTGGGACCGGAAGTTCGAGTGCCGCATCGCCCTGGACCAGGGGGGTCCCGAATTACGCCCTGGCATGACCTCCAACATGGTGATCACCCTGGAGGCTCTGGACGACGTCCTGTGGGTGCCGTCTCAGGCCCTGTTTGAAAGCGATGGACGGACATTCGTCTACGTGCAATCGCCCAACGGCTTCATGCCGCACGACGTGAGCCTGGTTCGCCGCAGTGAGAGTCAGGCCGTGGTCACGGGCGTGAAGGAGGGCGACCTGGTGGCCATGTCCAACCCCGATCAGCAGAACAAGTCCGCCGCCGGCCCGCAGAGCGCCATGAAGGCGTTGTCCAAATGATCTTCAACTTCTCGGATATCACTCAAGCCCTGGCAAATCTACGCGCGCAGAAAACCCGCACCCTGCTCACCGCCCTGGGCATCGTATTCGGGGTCGGCTCGGTGATCGGCA
The DNA here is from genome assembly GCA_003167275.1 of Bryobacterales bacterium. Classification (GTDB taxonomy): domain Bacteria; phylum Acidobacteriota; class Terriglobia; order Bryobacterales; family Bryobacteraceae; genus JAIQFL01. Next base: position 36,788 of record PMTT01000690.1, on the reverse strand, counting down.
TGCTCGCCATAGGCTCGGGCGCGAAGGAGGAATCGCTGCGCTTCATCGAGCAACTGGGTGTGCGCAACGTCCTGATCGATTCCAGGCCCGCCTCCAGCCAGGAAGAGTTTCAGCAGCGCCGCCGGTCCTCTCCGGGTCTATCCGAACGCGACGTTCGGATTCTCCAGGCCAATATCGAAGGGCTGGAGACCATGTCGGCCCGGCGTGTGCTGCATCCGGCACGGGTGTTGCCCAAGCCCTCGCAGGACATGCCCGAACTCTACGGCGTGCGCCCGTCCTACAGTGTGATCCACAGCCTGCACCTGGCCGAAGGCGCCTTTTTCAGCGAGTCCGACGACGCCGCCAGCGCCACGGTGTGCGTCCTGGGTGAGGGCGCCAAGGTCAACCTCCTGGGGTACGGCCCGGCGGTGGGCAAGTACGTCAAGGTGAACGATACCTGGACGGAAGTGGTCGGGGTGTTGAACGAGCAACTGATGGCGGGCGCCCAGAACTCGGGTGGGGCGATGCAAGACATCAACAACATCATCTACATTCCACTCAACACGTTTCAGTATCGGTTCTGGGACCAGAGCGCCAACATGAAGGACGATCTGGACGGTATCGATCTGCGTTTGGGCCCGACCGCCGACAGCATCGAAATCGCCAAAGTAGTGACTTCGGTTCTGAACTCCACCCACCACAACATGCAGGATTTCTCGGTGACCATCCCGGCGGCCCTGCTGGCGCAACAGCAGCGGACGCAGACTATTTTCACCTATGTGATGGTGGCGATTGCGGCCATCTCGCTGCTGGTGGGCGGCATCGGCATCATGAACATCGTGCTGGCAACGGTCCTGGAGCGGACCCGCGAGATCGGCATCCGGCGCTCGATCGGCGCGCGGCGTTTCGATATCGTGCGCCAGTTCTTGACGGAGTCGGTCCTGATTTCGGTAGGGGGAGGATTGCTGGGGATCGGCTTCGGATTTTTCCTGGCGTGGCTGATCGCGCGGACGGCGGAGTGGAAGACGATTGTGACTTCGGCGTCGGTGGTGATCGCGTTCGGCGTGTCGGTGATCGTGGGAGTGGTGTTCGGGATCTACCCTGCAGTGAAGGCGTCGCGGATCAATCCGATTGACGCGCTACGGTACGAGTAAGAACTAAGCTCACCGCGGAGACGCTGAGACACGGAGATCGGCGCGGAGGAAAAGAATCAAAGAGCAAAACAGGAGCACGTGGGTTGCGGGCGCTGCCTGGCCTCAGGGTGGAGCGCTGAAGAATCGGAGGGCACTGAGGGTGCGCAAGTGGCACTCGGCTCGCCATATTGGCTTCTCAAACCGTTCGGCGAGCGACATCGCGCTTCTTGGGGACGCGCTTCCCCAATCCTTAGCCCGCCGACTATCTTCCAGTTCGTGCGATAATCGCTTTCGCGCGGCTCGATTGTATGCCACTACCGGGCGGGTCTTCGGATAAGATCGGAAATCGTTTCGAACTCTGGTGGACCGCCCTCTGCCTGGTTGAGGTGATGGATGAACGCGCCGAGAGCATCGCTATCGAGCCGCCGGGCGACTTTGGCGCTGGTATCGAATTAATCCTGACGCGGCAAGGGGTTCGGGAGTATCACCAGGTGAAGCGTCAGACCACAAAGGGTTTGGGTTGGTCGATTGCTACGCTTGATGCCAGCGAAGTTCTGCGGTCTATTACCACAAAACTCGCTGGAAGCACCCTAGTAACGCCGTTGCTGCCACCCGCATCGGCGAGAATCAATAGGTTCTTTGCTTTTGGATAGCAGTATCGGCCTTCCCAGCACCACCAGGAACGGATGGAATTGACGGCGAAAGCGGAGGTGTCATGCGAGACGCCGACGAAGACGGAGCCGCGATTAGCCTGTGGATCATAGACACCGTAGGGGATGCCTTTTCCGGATGCGAGGGATAAGAAGTCGTGATCGTTGACCTCCTCGGCAGAGGAAGACCATTTGGCACCGGCGTTTTTGAAGTTGCCGATGAGTTCCGACTTCTTGGTATCGACACTGATGACCGGATTGCCACGGAGTTCAAAGCGCTGGCGCATGTCTTGGATAAACAGGAACTTCTCATTGCGGTCGGGTGACGAGGCACCCGCACGCTTTTTCTGGTTAACCCGAAGGGCGAAGCCCAAATCGTCGAGCAGTCGGGCAACCGTCGAGCGACCCACCTGGATGCCAGCCAGTTGGAGTTGGTTGGCGATTTTTTCGGTGGTCTTGTGGGTCCACTTCAAACCCGTGATGGGGTCTCCGGCGGTGTCCTGCTCAGCAACCGTTCAATGGCCTGGATTACTTCGGGCGTTTTGTTTTCCACCGGCTTGCGACCACCGCCGGAGTTGCGGGCACGATCCAATAAGACATCCTGTTCTAACAATTGATGGCGGCCTTTGGCGACGGTGTGGGGATCGAGGTCCAGCAATCCAGCGATCTGCTGATCGCCGCCGTGGCCCATTAACAGGGACTGGAGCCCGGCGTACAAGCGGCGCTGCTGCTCATCGAGCAAGCTGAAGAACAGCAGGATGGCCGCCTTGGCCTCCTGGGATACAGTTTCGGGCGGGGGAGTGCCGCCCGGGCGGAGCGGCTGGGCCTGGCTCATACGGCGTGCCAGAAGTTGCTGCCTGCGTAATGCGGGTTCGAATGAACAATACAGAAACCGATTGGAGACCGACTCTCGTGTCAGGCGATCTTGAGCGACCAATTGGAGGAGAGCTTCCTTGACGCTCACGTGGAGAAGCGCTTCCAGTTCTTTGGAGAAGTATCCGGCAGGGGAGTCCTGCACGAAAAACTCGACGGAATTCAGCAGCGTGCCGTGGCGGGAAAACCAGATATCGTGATGGGACCAGAGGCCTTGCTCGTCGAAGTGAGCGATTTCCTCCAACGTATAGTATTGGCCGCGGTGGGAATAGCTGGAGTGGTAGCCGAGTTCTCGGAGCTTGCGGAAGACGGTCATGCCGACTTCGGTTCCGAGAGCCTGCTTAAGTTCTGGGAGAGTAGCCACCATATGGTTCTGGAGCCAAGACCGTATGGATTCCACGTGGAAAGACGGGGTTCTCATAATGTTATAGTTCCTCCATCATCTCGGACTTCAGGAAGAACTATAACACAATGCCGGTCACGTGGTCGAAAACGCAGAAAGCGCTGAAGTATGCGCAAGCATTGAGATTATTCGGTGTTTACGACGCTGAAGAATCAGACGATCACGGCATGCAAAATGTTATTAATCCAACAATGCAGTATATTTTATTTATGGTTCTCTGCTAAGAATGCAGTGGTTTTATTCGGGTGCACTCGTGTTCATTCGTGGCCCAAAAGCTTCATAGCGCCACCCAAACCGATTTCACGTTGGTGTATTGATCGAGCGCGTAGGAGCCAAGGTCCCGGCCGAAGCCGCTTTGCTTGTAACCGCCGAAGGGTGAACCGGAATCGAAGCTGTTGTAAGTGTTGATCCAGACCGATCCGGCTTTGATTTCCCCGGCCATGCGGTGGGCCAGGCGGACATCGCGGGTCCATACGGCGGCGGCCAGGCCGTAGACGGTTCCGTTGGCGATGCGCACGGCTTCGTCGGCATCGCTGAAACGAATGGCGCTGACTACGGGGCCGAAAATCTCCTCGCGGGCGATCTTCATCTCAGGCTTCACGCCGGAAAAGACCGTGGGCTTGACGAAATAGCCCTTGGCCTTGTCGCCCGCCGTGTCGCGCTCGCCGCCGGTCAGCACAGTGGCCCCCTCCTGCTTGCCGCTTTCGATGTAGTCCAGGATCCGGTCCATCTGGCGGGCCGAAATCTGCGACCCCATCTGGGTGGCGGGGTCCAGCGGATTTCCTACACGCAGCTTCCTCGCGCGGGCCGACAGGTCTTCCAGAAAGCGGTCATGCACGTCGGCATGCACCAGCAGGCGCGAGGCGGCGCTGCAGACTTCGCCCTTGCCGCCGAATATCCCCCAGAGCGAGGCTTTGACTGCCTGATCCATATCGGCGTCCGGGAAAACGATGTTCGGCGATTTGCCTCCCAGTTCCAGGCTCAACCGCTTCAAGTTCGAGACCGACGACGATTGCAGCAGCTTGCGGGCCGTGGCGATGCTGCCGGTGAAGCTGATCTTGTCGACATCCGGGTGCAGCGCCAAGGCTTCCCCGGTCGTCGCTCCGTAACCGGTCACCACGTTGAGGACGCCTTCCGGCACGCCGGCCTCCATGGCGATCTCGGCGAAACGCAGCGCGTTCAGGGGCGTCAGCTCCGATGGCTTGAGGACCACCGAGCAGCCGCAGGCCAGCGCGGGAGCCACTTTCCAGGCCGCGATCTGGAGCGGGAAGTTCCATGGCACGATGGCGCCCACCACGCCCACCGGTTCGCGAAGGGTGTAGTTGAAGAACGGCCCGTCCACCGGAATGGTCTCGCCGTAGATCTTGCGCACCCAGCCGGCATAGTAGCGGAAGCAGTCCGCCGCGGGCCCGACGTCCGCCCCCGCCGATTCGCGCAGCGTCTTGCCGTTCTCACTGGTGATCAGTGCGGCCAGTTCGTCGCGATGCTTCACCAGCAGGTCGCCGAGATTCCACAGGATGCGTTCGCGCTTGGACGGGTCCATCCCGCGCCATGTCTTCTTCTCGAAACTGGCGCGGGCCGCGGCGACGGCGCGGTCCACATCGCAGGAATCGGCATCGGGGACGGTGGTGATGTGTTCGCCGGTGGCGGGATTGCAGACGTCGACGAAGCGGTCGCAGGCGGAATCTTCCCAGCAGCCATTGATGAATAGTTTGGAGGGCGGCATTCATTCAGTGTAGACGTAGCACGGGCATTCTTGCCTGTGTTGGTTTCCAGGCAAGAAAACCCAACACAGGCAATAATGCCCGTGCCACGCCAATCAGGTAGAATGTGACTACCCCCGCCCAGGGGCACGGAGAGCGGGAACGACGATGTCTTACTCGAAGCTGGCAGCTTCACTTTGCGCGTCCGCCCTCCTGCACCCCGCCCTGCTCTCCTCCCAGCAGATCGATTTCAATCGCGACATCCGACCCATCCTCTCCGCCCAATGTTTCTCCTGCCACGGACCCGACGCCGCCAACCGCAAGACCCGCATGCGGCTCGACCTGGAGAGCGGCGCCCGGATCGACCTGGGAAAAGGCCGTTACCCGATCATCCCCGGCGATCCGGAGAAGAGCGAGATCCTGCGTCGTGTCGCCTCGCACGATCCGGCTACCCGCATGCCTCCCGCCTATGCCGGGCGCGCTCCATTGAAAGATGCGGAGATCGAACGGATCCGTCTCTGGATCGCGCAGGGTGGGCATTGGCAGCCATTCTGGTCGTTCCTCCCGTCCGTGCGGCCCGCCTTGCCGCCAATCCGCGAGACGGTGTGGGTGCGCAATCCGATTGACCGCTTCATCCTCAACCGCCTCGAACGCGAGGGCCTACACCCGGCCGCCGAGGCCGATAAAGCTACCTTGATCCGCCGCGTGACCCTGGATCTGACCGGCCTTCCGCCGACTCCCGCGGAGGTGGAAGCGTTCCTCAACGATCCTTCACCGGACGCCTACGGCCGAGTGGTGGACCGCCTGCTCGCGTCGCCGCGCTACGGCGAGCGGATGGCCTTTCGATGGATGGAAGCCGCCCGCTACGGCGACACTAACGGCTATCAGACCGATGGCCCACGCGACATGTGGCGCTGGCGCGACTGGGTGATCGACGCCTTCAATCGCAACATGCCTTACGACCAGTTCACCACCGAGCAACTCGCCGGAGATCTGTTGCCGAACGCGTCGCTTGATCAGCGGATCGCCACGGGCTTCAACCGGAATCACCGCACCAGCGGCGAAGGCGGCATCATTCCCGAGGAGTATCGTGTGGAGTACGTCGCCGACCGCGTGCAGACCACGGCGACCGTGTGGATGGGGCTCACCGTGGGATGCGCCCGCTGCCACGACCACAAGTACGATCCCATTCCGCAAAAGGATTTCTACCGGCTCTTCGCGTACTTCAACCAGGTCCCAGACGAAAAGGGATTTGCTTGGAACTACGGAAACGAAGACCCGCTGGTGAAGGCGCCGCTTCCCGACCAGTCGCAAAAGCTCGCCGAACTGGATCGGAAAACCGCGGAGGCCGAACGGCGCTTCGAGGCCCTGCGCCCGCAGTTGGGGAAGGCCCAGCGCCGATGGGAGCGGAGCCTGGCCCAAGCCCAAAAAAGTCGCCAAGAAGAAGAGCAAAGTGGGGCGGACCCCCTGGTCCGCGCGCGACCTCCTGGTCGCGCTCTTGCCCCCGCCCAGTCCTCAGACCCAATCACCAACGCCAATTGGACCATCAAGGAAGGCTTGGTCTTCCAATCCGGCAAGGACGCGCTGAGAGTCGAGGGTGGGGCGACCAGGGGGTCGCCCGCGGACCAGGGGGTCCGCCCCACCATCAGTCAGGAGCGGTCGCACCACTTCGACGGCACGCACTACCTGGAAGCCGACGGCAAAGTGGCCGACTTCGATTACCTCCAACCGTTCACGCTCGCCGCGTGGAT
>PMTT01000690.1:6995-30283 GCA_003167275.1 Bryobacterales bacterium | reverse complement strand
CGCTTGGCCAGTGGCAGCACGTGCTTGTCACGTACGATGGCAAGCGCAAAGCCTCCGGCGTAAAGATCTACCTCAATGGCCAGGCGCTCGAAACCAGGATCCTCTTCGACCAGAATACCGAGCCGATCCACCATCCGAAGACTCCGCTGCGCATCGGCGCGGGCGGTGGCTTGCGATTCCTCGGAAGCATCGCGGATGTCGCGATCTATAACCGGGCGCTGGCCCCGGAGGAGGCCGCCGCCATTTCGGTACGCGAGTCCGTGGCCCGGATTGCCGCCATTCCGGAACCGCAACGCAGCCCGACGCAATCGGCCAAACTCGCCGCTTACTTCCTGGAGACCGCGGCCCCACAGGGAATCCGGAATGCTCTGGGCGACTTGAAGTCCCTGCGCAGCGAGCGCCAGCAGTTTTACGACAGCATTCCGACCGTGATGGTGATGGCCGATGGCGCGTCCCGCGACACGTTCGTGCTGAAGCGCGGCGCCTACGACGCGCCTGGCGAGAAGGTGACCGCGGGAGTGCCGGAAGTTCTCGCGCCCGCTCGCGCCGGGTCGACGGACAATCGCCTGGGGCTGGCCCGCTGGCTCGTGGACCGCGCTAATCCGCTCACGGCGCGCGTCACCGTCAACCGTTTCTGGCAATCGTACTTCGGCTTCGGCATCGTGAAAACGGTGGACGATTTCGGCGCGCAGGGCGAGTTCCCGGTCCATCCCGAGCTGCTCGATTGGCTGGCCACCGAATTCATGGAGAGCGGGTGGAACGTCAAGGCGCTCCAGAAGACCATCGTCATGAGCGCCACCTACCGGCAATCTTCGCGCGTCTCCGCGGAGCTACTGCAGAAGGACCCCGACAATCGGCTGCTGGCGCGGGGGCCGCGATTCCGGCTGGGGCCGGAGGTGATTCGCGATCAGGCTCTGGCGGTCTCGGGATTGCTGGCGGAGAAGTTGGGAGGGCCTTCGGTGAAGCCCTATCAGCCTGCCGGATTGTGGCAGGAACTGGGCGGGGGATCGGGCTACAAGCAGGATCAGGGCGAGGGGCTGTACCGGCGGAGCTTGTACACCTACTGGAAGCGCACCGTGGCGCCGCCCTACATGACGAACTTCGATTCGCCCAATCGCGAGCAGTGCACGGTCTTCGAAAACCGCACCAACTCGCCGCTGCAGGCCTTGGACCTGATGAACGACGTCACGTTTCTGGAGGCGGCGCGGAAATTGGCGGAGCGCATGATGACGGAGGGCGGTTCGTCGCCGGCCGAGCGCGTGGGTTACGGATACCGGCTCGTTCTGGCGCGCGCGGTGGAGCCGAAACAGCGGCAGGTGCTGCTGAATGCCCTGGATAGTTTCGCCATCAGCTTCAGGGCGAATGCGGGCGCCGCACACGACTTCCTGAAGCAGGGCGAATCCCCCGTGCGGACAGGGCTTGATGAGGCCGAATTGGCCGCGTATGCGGGCGTGGCGAGCCTGCTGCTGAATCTCGACGAGACGATTACCAAGGAGTAAGGATGGGTGGGTTCGAAGAACGCGTACGGCGCATGACGAGGCGGCATTTCTTCGGTCTGAATTCGACCGGCGTGGGCCTGGCGGCGCTTGCCAGTCTCGCGACCCGCGACGCGCGTGCCGATGCCAGCGCGCCGAAGACGGTCCACGGCGGGCTCCCAGGGCTGCCGCACTTCGCGCCGAAGGCCAGCCGCGTGATCTATCTGTTCCAGTCCGGCGGCCCCTCCCAGATGGAGTTGTTCGATTACAAGCCGCGATTGCGGGAGTTCCAGGGCACCGATTTGCCGGAATCCGTCCGCGGCGGCCAGCGGCTCACCGGGATGTCCGCGACGCAGTCCAGCTTCCCGGTGGTTCCCTCGAAGTTCGCGTTCGCGCAGCATGGCCAATCGGGCGCGTGGGTCAGCGAGTTGCTCCCACACACGGCCAAGATCGCCGACCGGCTGACCTTTCTGAAATCGGTCAACACCGAAGAGATCAACCACGATCCCGCGGTCACAATGGCTCAGACCGGCTTCCGTCTGGGCGGCCGGCCGAGCATGGGCGCGTGGGTGGCGTACGGCATCGGATGTGAGACCGAGGACCTTCCGGCCTTCTGCGTGATGATTTCGAACTCCGGCGGAGGCCAGCCGCTCTACGACCGGTTGTGGGGCAGCGGCTTCCTGCCGAGCCAATACCAGGGCGTGAAATTCCGCTCCCAAGGCGACCCGGTGCTGTACCTGTCGGACCCTCGCGGATTCAGCCCGGACAACCGTCGCCAGTTTCTGGACGCGCTGGGCGACTTGAACCGGATGACCGCCGCGGAGTTCGGGGATCCGGAGACGAATGCCCGCCTCTCGCAATACGAGATGGCGTTTCGGATGCAGACCTCGGTGCCGGAACTCGTGGACATTTCCAAGGAACCCGCGCACACCTTCGAACTCTACGGCGAGGACGCCCGCAAGCCCGGCACCTTCGCCGCGAACTGCCTGCTGGCGCGCCGTCTGGCGGAGCGGGGCGTGCGTTTCATCCAGATCTATCATCGCGACTGGGACCACCACGGGAACCTGCCGCAGGATCTCCCTAAGCGTTGCAAGGATGTGGACCGGGCGTCCGCCGGCCTGATCGAGGATCTGGAACAGCGCGGCATGCTGGACGACACCTTGGTGGTGTGGGGCGGGGAATTCGGACGGACTGTCTACTGCCAGGGCCGCCTCACCGCCACCGACTACGGCCGAGATCACCACGGCCGCTGCTTCACGATGTGGCTAACCGGTGGCGGCATACGGCCCGGTCTGACAGTTGGGGAAACCGACGACTACGGCTATAACATCACGAAAGACCCGATTCATGTGCATGACTTACAAGCCACGATTCTGCACTGTCTGGGCATCGACCATCTGAAGTTGACTTACAAGTCCCAGGGCCGCGAGTTCCGGCTTACGGATGTAGGCGGCACCGTAGTGAAATCGATTATAAGAGGATAGGCGCCACGGTCATCAATTGGTAACGCGAACCGCTATAGCATGTTTCTTTATGATCTCCGCNNGTGTTGTCACGGTGAGAGAAGAAGATAACATTGAAATGGTACAGATTGTCCATCTGGCGCCACCGCAGTTCGTCCTGCTGGGCTGGTATGTACACATTGTGGAAGAACTCCACGGTATAAGCCTCGGGCCGGTTGTCCACGAAGACCTTCTGACTTTGTCCGTCGAGACTCAGTTTGTAGATCAGGTATCCGCCGGTATCATAATCGTTGAAAATCGGGCCGGCGATGTGGTTCTCTCTCAAGAAATCCGCGGAGGCCTCCACGCCGGGTAAAAGGCCGAGCCCCAGGGTCGGACGCATTTGCGCGAACTCCTGGTACTGCTGCAACAGAGCTGCCGCCACAGCAACTACCGCTATGGAGATGAGGATTGAATCTCGCAAGGAAATCCTCTTGCCAGACGAGGACGTTCCCGATGCACTGACAGCGCCTGTCAGTGCCGGAACGACAAAAAGGGCAAAAGTGATAAAATTGCGTATGGCGAAGTAAGCCATGGCGCCACTCGCTAAAGCCGGCGTCAGTAAGGCTACGTCGAGCTTTCGAAAATTGCCGATCGCCACCAGTAGGCAACTGACGATTATCGCCCCGGCCGTGAGCCGAAACAGTAGGAAAATCTGATTACCTCCCAATCCTAACCGCTCCAGGAATGGAATCGATTGGTTTTCCGCGATGGTATAACCATACTTTTCGAAAATCGACAAAGGATACAGGAAGCCCTGTAGGAAAAACGGGTTAACCAATCCGGCAACCGCGCACAGGCCCGAGACAGTCGCCAGTTGCTTCAATCCCTCAGTCTGGCCAGCCTGGAGTAGCTCCGGCCTTTCCGAGGTAGTTTTGCCGGCCCTGGCAACAGAGTGGCGCGCTTCTTTGCCTGAAGTCTTGGACTTGGAAGAGGGATTCCCCACCTTCCGGTTCGGGCGGATCCTCAACCAAGCAAAGGGGAGCGACGCCTCCAACAGAAAGGCGCCTAGAGCCAGGAACCCGAACACGAAACCGATGTGGAGATTCACCCACAAAAGCATCAGCGGAGGCAGCCCATACAGCCACCGCCGTCCGATTCTTCCAGCCCGCCACAGCCACAATGTCCAAGCGAAGAACCCGGTCAGAAAATAGGTGAAGGTCTCGGGCCGCACCTCGGAACGCGCCGTGATCAGCGGCATAACGGCGAAGGAAATCGCCGCGGCCAGCCAGAATTTGCCCGCCCGCCGCGCCACATCGAAGAACAGGCCAAATGCCATGACACCGAACAATACGTTCCACACGGACAAGCCAGTGAACCCGAAGGCCCTCCAGATTAGATAAAACGCCACCCCGCTGAGCCAGTGATGGTTGATGAACGGCTGGTCCGGCATCGTGTAGGAATAGAAGTTGGTGTGCAGGACTCCGTTCCGGTCCGCCGCGGATCTCAGAATCATGGACCCGTTGGTGATGTGCCTGCCCAAATCCGCGGTAGTCAGGTCGATCTTTTGCGACAGCAGGACCGCTACCCACGCGAGCAGGGCAGCGTAGATGGTCCATTTGATAGCGGAGTTCGTTATGTTAGCCATGTGCCGGAATGCGGAAGTACGTGCTGTAGGTCTCGCGCCCCACCTGGTAAAAGGGCTTGATCCGCACGGCACCCGACGCTGTCTCACAATCGAATTCCAGCGGCTTTCCCTCCGCTGGCTGCAGGCTGGCGAGGGCGGAAGCCGTAGCGGCCAGCTCCGCCGGCGGGTCGATCGCGGACATCATCACAGGGCCGCGCATCAGGGCGACGGTGTCGGCGTTCCGGTCGTCAATGGGCACGGTGCGGAAGGAGAACGGCAGCGTGATTTCAACTGTATCGTGCTTGCGCCAGCGGCGGCGAATGGCGGCGAACGTGCCGCGCGCGGCCTCCACCGCGACCGGTTTGCCATTCACCGAAATCCGCGCGGGAGCGGCGAGCCATCCTGGAATCCGTATGTGAACTGCGAACTCTGAAGGCGCCTCAGGATCCACTTGTAGCTCGATGGTCTCCGCCTCGGGGTAGCGCGTGCGCTGCGCGATCCTGACGGGGACCTGATTCACCTTCCATCTGACTTCGGATTCGGCGAAGAGGTTGACGTAAATGCCGCGCTGGTCCCAGAAGTAGAGATTGATCGGATAGTCGGCGACTGACTGCAGCAGGGTTCCGGCGCAGCAGGGCCACTTACGCTGGTAATGGCCCTTCTTCGCTTGCGAATGGTAGTCCGAGTAATAGAAGTAGCCGCCGTTATCGTCGGGGTCAATCGCGCCCAGAATGGTGTTGAGCAGGATACGCTCCAGTCCGTCGCCGTAGCGCGCATCGGCCGTGAAGCCGAGGAGGTAACGCGCCAGCTTGGAGTGCGCGTAGTAGCCGCACGGCGTTTCGAAATGGTCGTGCGTGGACCGCAGGCTGGCTCCCAACTCGCCCGAATGGGGCTGCACGAATGCCTCCTTGGGCGCGCATCCGCCGGAGGCGTACTGCTGAGTCTGTTCCAGCATGTCCCAGGCGTTCCGGATGGCTCGCAGATACCGCGTATCGCCGAGCACTTCGTAGGCCATCGCGCCGGAACTGAGGGCGATCGCGTGGCTATAGCCGTGTTTCCCGGGCAGAATGTTCCGGCCTTCTGACAGCGGGTTGAAGAACTCGTCATTCAGCAGGTACAGCCTGGCCATGTCGAAGAACCGCTGCTCGCCGGTCAAATAGTGGGCCTTGAAAAGGTTCTCGGGAAGGATGTACGGCTCGTCGTAGGGCGCCTGCTTCGGACTGTTGGGCCCACGGTCGTAGGTATGGTCAGGGATGAAGCGCGTGGCGGCTTGAATGACGCGGGGCAGAAGCGCGCGCGCCTGCTCCACGCCCGCGAGCGAGGCGGCATCGATCAGGCCAATCTCATATTTGTCGAGAATGTAGCAGGGCCAGGTCGTCGAGGCCTTGGGGCTGGCGAACGGATTGCCGTCTCTTTCGAAAGTAGCGGCGTAGCCCTCCACCAGACGCCGCGCCTTGGCCGAGGCCTCGGGATCCGCAGTACAGGCATAGAGCCGCGAGAGCCCGGAGATGAACTGCCCGATCAGGTGGCCGGGCACGAAGCCCTCGGCATCGTACCAGCCGCCCATATCGGCGCCTGGCGCAGGGAGGCCGGCGCGTTGCCGATAGACTCTGAGCAACCGGTCCTCGTCCAATTTCAGGAAATGCGCATGCAAGCGCTGGTATTGGCTGGCGAGTGGCCCACCCGTCAACCGGACCTGCGAGTAGTCGAACTCGTGCAGTTTGCGACGCGCAGAATGCACTTTCGGCGCGGTCTGGCCGGAAGCGCCGAGCGCAAGTGCGGAGCCCGCACCCAGGAAGGTTCGTCGGGTTAGGTCGGTCTGTTGGTTCATGATCGTCGTGGGGCAGCCAATCCTGGCTGCAACCGCCTTTCAGGCGGCCGTTCCCATTGCCTCAAAAGCTCCCGTTATCCGCTGAACACTACACCAGCACTCAGTCACTCCGTAGCAGTTGTAGCCGACTTCTTGAGATGTGCGTCGTACCACTCCAGGATCCGCTTTGTGTAGTCGCGGACCTCTTCGACAGTGCTGGCCGGCATGCCGTGGCCCTCGCTCCCACTTAGTGCGCGACGAGTAACTGAGATACAGACTCTTGCCGTCGGGACTCCAGTCCACCACCTGGTAGCGCGGCGCCAGTTTGTCCTCCTCGGGCATCTTGACGAACAGCTCGCGCGTGCCTGCGGCGGTATCGACCATCCACAGACCCTCTTTGTTGGATGCTACCAGGCGGTTGCCGTCGGGACTGAGCCGCACCGCGGTGAACCGCTCCTTGGCTTTCTTTTCCTTGGGCTCACCCCCGGCGGAGGGGATCAGGCGAACCTGGTATTCGGTCCCGTGGATGGTGTCGTAGTCGGTCTTCTTGGTGATGTCCTCGGAAAAGGTGATGGCGCCGCCATCCTCGGTGAGTTCGTACGTCCCCATTCTGCCGTTCGGCAGAACCTCGGCGCATTGGCCTTTGCGGAGATCGCAGTCTGCCAGGGACCGCTCCATCGAGAGCCGCCGCACATCGTCCCAGGCGAGGAATGGCTCCGTGCTGGAGTGGACCACGATGGGTCCCTGGGTCTCCTGCCGGAAGCGGCGGGCCGCATCGGCGCGCCACGCTTCGGGCCTCAGGTTGAGGTAGAGGCGATCGCCATCGGTGCTCCATCTGAGTTCCGAATTGTCGGCCACTGTCTTGCCATGAGGAAGTTTCACCGCGGCGATCGATACGGTCGTGACATCCAGCATATCGTCGACCGTGAAAGTTGTGCCCAGGTCGGCGGCCACGGGAAGAGCCAGCAGGCAGAGTAAGCAGGCTGCATATCGCATGCACGTGAGTCTATCATGGCATTATGCAAATCTGGCCCGGTCTGCTCTTCCTTGCGATCGCTGTCGAGGCCGCGGTCCTGGCGCAGAGCGAAAGCGGTAAGATGATCCGCGTGGCGCTCGTCAAGATGCCCTACGTGGGGGAGCGCAACACCGCCGAACTCTCCGCCGGCCCCGACTATCTGGAGCAGCCGTTGCCAGACTTCAACGACGCAAAGTATGCCTGCAAGCGCTCTTCGGTAATCAACTGGGCAGCCGCCAGCTTGGTGATCGCGGCATCCACCTCGCTCGCCAACTCCCGGCGCCTGGCTCGCTCCTGACGTGCTTCCTTGATCCCCAGGCGAACGGCCCTCCGAAGCTCATTCCTAATTTCAAACTGGCGCTGGGAGAGCTCTTTCAGATTAACCTCCGTCTGTGACCGCTGCTCCAGAATGAACTCCATGGTCTTCTGCACGTCCAATTCTCACCACTATATTCCTTCAGCCATAGTCGATTCAAAGGCCATTCTGGCTTCCCTCGATCGGTCAGAGGATGTCGATGGCCGCCGAGCACCGCGCCCGGTCCGAAGGCGCTAAGATGCAAATGTCGGCGCATTCGGATGAAACTGGGAATCGATTTCGGCACAACGCGTATCGTGGCCGCGTCGGCGGACCGCGGAAACTACCCGCTGGTGGGTTTTGAAGCCCCCGACGGACAGGTGCGCGAGTGGTTCCCGCCGCTGGTAGCCATCCGCGGTGACGAACGGCGCTTCGGGTGGAACGCGTGGGCGGTGCAGGGCAATCGCGGGTGGACGGTGTTGCGCTCCCTCAAGCGGCTGCTGAAACGCGCCGGCCCAACCACCCGGCTGGACCTCGCCGGCTGCACACTACCGGTGATGGAACTGGCGAGCGAGTTGCTAACGGCGTTCCGCCAGCAGTTACGCCAGGCTTCCACGCTGTCCCTCGATCGCAGCGAGCCGCTGGAGGTGATGATCGGCGTGCCGGCCAATGCCAACAGCAACCAGCGATTCCTCACGGCGGAAGCCTTCCGCGGAGCCGGCTTCCATGTGCTGGGGATGCTCAATGAGCCGTCGGCGGCCAGCGTGGAGTTCGGCCATCGCGAGCGTGTGCAGCGCAAGGGACAGCCGCGACGGTCGCTGCTGGTGTACGATCTCGGCGGCGGCACCTTCGACGTGTCGCTGGTCGAAATGCAGGACGACACCCACACGGTGGTGGCCAGCGCCGGCCTCCCGGATCTGGGCGGAGACGACTTCGACGAGATCCTGTCCAACCTGGCGCTCGAAACCGCGGGCTTCGCGGATGAGCGGCCGTCGCTCACCGATGCCGAGTCGTTCCGTCTGCTGGAGGAGTGCCAGGAGCGCAAGGAGTCACTCAATCCCAACACGCGCCGTATCGTCGTGGATTTGGAACGCGTCCGCGAGGGCTGGGGTGAGGTCTCGATCGCCGTGGCGCCTTACTACGAGCGCTGCCGGCCGCTGGTGGAACGGACGGTGGAGGTGGTCGAGAAGCTGCTTGCTTCCGATCCCGGCCAGTCCATCGAAACGCTGTATGTCACCGGCGGGGGCTCCGAACTTCCGGCCGTGGCGCGCGTGCTCAAAGAGACCTTCGGGCGGGCCGTGCGGCGTTCCGCTTACATGCGCTCGGCCACCGCCCTCGGCCTCGCCATCAACGCCGATGCGAGCTCCGGCTATGTGCTGCGAGACCGCTTCGAGCGTAACTTCGGCGTGTGGCGCGAGGCCGACCACGGCCGCGATGTGGCGTTCGATCCGATCTTCCCGTGCGGCGTGGAGTTGCCGCGGCGTGGCGCGCCTCCGCTGCGGGTGGTGCGATCCTATCGTGCGGTCCACAACATCGGCCACTTCCGGTACGTGGAGGCGGCCCACATCGGCGAGGATGGCCAGCCGTCGGGCGATCTCACGCTGTGGGACGACATCCAGTTTCCCTTCGACCCGGATTTGCGCGGCTCGGTCGACCTGATGCTGGTCGACGTCAGTCGAAACGGCGACGGCGCCGGCTGGGAGGTGGAAGAGGAATACTCGTGCGATGCCAGCGGAATCGTGAAGGTGACAATCTGGAACCGCGCGGCCGGCTACCATCGTGAGTATAAGCTCGGCCACTGGTCCATTTCGGCGCCGCCAGCCGCCGAGGCGGTCGCTCTCAAACCCGGCCGTGGCCAGCGCCACACCCAGTCGCGCGGTAATACCTGAACGGTAACTGAGTTTGCGCCTGGGTCGACAAGCCGCCTAAAGGGGCGGCTGCAGCCAGGATTGGCTGCCCCACAAAGAAGTTCAGTTATTTAGAGTCCCGCGTCTTATTCCACGGGCACGTGTATCAGCGTGACCAAGTCCTCGGGCCTGCTGTTCTGCGGCGAATTGAGGTACTGCTCGAACGCTGGAGAGTCGCGCAGCTCAAAACCGCTCTTCGGCAGCCAGCCTCCATAGAGGCGCTGGTAGGTGGAACCAAGCGTTTCGTACGGTCCCTTATGCATCGCTACCGCGTACCTGCCTCCGGGCAATTCGAGTACGCCAAACTCGCCCTCCGGACGCACCGTGCGGCTGACGGTTACGCCTGCGTCGTAGCGGAGTTTCTCCGGCGGTGTCACATCCGGATCGTCGTGCACGATCCCGATGATCTTCATCTGCGGCCCCAGCAACCCGCGCGGTCCAGCCCAGCTCATGAGCCGGCCCCACGTCGCGCCCACTTGCGAATAGGGCCCCAGGTGCCGCAGAAAGAGAATCTGCATCGGCGGCAGTTCCTTCACCTCCACTGGCGTAGGATCGCCGTAACCGGGCGGGTGGTAACCGGCGGGATCGTCGTAGTGAGTTCCCGAAGGTGCTTCGGGCACGGGTTTGTGCGCCGCTCTGTAACTGGAAGGAGATACATCGAACATGGCTTTGACTGCCCTCGTGAATGACTCATGTGTTTCGAATCGCGCATCCAATGCGACCTCGGTTACGGGTGCGTCCTGCCGCTTGAGCCGTTGCGCGGCGCGCTCCAGGCGGAGGCGGCGAACATGCTCCTTGAGCGACTCACCCACCAGGCCGCGGAAAATGCGGTGAAAGTGAAAGCTGGAAAAGGCCGCCACCGCGGCCACCTGGTCCAGTTCCAGGCTCTCGTCGAGGTGCTGCTGGATAAAGACGAGCGTCCGGACGATGCGCTCGTGGTAATCCTGCTCCGTGGATGGCCTCATGCCCTGACCGCCACCCCCGACAGCCGCGCCGCCCCGAAAGCAAATACGGGAAAAATCAGGTAGGCGAGGCCGATCTCCGAATAGTAAGTCCCCGGGTCCATCTTCATGGGGCCGAAAGCGAACATCGGATAATCCAGCGCCAGGTTGATCGCCAGCCACGCCGCGCCGGCCAGAACGGCCCCGCGCACCGTTACCGCCCGGTTCCGAAAGCACCGCGGCAGGAGCACGGCGGCAGTCATCAAGGTTACGACGCTCATCAACGTTTCGAACAGCGGCGCATTGGCCTTTTTGAGGGGAAAAATCAGGAACGAAATGACGAATGGCGCCAGCCAGCTCAGAAGACCGAGCAGGGCGACGCGTCTCCAGGGAATCATCGTAGCCTCCAACGTCAGTCTATGCCGCGACGCACCGGGCCGCTTGACCGTTTTTGCGAAATTGAGGGCATCGTCGTGCGTCGGATTGCTATCCGTGCGCCGGCGCGGATGTCGTTTGGATCGTCCACGGCAAGCGGTTGCCAATCGGCCAATGAAAAAAAGCACCACGTGCAGGTGGGAAATTCCTTTCACTTTGCGGTGAATGGGTTTATTATCAGGTCATGAAGAAGAATTTAAAGCCTGTTTATCTTCTATTGGGAGCTTTGACGCTGGGCGGGCTCGCCACCGCGTACGCGCAGACCAAAGTGATCAAGGAAATCCCGGTGCATGTCACCCGTTCGTTGGACGGTGCGGAGCTGTTCCATGAGTTCTGCGCCGTGTGCCATGGCGCGGATGCGAAAGGCGGGGGCCCAGCCGCCGATGCCCTGAAGAGAAAGCCGACCGACCTCACTCAACTGACCCGCAAGAATAACGGGAAGTTCCCCACGCTGGCGGTCCAGATGAGCATCAAGGGCTCGGGAGAGACCATTGAGCACGGCACTGCTGATATGCCGATGTGGGGCAAGTCCTTCAGCCAGATCGGCCAGAACAAGGACTTCGTCGATATGCGTGTGTTCGCCCTGGTGAAGTACGTGGAGCAGATTCAAGCCAAGTGATGCTGGAGGATTTCCTCCAGAATGTCCGGGATCTCGAACACCGCGCGGTTGTGGATCCGCTCGGTGGCAGTGCGAAAGCGCGCGTAAGTGGAGGGCACGAGCAGTTCATCGACTGCCCGTGCGATCCCCCGGAAATCGGGGAGCACGATGCCCACACCCTGTTCGCGCACCCACTCGGTGTTGTAGCGTTCCTGCGGCAATGTCCAGGAATTCCGCTGCACGATCACCGGCAGGCGCATGGCCACGGCCTCGCTGATGCTGCCCGGTCCAGGCTTACCGATGAAGTAATCCGCCAGTTGCATGTAGCGCGGAATCTCCTTGGTGAAGCCTTCTACGAACATGGCTGCCCGGTGTGGTAGCGCGTCCAGTTTTTCCGCCAGTTTGGTGTTGTGCCCGCAAATGGCCAGGAGTTGGCGGTTGTCGAGGTCCTTGGCGATCTGCAACATCACCGTCGCGCCTTCGCCTCCGAAGAGCAGCAGCCCGACCGGCAGATCCGGGGCGAAGCCGAGATCGGCGCGATCGGCCGCCCGCCTGGCCGGTGAGAGCGGCGTGATCTCATAGAATCGCGGATTGAGGATCATGCCCGACACCTGGTGCACCTTGGCCGGCGTATGTCCCAAAGCCAGGGCCTGCTCGACGGCCTTATCCGATCCGCAGATCAGGTGCTGATCCTGCTGCTCGATCCAGAAATGGGGCGGATAATCGGCGATATCCGTCAGGATGGTGACGAAGGGCACTTGGGGGAGGGCCTTCCGAAGGCTCTGGCAGAGGGCCCGATCGAAATTGGGGACCAGGGACACCACCATGTCCGGACGGCTCTGAAGCCAGAATTTCTCGAGCACGCGCACCTGTTGCGAATGGAACATGCGGATGATGGTGTGCATGCCGGTCATTAATGGCCCGGAGCCCAGGGTCCAGCCATTCTTCAGGAAGACGTTGTAAACATCCTGGAGACGCAGCCCGGTGATCTTGCGGAAGATGTCGATGGAATCGAGCAGTTCCTGCAAGTTCACCATGCGGATCTGGAACGGGCGGTCCTGTTGCTCGATCACCTGACGCAAGCCGTTGGCCGCGGCGCGGTGGCCTCCGCCAGCATCGAAGAAGATGAAGTCGAGTTTCTTCATCGTCCGATTGTGGCACGCCGCACAGCGCGAAGGCAGGAACAAGGACAACCCGATCTGCTAGAATCGTCACAGTACCGTTGCTTCCGCGCACCTCGGGTCGAGGTGGCGAGGAATGCAGCGCTGGATTGCGCGCCCGTAGCTCAGGTGGATAGAGCGGCTGGCTTCGAACCAGTAGGTCGGGAGTTCGAGTCTCTCCGGGCGCGCCAGATTCTAAAGGACTTAATCCTCAATTGACTTTCACTAAGCCGGGTTTGGCAGCAATCGTGGTAGCAACGGGCCAAAGTGCAGCATCCATCTTCGACGCGGTCTCCTTTTTTGTTTCCTCCAAGAGATGACCGTAGACCTGGAGAGTGAACGCCACGGAACTGCGAACTAAGGGCT
Source organism: Bryobacterales bacterium (assembly GCA_003167275.1). Classification (GTDB taxonomy): domain Bacteria; phylum Acidobacteriota; class Terriglobia; order Bryobacterales; family Bryobacteraceae; genus JAIQFL01. The sequence goes on along the minus strand of PMTT01000690.1, from coordinate 17,212 downwards.
CGCCAGCCATATTCAGTCTGCAACCGGGCAGAAACAGCGCCAATATGGCGGACAAGAGGTCCGGTTTTGCGAGATCCCTGCGCAGGTCGATGACGAGGCGGGGCTTTCGAATTTGCACACGAATTTGAGGCGGAACCGCAGTCATTCCAAGCCTTCTCAGATCACCTCAAGGCGGCAAGCCGTACCTACTACGGCTCGGCGTGCCGCGATTACGTTCAGCAACTGGCATACATATGCCTCATTCTTCAACCTGGGAGCCTCCAGGATCAATCGCCGAGAGCCTCCCGATACTCTGACACCCCGGTCAAGCCCACTCCGGAATCTTGAACTGAAGCCCGGCCGGCGGGGCGCCGGCAAGGTTTATCTGTACCGCGGCTGCGCACTCGCGGAGCCTCTAAAGCGCTCGTGCGTGACATCAAGATCATCAACCGCAAGCACCAGTACCATGACGATGCTTATGACTTCAGCGGCAGCAGTCACATCCTGATTGAAGACGGGTTCGCGATGACCATGGACGACACTTTTGCTCTTTACGGTGGCGGAGGCGGAGCCGGCCGCGATGGCGCCGGCGCGCCCAGGGGAATCGAAGATCTCGTGGTGAAAGGATTTGTGAATTACAGCTACACCTCCGCGCTGGCCGTCGGGTATGGCTCCGCCCCGCCCGTTAAACACTTGCGTTTCGAGGACGTACCCTTCATCAGCACCCACAATAAGTTCGCGGTGTGGATTCAGTTGACACCCGCATATTCTACGGGGCGGGGGTATGCCTCGGGCTCCGGGTCCAGCAGGAGCGCCGTTTTGGACGATTTCCAGTTTGTCAACTGCTCGTTCGAGAATGACGGCGGGCACATCTACATAGACGGCGGCGAAAACGCCCTGACGAACTTCGTCTTCGAGAACTGCACATTCCATGCGCCTTTATCCCTACCAGTCCAATACGCTCGGGCCCATATTCTGGGACTACCCCGACGGGCCTTGGGATCCCGAACGGAACGTCCGCGAGTTTCTCGCCGCGCTCCCTGCCTGGCGTCGCTGCGGGCTGCTCGCTGTTACCGTGAATCTGCAAGGAGGCGGTCCGCCGGACGGCAATTAGGGAGAGAAGATTACCTTATGGTACGTTTCGGTGTCCGGGAGGGGTTATGAATCACGGTGAGAGCAAACCGCAGGACCGGGGTTTCCGCCCAACCATCGTAGCCATCGGCGGGTTCCTCGGTGCCGGGAAGACTTCCTTGATCGTCTCGGCCGCGCGACTACTTCAAGGGCGGGGAGTGAAGGCGGCGGCACTTCTCAACGACCAGGGTGCCGAGCTCGTGGATACGCGTTTCGTCGAGGCGAATGACATCCAGACCGGACAGGTGGTCGGGGGTTGCTTCTGCTGCCGCCTCTCCGATCTGCTCCACGCGGCCGAGGAATTGCGCGTCCATATGCCGGAAATCATCTTTGCCGAAGCCGTCGGCAGTTGTACAGATATCTCCGCAACGGTGCTGCAGCCTCTCAAGCTGGAGCATGCCGCGCGCTTCCGAGTTGCGCCGTACACGGTTCTGGTCGATCCCGAGCGTGCAAAGAAGTGGATGGACCCCGACATGGACCCCGAACTGGCCTTTCTATTTTACAAACAGATCGAGGAGGCGGACCTTGTGTGCTTTAGCAAGGCCGACCGCTTCACGGAGTTTCCGTCGTTACCCAGCGGCTCAAATCGGTTTCTCAGTGCGCACACCGGGGAGGGTGTAGCTGCTTGGCTGGACGACGTTCTCGGCGGTAGATTCCGTCCGGGCGGGAAGATCCTCGAAATCGACTACGAACGTTACGCGCGGGCAGAGGCAGCGCTGGCCTGGCTGAATTGTCGCGCAACCGTGAAACTGGCGATCGCAGCGTCGCCCGCGGTGGTTGTCGGTCCGCTGCTGGAACGGCTTGAGGCCGCTCTGACGGAGAAGGGGTTCATCATCGCGCATTTGAAGGTGATGGACGAGTCACCCACGGGTTGGGTCAAGGCTTCGATCGTGCGCAACGGAGGCGAACTCTCCATACAGGGGAACCTGGATGCCTCTCCGGCCGGGGAGCATGAACTTATGCTGAACGCCCGAGCTGCCGGATCACCAGACGATCTCCAGCGAGCGGTCGAGAGCCAACTCGCGGCGATTCCCGGCGCCGTCAGAATCCGATCCATGCAGTGTTTCAGCCCCGCACCTCCGAAACCCGAAAAACGTGTGGGCTACGTGGTAACCGACGTGGACTAGGGGTCTGAGCGGCCTTGAGCGGCAACTAGCGGACAGGCCGCATCGGACTTTCAAATCACGGTCGCACGAAATTGCAACTCTGCCAGGCACAATCGATAGCCGTTGGGCTCGTCCTCAACCTATTTCGGCGTCGCGCTCCAAGAGAAGCTCCCGCAACAAGGACCTGTGGCAGCGGCTCTCGTCTTGCAGTAGCAGCCGAGCGACAGATTGGTGTGATGCGAAAGTGCCACCAGTAGGTCCAGTTCACGGTTCCGGGCGCGCTCATCTCCCGCCGGAACTTTCGACTGAATGCAGCCCCATACCCGCTCGCCCGGCGCACCGTTCCGAGGCGCAAACGCTCGCTGGTCTCTCGATGTGTCCGAGTCGCATCGTGAGCATTCGGCAAGCGTGCGTTATGTCGAGTCGCCTAGCCTGTTAAGGGTCCAGTTCGGAGGTCCGCCAACGTATTTGGCAGAAAGCGAGACCTGCAAGGTCAGATCTAAGGCTGACCCCGAGAGGAGCGGTCAAGTCAAATAATGTGCGCGACGCCGGGAACCCTGCGTAGGGCAGCGACACTGGCCCAACTCAGCGCCAGCGCGCCGAGAAACACAATGCTTCCCTTTGCCAACCCGGCGAGAGGGGCTCGCAACAGGGAGTACTGCAGCCAGATCACGAAGAGATAGTGGAGTAAGTATATTCCGTAAGCGTTTTCGCAAAGACAATCCATAACCCTGACGCGCGTGCCAACAAACCGAAGGAACATCGCAAGCACCCAGAGCGTCGTTGAGGTGCATGACAGCACCCATGCAATGGCGGCAACGAGTTCCCACCAGGGCGGCGCAGTGGACCGAATCGCCGGATGGGTAACCACAACCAGTACCCCATACGCGGCCGATGCCCAACCCAGCCATCTCAGCCAGTTCTGCCCCAACGCTCCATCCGGCGCAATCACACCGCGATGAATCCCATAAGCGCCGGTAAAGAGGCCGGCAAAGAACCAGACTGCGTAGTGCGGCAACCGGCTCGTCTGGAACATGAATGGCCCGCACGCCGTCCAGCGCGAAGGACCGAAGGCCAGCACCATTGGGACATAGGCGATTCCGGAAACGGCCGTCAGCGTCCAGAAAAACCTCGCCGGGCTGCTGAACAGGCGAGAATACCAGCGGCTGGGCCGGTCGGCCCACTTCGGCATCATGACGAAGAATCCTGCAGCGAGGCAATCGAACGCCAGCAGAATCCAGATGAACCATGCGGGTCCAGACGGCCATTCGCCGAGCGAAAACCACTGTCGGAGGAAGGTCTTGAGAGTCGGACCGCTAGCGGTGGCCAGATACATCGGATAGTAAGCGGCAGGTGCCAGAAAAGCAACGGCAACCGCGAACGGTAAGCCCAGTCGTGTCGCCCGATCGCGTCCGAATCGCGCAATGCCTTTCCGCTGCAGACTGTTCCATACGAACAGCCCGGACAAGAAAAACATGAGTGGCATTCCGAAGGGGTCGGTAAACCCGACAATCGGATCGAAGCCAGCCCAGCGTTGGCCGTCTACTATGGGATATGCCCTCCAAAGGCCCGACCTCGTCCCAAACAGGATTTGAAGGGGCGCGAAAGAGCAGTACGCCAGGACCGAGTGGACTGCGACCACGACGACGATGATGGCCGCGCGAAGATACCCGATGGCAATGCTGTAATTCGCGTTCCCGGCAGGTTCAGGCCGGGTTATTGGTACCGGACCTTTCATGAATTGACACCATAGTATTCCGCGTCTTGGAGGAAGTCCGCCGCACCAATGATATCGCATGACTTGGTCGCCAGATATGCGTTATGAAACGAGGGAGGCCGCCTCGGCTGCGGACCTGGGTCGGCCGACGGCGGCGGCAGACACCTATTTCTTCATGATTCACGGATGCGATTACTGCAATTGGTCGTGCGTGGACACGCGGGCTTCGAAGCCATCCCGAAACATCCTTGCCGGTTTTGGCTGCTGGCCAAAAGCCCGATGCGATTTTGCTTTGCCAGAGGTCCGTTTTCCGGCCATTCTCCTGTAACGTTCTCACATGGCCGCAGTCGATCCTTTTCGGCCAGGCAGGATCCATCATATTACGCGGCTGCTGGTGTGGCGAGTTGTTGCATCAGGCGATCTCGCATCCTCCCGTACACAACCGCCCACTCATTTGGCACCGCAGCGGAAAGCGGCGGCATCCCTAAAGGCAACAACCCAGTCACGGGCGTTCTTCAATTCCCGGTTTCCGATCAAACACGAACGAACCATCCACGGCGGTACAACGCCCAAGCGATCAGAAACATCACCAGCACGTACGAGACCGCGTAGATCAGCGACGCGTTGTAGGGCGAGGCCAGTTGGGCGAAGAGATGCTCGTACAGCCACTCGCGGAGCACAACTTTTCCGTCAGCGCCGGTCCAATGGACCCAACCGAGAGCTTCGTCCAGAAATTCGCTCGCCAGGTAAATGACGATCGTGTTCATCCCCATGACGACCAGGGGCTTGACCACGCGGCGCCAGCCCAGACCATCCACCAGCCATAGGAATCCGGCGAAGAGGACGAAATCCAGACCGGCCATGAAAAGAGTGAAGGAATCGGTCCAGAGTTTCTTGTTGATGGGCAGCCAGGTGTTGCAAATGAGGCCCGCGGCGAGCAGGATAACGCCCAGGCCAAGCAGGCGCAGGCAGCGCTCCCCGAGACTGCGCCGCAAGCCGAGGATGTAGCCGGCCACCAATCCGAGCAGGCAGGTGGCGATCGCCGGCAAGGTGCTGACGATCCCCTCCGGGTCCCACGTCTTGGTCTGAAGATAGTTGTGGGAGCCGAGAACGATCCGATCGACGTAATGCGCCAAGTTGCCTTCTACGTCCAGGCGCCCGGAGCCGTAACCGGGAACCGGAACGAACTTCATCAGCAGCCAGTAAACGGCCATCAGGGACACGATCCAGACGATTTGTCCCCGCAGCCTGGTGGTGAGATAAATCGCGGCCGCCGCCAGGTAACAGATCGCGGTGCGTTGGAGCACGCCGAGAATCCGCTGGGTGGAAAGGTCGAAGGCGGGATACACATACACCAGCACACCGAGTGCGAAGAGAATGGCGGCACGCCGTGCAGCCTGGCGGAAGAGGCCGGCGCGGGAATCGCCGCGCGCGAGGCGGCGGCCCAGCGAGAGCGTCATGGCAACCCCGATGATCCAAAGGAATGATGGAAACACAACGTCCGTGGGAGTCCAGCCATGCCATCTGGCGTGCTCCAGCGGCCAGTAGGTGTGGTTTCCATCGCCCGGAGTGTTTACCAGAATCATGAACGCCATGGTGGCGCCACGGAAGGCATCGAGCGAAACCAGCCTACCCGCCCTAGCCCTGGGAATTGCGTTCGTGTCGGCGCTCGGCCAGCAAGTTGCAACCCCGCGTCTGGCAGTGCCACTCGATCCGATCGCGGCGATTCTTGACGCCTTTCGTTCACACTCCATCATCGCGCCCGACGAGGGCAATCACAATAATGAGCAGGGCCACGCGTTTCGACTCTCGCTCATTCGCGATCCAAGAGTTGCGGGTCACGGCAAGTGCTATCGCTTGGTTCCGCGGAAACTCTCCGGTGGCCCCAGGTAGCTGACGGCTTTCGCCGACGCCGGTGTGTCGATAAGGATGCGCTCGAGGATTACGCCGGGGTCGACCATCCAGACTTTGAAGGTATGATAGCCGGGAGCGGCGATCTGGTGCTTGCTGGTGATGTAGCGGGCATTGTCGCGAACGGATTGCTCCCAATCACGATTGCCGTTGGCTGCGTTGTAACCTCGCGGGACGATGGTGAGGACTTGAGGCGTCTCGCTATCCATCGAGACCGCGATGCGGACCGGGCGATCGGGTGCAAAGTTCAACGCAGGGCCGAGCGTGAGGCGGGGAGTTGCCTCGCCGGGCGTGAAAACGTAGATGCGGTAGTCGAGGTGCGGACCGCCGTTGAGGCCCTGAACGTCGACGGGAGCGTCGGTACGCATGCCGTATTGTTCCACTGGGCGGAAGGCGGCCTGGCCGGCATCGGTTTTGGACGTGAAGTGGCCGGCGTCGATGGCGACGTATCCCGCGCCTTCGACGAAGCCGGTGAGGGTGGCGCGTGTCAGGTTGGATGGCTTGCGAGCAGTAAGCTTGATGGTCTCATCAGGGCCGGCTCCGGTGATCTTGATCGAGCCTGGATTGACGCCGCCCGGGGCCTTGTCCCAATCGATGGTGACCCACACGCGCGTTTCGTCCTCCACGCGGCCCTTCGACTGGCTCAACGTGATCCAGGGAGCGCTGCGGGTTGCGGTGAACTCGAAAGGCTCGCGGCCTTTGTTGAAGACATCGATGTAGCTGCGCTGTTGATTCAGCGAATCGAAGGCGGGCAGCGTGGACGAGCCGCCGTCGGTGGCAACGCCGAGGGAGGCTTCGGCGGGGGCCTGCACGCTGGCGAGTTTGATGGCGGCCAGGGTGTTGGCGGGCGGGTCGCGCCAGGAGGTGTAGCCGATGTGGGGCTGATCCATGAAGTGCTCCCACTTACCGCCGTTGAGCGCGTCCCACTGCCTGGTCAGGGCGGCGTCGGTGTCAAACAGAGTCTTGGCCTTGGCGGCCCAGGAATTGGCGCTGGCCCGACCTTGGGAAGCGTAGAGATTGTTCTTGCCCGCGGCGAGGTACATCGCGTTCAAATTCGCGGACGCCTTGGTGGGGAACAGGACCAGTTGGAAAAAGGCGTCGCGCTTGGCTGGGGGAATTCTCGCGTACAGAGATTCCGCCCGGGCTGCGAGGGCGTCGTAATCTTCCACGACGCGCTCCGCTTCGCGATAGTTGACGAGGCTGTAAGTGCCGGGCTCGATCAATTCGGGCTTGCGGCGGGCGTTGTAGACGGTGTAAGCGTCGACAATCGCCGCAGCCTCGGACGCGAAGGGCGCGCCGAACTCGCGCTCGGCCCACTGGCGGGTATACTCGTTGACCGTGTCGCCCTGCCATCGCGCTGTGTTCCAACCGAGGCTGAGGAAGAACTCGGTGGGCAGTTCATAGCCTTTGAAGTGGCCGACGTTAACGATCCAGATGCGGTCGTCGCCATATTGTTTGGCGAGCGACATTTGCTCCCAGATCTTGTTCAGGGGACTGGTGTTCAACCACTGATAGCTGCGCGGCCCGCCGTGATAGTCGAAGTGATAATAGATGCCGGCGCCACCGGAGCGCTTGCGCTCTTCGGGCGTGGGGAGGCGGCGCACGTTGCCCCAGTTGTCTTCGGCCCAGAGGAGCGTGACGTCGTCGGGCACGCGCAGACCGCCTTCGTAATACTGCTGTACCTCTTTGTATAGAGCCCACAGTTGCGGGACCTTGGTCGCATCGGGATTGACCTCTTCCGCCAGCATCTTGCGCTGGGCGGTGACGATCTTTTCGGTTAAGGCGACGCCCTCGGCGGCGGTGCGCACCATGGCGGAGTCGTTTTCACCACGAAGGCCCATGGTGTAGATGTTTTCGAAGTCCTTGCGCTGGCGGATGCCCTGACGCCAGAAGTCATCGAGGATGGCGGATTGGGTGGCGTAGTTCCAGTTGCCGTTGGCCGCGCGAAGATGCCAGTCCCATTCTTTCTGGGCGCGCATCATGGGTTCCTGATGGCTGGTGCCCATGACGATGCCGTATTCGTCGGCGAGGCGGGGGTTGGCGGGATCGTCCTCGGCGAAGGCGTTGTTCCACATGGCAGGCCACAGGTAGTTGCCCTTCATGCGAAGGATGACTTCGAAAACTTTGGAGTAGAAGGCGCTATTGAAGTTCGCGGCAGTGCCGCCGGGTACGGTGTGTTCGCCGAATTTGGCGCGGACCCAAAAATCTAGGTCGGGCTTTTCGTCATTGAAAAAGATGCCGCGGTACCTGACGCTGGGCTCACCCTGCTGATATTTGCCGGCGAGGACGTAGAGGGCGGACTTGTGATCGGGCGTGACGTCGGCCCACCAATACCAGGGGGAGACGCCGATTTGTTCGGACAGGTCGTAGATGCCGAAGATCGTGCCGCGCTTGTCGCTGCCGGCTATGACTATGGCGCTATCGACGCCGGGGAAGGGGTTGGTGACGGTTTGCAAAAAGAACGATTCCCATTTGCCGCGGATGCCGCTGACGTCGATCTTGCCGGCGCGGGCTAATTGCTCGATGAGGGGGCTCTTGCCGACGGTCCCGATGAGAACCATCTTGTGGGCGGCGGTGTCCCAGGCGGGAGTGACGCCGGTTACGCGATTCACGTCGGCTTGCAAATCGTATCCTGCTCGCTGTACGCCTGGCCAATCGGCGGCGTCGACTCTGACGGCTGCGGCCGCGCCGTTTTCCACCAATGCGAAGGCGCCGGGGTGTGGAGACGTATCCACATAGCGCGGACCACCGAGGGCCCAAAGATTCGCTGCGAACAAAAAACACGTCAACAGAGGGCGCATAACGGATATAGTATGACACCGGAACTAATACACCGTCAGTCCCTCCAGCTTTCTAACAACAAGAAGCGGTGACTAGGCAGCGGTTTTCGAAGAGATGGCTATGTACGTCTATGGGTGTGCGCGGGGCGCGAGCTTTCTGCTCGGATTGGGAACGATATGTGGATCTCCGGAAACTGGGTTTTCCCCGAGGCCTGCAACACCGCCGGACTTGCCGCGTCCCCGGGAGAGCAGGAGAGGCTCTTTCATGATCTCCGCCGCAGCGGCGTACACAACCTGATCCGTGCCGGTGTTCCGGAAACAGTCGCAATGAGGATCAGCGGCCACAAGACCCGCTCGGTGTTCGAGCGGTATAACATCGTTAGCGAGCGGGACCTTCACGGGGCCGCCCGCAAACTCGAAACCTATGTGGCTGACAGGGCGAAAGCTGCACAGCCTGGGCACACCTCAGGATGAATCAAAGAAAAGCGACGGGGAGCAACCGGCTAACTTGTTGATTTGAGTGGCTGGGACGCAGGGATTCGAACCCCGATACGCAGATCCAGAGTCTGCAGTCTTACCGTTAGACGACGTCCCAACGTTTCAATCTATTTTACCGCATCGAGGGCGTCCGAATCCAGGTGCCTGCCCGTAGTACACTGAAAAATCAACATGAAGAAGTGGTTGCGGCTGGGCGCCGTCGCGGTATTCTGCGCGTCTTGCGGGTGGGCCGTCGACTGGAAAGCCCTCAAGCCGCAAGGATTTGTAAGCGATTTCGCCGGGGTCATCGATCCGGGGACCCGGCTCGAACTGGAGGAGTACTGCGGTCAGGTCGAGCGGTCTACCGGCGTGCGGATCTCTTTCGTGACCATCTCCTCGCTCGAAGGGGAGCCGCTCGAAGATGTCGTCAAAACCATCTTCCGCGCCTGGGGCCAAGTCCCCAACGCCGCAGCTCCGGAAAAAGATGAGCGCGTGATGCTGGTCCTGACTGTCAACGATCGCCATGACTGGGTCGAGACCGGCCCCGGATTAAAGCCCGAACTGACCAACGGCCTGGCTCCGCAGATTCTTCGGGAGTCGCGCCTGGCACTGCGGAAGAAGGATTATGGCGAAGCTCTGCGGGGCGCGGCCGAAACCATCGGCAATGCCTCCGCCAAGGCACACCACTTGACTCTGCACGCGCGGATTACGCGCCGTGTCCGCTGGTCCCTCTCCGATTCGATCCCATGGGCGGCGGTGGCGGGCGGCCTGTTGATGTTGGTCGTGCTGATGTGGGCGGGCAACCCCGCGGGCTATGGCGGGCTCGGCGGCCGCGGGCTGCTCCCCGGCCTGATGCGGCATGGCACGATGAGCCGCTCCACCTGGGGCAGCCGGGGGAGTGGTGGCTTCGGAGGGTACGATTCCGGGGATGCCTCGGGAGGCTTCGGCGGCGGATGCTGCCGCGATTGGTAGGATCTATCCATCCATGGACTCCCTCTTGAACCAACTCGTGGATCGGCTGAAGAAGGCCTATGGCGAATGCCTCGTCTCGGTGGTGCTTTACGGGTCGGGGGCGGCCGACGACCATCAGCCAAAGTTCTCGGACTTCAACGTCCT